>NZ_JAFMPZ010000649.1 GCF_017353455.1 Streptomyces laculatispora
CCCCGAGGACGTCCGCCGTGACCCCGCTCGACCTCGCCGGCTACCTGATAGCCGGCCTGATGACAGCCGTCGCCCTGTGGCGCATGCCGGCCGCCCTCTGGGGCGACGAGGAGGACAGACGCCGCCGGGCCCTGTGGGGCTGCTACGCGGGATTCGCCGCCGCCCTGTGGACCAAGACCCGGGTCGTGCGCATCGGGCTCAACGACAGCTCCGTCACCGACCTCTCGGTGCTGATCAAGCACTACACGGCGACCGTCGCGATCCTGGCCATCCTCAGCTACATCGTCGCCATCTACGGCCAGTACGCCGACGCCGGGGACGTCCCGCGGCACGTGCGGTTCGCCCGGCTGATCCAGCAGGTCGCCGCGAAGGCGTCCATCGCCACGCTGGTGCTGCTGACGGTGCTGTTCTTCACGGTCGTCGACCGTTCCGTCCCCTCGGACCGCTTCGTCGCCGACCACGCCGGGCAGTGGGGCGCGACGCTCTACATGAGCGTGTTCTACCTCTACCTCGGCACCGCCTCCGCCGTCTGCGCCTACCAGTGGGCGCTGGCCACCGCGAGCGCCGGGCTGCGCCGGCTGCGGATCGGCCTCGGCATGATGACGTTCGCGATGTTCATCGGGGTCGGATACACCGTCAGCCGGACGCTGTTCCTCTGGGTGAGCGTGATCGACCCGCCGAGCGAGGCCTTCGCGCTGGACTTCGACGAGATCACCGAGGCCTCGCAGGTCGTGCTGTTCACCTTCTTCGCGGTGGGCGCCTCCATCCCCGCCCTGAGCAACGTCCGCCGCCGGGCGAAGCTCTGGCGCGCCCAGGTGCGACTGCACGCGCTCTGGTACGAGTTGATGGCGGCCTTCCCCGACCAGCCCTTCGACCCCCCGGCATCGCTGATCCGCGAGCTGACCCGGTTCGACACCCCGGCGGACCTGCGGATCGACCGCTGGGCGGCGGACATCGCCGACGCGGTGGAGAAGCTGCGCCACTACGCCCCCGACACCCTCCTCGCGGCCGCCGGGGCCGCCGCCGAGGCCGGCACCACCGACCGGGAGCGCACGGGACCGCTCACGGACGCGTACTGGATCAAGGCGGCCCTCGCGGCCCACGGCGACGGTGCGGCCCCGGGGGACGCGGCCGCCGTCGGCACCCAGCACGCGACCGACCAGGACGGCGAGGTCGCCTGGCTGGTCCGGGTCGCCGCCGCGTACCGGACGGTCACGGCGGAACGGGCCCGGCAGGTCCTGGAGTCCTCCGCAGCAGCCAAGGAGCAGACAGCATGAGCACCGCCGACACGTCCGACACCGCCAACAGCGCCGACGCGTCCGGCCCGTCCGACACCGCCGACAGCGCGGGGACCGCCGCCCGCACCACCTCCACCGCCCGTACGGTGACCGATGTCTTCCAGCCACGTAATCTCCTGCTCGCCGGGATGCTCGCGACCGGATTCGCGGCGGCGGGCGAGTGGACGGGGCTGCTGTGGGGACTGCTCGGCGCCCTGTGCGCCGGGATCGTCCCGGCCGGCTACATCGAGTGGGAGCGCGGACGCGGCACCTGGGGCGACCGCCATGTCGTCGACCGCACCAAGCGGGCCCCGATCTTCCTCGTCATCCTCGGCTCCATCGGCACCGGTTCGGCGGTCATGGTGCTGGGCGGCGCCCCCACCGGCATCCTGACCGCGATGCTCGGGCTCTGGGCGATGACCGTCGTCCTGCTGGCCGTGAACACGGTCTGGAAGATCTCGGTGGACGCCTCGGTCGCCTCGGCCGTCGTCGCCCTGCTCGCCGTGGTCCATTCGCCGTGGTGGCTGTTCGGGTACCTGATGACGGCCGCCGTGTGCTGGTCACGGGTCGCGCTCGGCTACCACACGGTCGGCCAGGTGACCGCCGGGACCGCGCTGGGCGCGGCCACGGCCTGCGCGTTCCTGTTCGGCTGAGCCGTCCGGGGGCGGGAAGAGGGGGACGCCGGAAGCCGTCCCGCCGAACGGGTCGGTTCTTACGGTCCCGTGACGTGCCGACCGCGCAACCGCGCCCACCGGCCGCCGCGCCCTAGCGTTGCGCTCATGCGCGTACTGGTCACCGGCGGAGCCGGGTTCATCGGGTCGGAGATCGTCCGGACCCTCACATCGGCCGGGCACGAGGCGGTGGTGCTCGACGCCCTGCTCCCCTCGGCGCACGGCGAGGGAGCGGACCGGCGGGCCGACAGCCGGCTGATCGTGGCGGACGTGCGCGACCGCGAGGCCGTGGACCGCGCACTGACCGGCATCGACGCCGTGTGCCACCAGGCGGCGATGGTCGGCCTGGGCAAGGACTTCGCGGACGCCCCGCAGTACGTCGGGTGCAACGATCTCGGGACGGCCGTGCTGCTCGCCGCCGCGGCCGCGGCCGGGGTGCGGAGCCTGGTGCTCGCCGGATCGATGGTGGTCTACGGCGAGGGCCGCTACGACTGCCGGCTCCACGGGCCGGTCCGGCCGGGGCCGAGGGCGCAGTCCGATCTGGCCGCGGGCCGGTTCGAGCCGCTCTGCCCGTCCTGCGGTACGGAGCTGACCCCGGGGCTCGTCGGCGAGGACGCGCCCGTGGACCCGCGCAATGTGTACGCGACGACCAAGCTCGCCCAGGAACACCTCGCCTCCTCCTGGGCCCGCGCCACCGGCGGGCGGGCGCTGTCGCTGCGCTACCACAACGTGTACGGGCCGGGGATGCCGCGCGACACCCCGTACGCGGGAGTGGCCTCGTTCTTCCGCTCGTCCCTGGCCCGGGGCGAGGCGCCGCAGGTCTTCGAGGACGGCGCCCAGCGGCGGGACTTCGTCCATGTGCGGGACGTGGCGTCCGCGAACGCGGTGGCGCTGGAGGCCGTTGCCGGGCTCCGGCCGGGCGACTTCGCCGCGTACAACACCGGGAGCGGGGAGCCGCACACCATCGGCGAGATGGCCGCGGCGCTGGCGTCGGCCCACGGCGGCCCGGCCCCGGTGGTCACCGGTGAGTACCGGCTCGGGGACGTACGCCATGTCACGGCCGACTCCCGGCGGCTCCGCGACGAGCTGGGCTGGAAGCCCGCGGTGGGCTTCGCCGAGGGGATGGCGCAGTTCGCGGCGGCCCCGCAGCGGGACATGGCCACGAGCTGACCGGCCCACTGCCCCGCGTCCGCCACCCCCGCACGCTCACGCCACCGGCAGGGTGACCTCGAAGCAGCAGCCGCCGGTGACGTTGCGGACCTCGGCCCGGCCGGCGTGCGCCTCGACGATCCCGCGCACGATGGCGAGCCCGAGACCCGCGCCGGCCGGGGGCGTACGGGCGTGGCTGCCGCGCCATCCGGTGTCGAAGACCCTGGCCAGGTCCTCCTCCGGGATGCCGCCGCAGCCGTCGGTCACCGACAGGACCACACCGCCGCCCGTGCGTTGCGCGGCCACCGCCACGGTGCCGTCGGCGGGGGTGCGGCGGATCGCGTTGATCAGGAGGTTGCCCAGGACCCGGCTCATCTCCTTGCCGTCGACCTCGACGGGCACCGCCTCGATCCGGTCGCCGACCAGCCGTACGCCGTGCTCGCGGGCCAGCGGGTCGGCGCCGGCGAGCGCGTCGCCCACCAGGTCGTACACGGAGATCCGGGTGGGGGTCAGGGTGAGCGAACCGGCGTGGATGCGGGAGAGCTCGAAGAGGTCGCCGACCATGTCGTTCATACGCTCCACCTCGGTGCGTATCTGCCGCAGATAGCGCCGCGAGTCGACGGCCATGCCGTCCTCCAGCGCCTCCGACATGGCCCGCAGTCCGGCGAGCGGGGTACGCAGATCGTGCGAGATCCAGGCGACGAGTTCCCGTCGCGAGGTCTCCAGGGCGCGCTCCCGTTCGCGTGAGCTGTCGAGCTTGGCGCTGGTGGCGGCCAGCTCGCGGGTGAGCGCGGCGAGTTCGGCGGTGGCCGGGGCCGCGGGGGCCGCGAAGGTGCCACCGTCGCCGAAGGAGCGGGCGGCGAGGGTCAGGTCGCGGCTCCGCGCGGCCACCCACCGGCCGAGCAGCATCGCGGTGAGGAGCGAGACGACGGCAGCCATGGCGACGACGGTCGTGACCACCTGGAGGTCGTGCGGCGACAGGAACATCGCCCAGGCGACGGCCAGCGTCCCGGCGAGCATCGCGGTCACGGCGACGGCGGCGACGACGGTCAGCGAGACGACGAGCGAGCGGTGCCGGAAGAACCGCAGCACGAGCGCGCCCAGCAGCCCTGCCGCCGCCGCGCCCAGGAACGCGAAGAGCGCGATGAGGAGCATGTCGGTCATGACGGCGCTCCGGAGGCGTCGGGGGCGCCGGCCGGCAGGTCCAGGCGGTAGCCCACACCCCAGACCGTACGGATCAGCTCCGGGCGGGCCGGGTCCGCCTCGGCCTTGCCGCGCAGCCGGCGCACATGAACCGTCACGGTCGACAGGTCGCCGAAGTCCCAGCCCCAGACCTCGCGCATCAGCTCCTCCCGGGTGAAGACCCGGCCCGGGTGGCGCAGCAGGAAGGCGAGCAGGTCGAACTCGCGCAGGGTGAGGGCCAGCACCCGGCCGTCCCGGCTCGCGCGCCTGGCCGCCGGGTCGAGGACCAGGCCCGCGCCCTCGATCAGCGCCGAGCGGCCGGCGGGTACGGCGGCCGCGCCGGCGCGGCGCAGCACGGAGTCGACACGCAGGACGAGTTCGCGGGGGCTGAACGGCTTGGTGACGTAGTCGTCCGCCCCCGTCTCCAGGCCGAGGATGCGGTCGTCCTCGTCACCGCGCGCGGTCAGCATGATCACGGGCACCGGTCCGTGTGCCCGCATCCGGCGGCAGACCTCGAAGCCGTCCATGCCGGGCAGCATCAGGTCCAGCACCACCAGGTCGGCGCGGCGGCGGGCGAAGCACTCCAGCGCGGCCGGGCCGTCCGCCGCGCGGGCCACGTCGTAGCCGGCACCGGTCAGGTATCCGGCGACGACCTCGGAGACGGTCGGATCGTCGTCCACGACGAGAACGTGGCCGGGGACGGGGG
>NZ_JAFMPZ010000650.1 GCF_017353455.1 Streptomyces laculatispora
ATGTACGGTCGTGCGGGACCGTTCCCGGGGGGAGCGGTGGGGAGTGCGGACGGGGGTAGAGGAACCGTTATGTCAAAACTGCCGGGATGGCTCGGACAACTGGGTGCTGAACTGACCAGGATGGGTGAGCGCCTGGAGGAACGCCGCGTCGAGGCGGACGACGAGGACGACAAGGCGGCACGCGAGGGTTCGTCGGCGACGGCCCGCACCGAGCCGGGGGGCGGGGCCGCGATGGGCGCCGCCGATCATGTGCCGCCGCCGCCCGCGTACGCCCCCTCGGTCGCCGCGCGCCCCGATCCGGTCGCCGCGATCCCCTGGGGGATGCGGGTCGCCGCCGAGGCCGGCTGGCGGCTGCTCGTGCTCGCGGGCACCCTCTGGGTGCTCATGCGGGTCATCAGCGCGGTGCAACTGGTGGTGCTGGCCTTCGTCGCCGCGCTGCTCGTCACCGCGATGCTCCAGCCGACGGTCGCCCGGCTGAGGCGGTACGGACTGCCGCGCGGACTGGCCACCGCCGTCACCGCGGTCCTGGGCTTCGTGATCATGGGCCTGGTCGGCTGGTTCGTGGTCTGGCAGGTGATGGACAACATCGACACCCTCTCCGACAAGGTGCGGACGGGTATCGAGGATCTGAAGAACTGGCTGCTGGACAGCCCGTTCCATGTCACCGACCAGCAGATCAACGACATCGCGAAGAACCTCAGCGACACCGTCGGCACCAACACCGAGGCCATAACCTCCGCCGGACTCCAGGGCGTCACGGTGATGGTGGAGCTCCTCACCGGGATGCTGCTGGCGATGTTCTCCACGCTCTTCCTGCTGTACGACGGCAAACGCATCTGGCACTGGGTACTGAAGCTCGTGCCCGCCCAGGCGCGGCCGGGGGTCGCCGGAGCCGGTCCGCGTGCCTGGCGGACGCTGACCGCCTATGTGCGGGGCACGGTCATAGTCGCGCTGATCGACGCGATCTTCATCGGCCTCGGGATCTACTTCCTCAATGTGCCGATGGCCGTACCGCTGGCCGTCTTCATCTTCCTCTTCGCCTTCATCCCGCTCGTCGGAGCGGTGGTCTCCGGGGCACTGGCCGTCGTGGTCGCGCTGGTCACCGAGGGCGTGTTCACCGCACTGATGGTGCTGGTGGTGGTCCTGGCGGTGCAGCAGATCGAGGGTCACATCCTGCAGCCGTTCATTCTGGGCCGCGCGGTGCGCGTGCACCCGCTGGCCGTGGTGCTCTCGGTCGCCGCGGGCGGCATGATCGCGGGCATCGGGGGTGCGGTCGTCGCGGTGCCGCTGGTCGCGGTGACCAATACCGTGGTCGGCTATCTCCGGTCGTACGGGCAGGAGGAGTCCCAGCGCCATGCGCCGCCGCCGCACGGGTCGACCGCACTGGACGCGGCGCCGACCCCGGCGCCCGGATCGCCGCCGGACGAGATCGACGACGGCAGCGACGAGGAGCCGGTGGCGGACGCGCCGAAGGAACCCTGAGCGGACACGGAAGAAGGGCCCCGCGGACGGTCGGTCGTCCTCGGGGCCCTTCTCGTACCTGGGTACCGCTGGTGTTACTCGGCGAGGACCGCCTCGGCTTCGAGGGTCACGCCGACCGCCTGGATCACCGAGGCGATCTTGACGGCTTCCTGAATGGTCTCACGGTCCGCGCCGGCCTTGCGCAGCACCTGTTCGTGGGAGTCCAGGCACTGGCCGCAGCCGTTGATCGCGGAGACGGCGAGCGACCACAGCTCGAAGTCGACCTTCTCCACGCCCGGCTTGCCGATCACGTTCATCCGCAGGCCCGCACGGAGTGTCCCGTACTCGGGGTCCGACAGCAGGTGCCGGGTCCGGTAGAAGACGTTGTTCATCGCCATGATGGCGGCGGCCGACTTCGCGGCGGTGTACGCCTCCGCGGAGAGGTTGGCCTTCGCCTCCGGCTCCAGCTCGCGCAGCACCTTCGGCGAGCGCGAGGCGATCGCGCAGGCGAGGACGGTGCCCCAGAGCTGCTGCTGCGGCAGTTCGCTGTTCCCGATGACCGAACCGAGGTTCAGCTTCAGGTCCTTGGCGAAGTCCGGAACGGCGGCCTTCAGTTCGTCGAGTGCCATGTGGGTGTCAGCTCACTCGCCCGAGAGGAGCGCGACCGGGTCCAGGGTCGTCTCGCCCTTGGTCCAGTTGCAGGGGCACAGCTCGTCGGTCTGCAGGGCGTCGAGGACCCGCAGGACCTCCTTGGGGTTACGGCCCACGGAACCGGCGGTCACCATCGTGAACTGGATCTCGTTGTTCTGGTCGACGATGAAGACGGCGCGCTGCGCGAAGCCGTCCTCGCCCTCGATGCCGAGGTCCCGCATGAGCTCGTGCTTGGAGTCGGCCAGCATCGGGAACGGCAGGTCGGTGAGGTCCGGGTGGTCCTTGCGCCAGGCGTGGTGCACGAACTCGGAGTCACCGGAGAAGCCGAGGATCTGGGCATCGCGGTCGGCGAACTCCTCGTTCAGCTTGCCGAAGGCGGCGATCTCGGTGGGGCACACGAAGGTGAAGTCCTTCGGCCACGCGAAGACGATCTTCCACTGACCCTCGTAGGTCTTGTGGTTGATCTGCTCGAACTCCTTGCCGCTCTCCAGCGAAACGCAGGCGGTCAGATCGAACTCGGGAAACTTGTCACCGACAGTGAGCACGCGTTCTCCTTGCAGCGTAGGAATTCCCTTTTTGGGGGAGTTCCTGAGGGTTGGACGGCCTCCACCTTGGCACAGAGTGCATTGATCACGGAAATAGCTACACTCGGTCGTGATGATCGGAGGTGCCTATCAGTGGCGCGGATATACCAGGGCAACCGGCCCAAACAGCCCAGCCTCTCGCAGCTGCGCGCCTTCACGGCGGTGGCGGAACATCTGCACTTCCGGGACGCGGCGGCAGCAATCGGGATGAGTCAGCCCGCGCTCTCCGGGGCCGTGTCGGCGCTGGAGGAGGCACTGGGTGTCCAGCTCATCGAGCGTACGACGCGCAAGGTACTGCTCTCACCCGCCGGGGAGCGGCTCGCGGTGCGGGCCCGCGCCGTGCTGGAGGCCGTCGGCGAGCTGATGGAGGAGGCCGAGGCGGTGCGGGCGCCCTTCACCGGGGTGCTCAGGCTCGGCGTGATCCCGACCGTCGCCCCGTACCTGCTGCCGACCGTGCTGCGGCTGGTCCATGAGCGCTATCCGGACCTCGACCTCCAGGTGCACGAGGAGCAGACGTCCTCGCTGCTGGAGGGGCTGGCTGCCGGGCGGCTCGATCTGCTGCTGCTCGCGGTGCCCCTCGGAGTGCCCGGGGTGACTGAACTCCCGCTCTTCGAGGAGGACTTCGTGCTGGTGATGGAGCGCAGCCACTGGCTCGGCGGCCGGGCCGACATCCCGCGCGAGGCGCTGCGCGAGCTGCCGCTGCTGCTCCTGGACGAGGGGCACTGCCTGCGCGACCAGGCGCTCGACATCTGCCGGGAGGCGGGACGCACCGAGGGTGCGCCGGTCACCACGACCGCGGCCGGGCTCTCCACCCTGGTGCAGCTCGTGGCCGGCGGACTCGGGGTGACGCTGCTGCCGCGTACCGCGGTCACGGTCGAGACCGCCCGCAACGAGGCGCTCACCACCGGGTACTTCGCGCATCCGGCCCCCGCCCGGCGGGTCGCGCTGGGGATGCGGACGGGGGCGGCCCGGCACGAGGAGTTCGAGGAGTTCGCCGAGGCGCTGCGCGGGGCGATGGCGACGCTTCCGGTGCGGGTGGCGACGGCCGGCCGGTCCTGATCACAGGCCCGGCCGGCCGTCGGAGCGCTACTCGCTGCGCAGCCCGTCGGGGCGCATCATGCGCCACAGCGGCGGCAGGGAGAACAGGGTGACCAAGAGGATGAGGGCGGCCCCCGCGCCCACCATCGGCAGGAACAGCCACCAGCCGGTCACCTCCTTGCCGACCATCCAGCACAGGGTGGCGCCGAGGGCGAGGCCGCCCGCCACGGCCACCGCGAGCCCGATGACCACCGGGACGGCGGTCTGCCACAGCACCGACCAGCCGAGGGTGGTCCGCCGGGTGCCGAAGGCGACCAGGACCGACAGCAGCCGCTTGCGCTCCCGCAACTGCTCCAGCTGGGAGACCAGCATGGACGCGGCGATCAGCAGCAGAGTGGCGGTCGCGCCGACCTGCAGACCGGTCTGGATGCTCGCGTACTGCCGGTCGCGCTCGACCGAGTTGATGGTGGCCAGGCGCATGCCGGGGTCGAGCCGGGCCGCCGTGTTGCGTACGTACTCGGCGGCGTCCGGGACGTCTTCGTCGATGCGGATCTGCGAGACGGTCGAGGCTCCCGGCATGGTCCGCGCGTCGATCGCCCCCGGAGTGACCAGGATGCCCGAGTGCTCCTCGCCCATCGGGTCGGTCCGGGCCCTGACGGTCCGGGAGTCGGCCGGCAGCGTCCAGTGCAGCGGCTTGCCCCGGCCGTAGGTGTCGAACTCGATCACCTTGCCCTTGCGGGCGGTCTGATCGACCCAGCCGGCCTGCCCCTTGTCGGCGGGGTGGGAGACGAAGGTGTCGCCGTCCCGGCAGGACGTGATCCGGGCGAGCTCGCGCAGGGTCGCGCAGTCCCCGATGGTGAACGAGGTGGTGGGCTGGATCTCGTCGTCCGTGTACGTTCCCGGCTTGGTCGCGTACGCCTCGACCGTGCCGATGACCTGGGTGACGCCCTTGGTGGCGCGGAACTCCTTGATCGAGTGCAGGGCGGCGTCGCCCCTGACGATCTCGGACTGGGCGTAGAACTGGGCGCGGGACGGGTCCTGTCCGGTGATCCTGTTGAAGTCGTCGTTCATCGCGGCGAACAGCATCTGCAGGGCCACCGCACCGGCCACGGCGACAGTGACGCCGCTGACCGCGCGGGAGGCCGCCCCGCTGCTCAGCTGGAGCCGGCGGGTGGCCAGCTGCCAGGGGACCGGGCCGCCGCGCAGCCGGTTGACGCAGGCCTCGACCAGCCAGGGCAGGAGCAGGGCCAGCCCGACCAGGACCAGCACCGCGCCTCCGGCGACCGGGTACGGGTTGACGGGCCCGTACTCCTCGACCTTGCCGGTGAGTCCGAAGACCGCGAGCCCGGCGACCGGCAGCAGCAGCCGCCACCAGAGCCGGCGCCTGCCGCCGCGGCTGTTGCGTACGACGCCGAGCGGCTCGATCACCACGGACCGCATGGCCGCCAGGGTGACGAGCACCGCGGTGAGCGGAACGGCGAGGGCGATCAGCACGCACAGCCGGGCGTCGGGGGCCAGGTCGGACGGGAAGGCACTGGCGTCCCAGACCTCGACGTGACCGACGAACTGGCGCCCGGTCAGGAACACGGCCACTCCGATGAGGAGGCCGAGCACCGAGCCGAAGAGCGCCTCACCGGCCGCGATCCTGCGGGTCATCCGGATGTCCGTACCGACCAGGCGCAGGGCGGCGAGCCGGCGGTCGCGGCGGTCGCCTCCGAAGCGCACGGCGGTGGCGATGAAGATGGCCACGGGGGCCAGCAGCACCACACAGATCATGATGACCAGCACGATGAGCATCGGCGGCAGCGGATCGGACGGTCCGGGGTCGCCGTATCCGGCGATCCGGTGGCCGCCCGCCGCGCTGGTCAGGGTGTCGCTGCCGGCGTAGAACCACAGCTCGCCGGGCGAGCGCAGCCCCGCCTCCGTGATCGTGCCGGTCACCTTGTACGGCAGCCGCTCCTTGAGCAGCGCGTTCTCCGGGGCGTCGAGGAGTTTCCCGAGCGCGGGGGAGACCGCCATCTCGCCGGGGGCGGGGAAGGCGGCGATGCCCGGGGGGACGACCGGACGGC
>NZ_JAFMPZ010000414.1 GCF_017353455.1 Streptomyces laculatispora
TCGGCGCGGGCGCGGCGCAGGGCGGGGACGCAGAGGGTGCCGTCGGCGGGCGTCAGGCAGTCGGCCGCCATGGGGGTGAGTGCCGCGTCCGGGCCGATCTCGATGAGGACCCGGGCCCCTTCGGCGTGCAGGGTGCGTACGCCGTCGCGGAACCGGACCGCCTCGCGGACGTGGCGGACCCAGTACTCGGGAGTGGTCAGGTCATCGGGTCCGGCGAGCCGGCCCGTCACGTTGGAGACGACGGGCAGCCGGGGTGCGTGATACGTCATCCGGGCGGCGACTTCCCGGAAGGCGTCGAGCATGGGCTCCATGAGCGGCGAGTGGAAGGCGTGCGACACGTTCAGCCGCTTCGTCCGCCGTCCCAGCGCGGTGAAGTGCTCCGCGACGGCAAGCGTCTCCTTCTCCGCCCCCGACACCACCACGGCCGAGGGTCCGTTGACCGCGGCCAGCGCCACCCGGTCGCTCAGCAGCGCGAGCACCTCGTCCTCCGACGCGGCCACCGCCACCATCACCCCGCCCGCCGGCAGCGCCTGCATCAACCGACCGCGCGCCACCACCAGTTCGGCCGCGTCCGCCAGCGACAGCACGCCCGAGACATGCGCGGCCGTGATCTCACCGACCGAGTGGCCCACCAGGAAGTCCGGACGCACCCCCCACGACTCCACCAGCCGGAACAACGCCGTCTCCACCGCGAACAACCCGGCCTGCGCGAACATCGTCCCGTTCAACAGGTCGGCGTCCTCACCCCACACCACCTCACGCAACGAACGCCCCAACCGCGCGTCCAGCTCAACCAACACCGCATCGAACGCCTCAGCGAACACCGGGAACGCCTCGTGCAGCTCCCGGCCCATCCCCAGCCGCTGCGCACCCTGACCCGTGAACAGAAACGCCGTCAGGCCCTCCGCGGACGCACCCGAAGACCCCGAAGAGCCGGTGGATCCCGCAGAAGCCGTGGAACCCGCCGATGTGACAGCGTCCGCGCTCTCCCGGCCCGCCGCCAGATCGGACAACGCACGCACCGCAGCGTCACGATCCTCGGACACCAGCACGGCACGGTGGTCGAGCACAGCACGCGTCGTGGCCAGCGAATAGCCCAGATCCAGCAACGACGCGTCCGGGTGCGCCTCCACGTGGGCCAGGACACGGCCCGCCTGGTCGCGCAGGGCTTCGGGGGTCCTGGCGGAGAGCGGCAGCGGGATCAGCGTGGACGTCACGGTCGGCGGGGCCGCCGGTTCGTCCTCCTCGGCCGCCGGCGCCTCCTCGATGATGACGTGGGCGTTGGTGCCGCTGAGCCCGAAGGCGGAGACGGCGGCGCGGCGGGGGCGTCCGAGGTCGGGCCAGGCGATGGCTTCGGTGAGCAGGGAGATGTTGCCCGTGGACCAGTCGGCCTTCGGTGTCGGGCCGTCCACGTGGAGGGTGCGGGGCAGGATGCCGTGGCGCATGGCCTGCACCATCTTGATGATTCCGCCGACACCGGCGGCGGCCTGGGCGTGCCCGATGTTCGACTTGATCGAGCCCAGGTACAGCGGCCGGCCGGCGGGTCGGCCCTGGCCGTAGGTGGCGAGCAGGGCCTGCGCCTCGATCGGGTCGCCGAGGGTGGTGCCGGTGCCGTGGGCCTCAACCGCGTCGACCTGGTCGGCGGTGAGCTGGGCGGCGGCGAGGGCCTGGTGGATGAGCCGTTGCTGGGCCGGGCCGTTGGGCGCGGTGAGGCCGTTGCTGGCCCCGTCGGAGTTGACTGCGCTGCCCCGGACCACGGCGAGTACGCGGTGTCCCTTGCGCCGGGCTTCGCTGAGCCGTTCGACGACGAGCATGCCGACGCCTTCGCCCCAGCCGGTGCCGTCGGCGGCCGCCGCGAAGGATTTGCAGCGGCCGTCGGGGGCGAGGCCGCGTTCCTGGCTGAAGCCGACGAACGAGGTGGGTGTGGCCATCACGGTGACGCCGCCGACCAGGGCCAGGTCGCACTCGCCGGTGCGCAGCGACTTGACCGCCCAGTCGAGGGCGACGAGGGAGGACGAGCAGGCCGTGTCGACGGTGACGGCCGGGCCCTGGAGCCCGAGGGTGTAGGAGACGCGTCCGGAGGCGACGCTGGCCAGGCCGCCGGTGCCGCCGTCGGTGGCGTAGTCGTGGTAGACGACGCCGGCGAACACGCCGGTGAGGGAGCCCTTCAGGGAGAGCGGGTCCACTCCGGCGTGCTCCAGCGCCTCCCATGACGTCTCCAGCAGCAGGCGCTGCTGGGGGTCGGTCTCGCGGGCGTCCTTGGGGCTCATCCTGAAGAAGTCGGCGTCGAACCGGTCGGCCTCGTGGAGGAAGCCGCCCTCGCGGGCGTAGGTGTGTCCGGGCGTGGCGGGTTCGGGGTCGTACAGCCCGTCGACGTCCCAGCCCCGGTTGACGGGAAAGGCCGTGATGCCGTCGCGGCCCTCGGCGACGAGCTCCCACAGCTGGTCGGGGGAGGTCACGCCGCCCGGGTAGCGGCAGCTCATGCCGACGATCGCCATCGGCTCGTGCTCCTTGGCCTCGGCCTCCCGCAGACGGCGCTTGACCTGCCGCAGGTCGGCCGTGGCCCGCTGGAGGTAGTCGCGAAGCTTGTCCTGGGTTGCCATCTGTTTCTCAACCAATCTCGGTGCGGGTGTCAGCCGTGCCGGGCGGAACCGGTGCCGTGACCGGCGGCGTGTGCGACGGGGCGAAGGCGTGTCGGTGGGCGTACTAGAGGAGTCCGATCTCCTGGTCCAGCACGTCGAACAGTTCGTCGTCGGTGACCGAGTCGAGTGCGTCGTCCTCGTGCCCGGCGCGGCTGCTGTCGTCGCCGTGGATGTCCTGCCAGTGGCGCAACAGCGCTTCCAGCCGGGAGGTGATGCGCGGGCGGTCCCCGGCGTCGGGCTCTGCGGCGGTGAGGGTCGCGTCGAGCTGGTCGAGCATCCCCAACAGGGTCTTGGTGGAGTCCTGTTCGCCGGACTCGTCGTCGATCAGTCCGGTGAGGTGCGCCGCGACGGCGCGGGAGTCCGGGTGGTCGAAGACGAGGCTGGCGGGGAGGCTGAGGCCGGTGGCGCTGCCGAGCCGGCGGCGCAGTTCGACGGCGGCCAGTGAGTCGAAGCCGAGGTCCTGGAAGGCCCGGTCGGCGCCGACCGCCTCGGGGGTGGGATGGCCGAGCAGGGTGGCGACGTGTGAGCGGACCAGTTCCAGCAGGATGCGGCCGCGTTCGTCCGGGCCCCGTCCGGCGAGGCGTCGGTGCAGGTCGGCGGCGGCGGAGAGGCCGGTGCCCGGACGGGTTGCGGGGCGGCCGGGGGTGCGGACCAGTGTTTCGAGTACGCGTGGCAGGTGGCCCGCCGGGGAGCGCAGGGCGCCCTGGTCGGGGTGGAGGGCGAGCAGGGAGGCGGTCCGGGTGCGCAGCGCCTCGTCGAGGAGTGCTGTGGTGCGCTCGGCGGTCAGCGGCCGGAGTCCGGTGCCGGACTCCGGCGAGCCGTGCTCGTCCACGGGGCCCTCGGTGGTGCTGCCCGGGGCGAGCGCGACGGCGGTGGCGGGGAGGCCGAGGGTGTGCCGGTGCCGGGCGAGGGCGTCCAGGAAGGTGTGCGTGGCGGCGTGGTGGGCCGCTCCGGCTCCGTGGACGAGGCCGTGGGTCGAGGTGAGCAGGACGAAGGCCGACAGGTCGAGGCCGGTGGTGAGTTCGTGCAGGTTCCAGGCGGCGTCGGCGTCGTGGCGCAGTGCTTCGTCGAGGAGGTGCGGGGTGCGTTCGCCGATCGGTGCGCTCTCCCCGGCGGCGCCCGAGTGGACGACCGCGGTGAGCGGCCGGCCGTCGGGGAGGCCGGCCAGCAGGGCGGCGAGCGCGTCGCGGTCGGCGGGATCGCAGTCGCTGACGACCAGTTCGGCATCGGTGCCGTCCGTGAGCGTGTCCGCCGCCCCGGGTGCGGTGGCGCCGCCGGCGACGATCACGCGGCCGGCGCCGTGTGCGGTGACGAGGTGACGGGCCAGTTCGGCGCCCGTCGCGGAGAGCCCGCCGGTGACGAGCACGGTGCCGCCGGGCGGGAGGGTGGCCGCGTTGCCGCCGGGCCGCGCCGGGACCAGCTTCGGGACGAGTACGGTTCCGCCCCGGACGGCGAGTTCGTCGGCGCCGGTGGCGAGCGCGTCCGGCAGCGCGGTCGCCGAGGCGTCCAGCCCGTCCACGTCGGCGAGGACGAACCGTCCGGGGTGTTCGCTCTGCGCCGCCCGGACGAGGCCCCACACGGCCGAGTGCCGGACGTCCGGTGCCTCGTCCCCCGCCCCGACGGCGTGCCGGGTGACGACGACCAGCCTGGCCGCTCCTCCGTCCGGTGCGTGGCGGAGAAACTCCCGCATGTGATGGAGGACTTGGGCGCTGTGCGTACGTACGGCCTCCGGCACCTCGCCGCCGTCGACGGGCGCGGGCAGTGGCAGGGGCAGCAGGACGAAGTCGGGGGCGGGCCCGTCCCCGGGGCCGGCCGGGTCGAAGGCCGGGAAGGGGAGGCCGGTGCGCGGGTCGTCGAGGGGTCCGGCGGCGGCGAGCACGGCGGTCCTGGATCCGAGGTCGGCGATGTCGACGGGCGCGGGCGCCCACTCCAGCCGGTAGAGCGCGCCCACGGGTGCGCCGGTGGTCAGTTCGGCCCGGGTGACGGGCTTCCAGGCGACGTCGGTGGCCGTCAGTACGGGCTGCCCCTGGCCGTCCGCGATGTCGAACGACGCACGGTCCTGGCCGGTCGGCCGGACCCGTATCCGCAGCTCGGTGGCGCCGGTGCGGTGCAGCTGCACGCCGGTCCAGGCCGCGGGGCTCAGCGGCTCCCCGTCGGCCGGCTCCGCGGCGTCGGACATCGCTCCGAAGCGGGCCAGCTGGACGGCGGCGTCGAGCAGGGCCGGGTGCAGCGCGCACTGCTCGCGGGCGGTGTGCTCGTCGAGTACGGCGTCGGCGAGGAGTTCGTCCCCGCGCCGCCAGGCGGCGTTGAGGGTACGGAAGGCCGGGCCGTGACCGTGGCCGAGGGCGAACAGCCGGTCGTAGAGGGTGTCAGGGTCCACCGGGGTGGCACCGGACGGCGGCCAGGCGGACGTGCCCGTGGCCGGGTCGGCGGCGAGCTGGGAGAGGACGCCCCGGGCGTGCCGGATCCAGGCCGCGTCGTCGTCCCCCGCCCCCGCGCCCTGGGCCCTGGAGTGGATGTCGACCGTGCGGCGGCCGTCGTCCGCGGGTGCTCCGACGGTGACCCGCAGGGCGGCGCCGGGACCGGCCGGCAGCGGAAGCTGCGCCGTCACGGTCAGCTCGTCCAGCCGGGGGCAGCCCGTCTGCGTTCCGGCACTCAGGGCGAGGTCGGCGAAGGCGGCGGAGGGCAGGACGGGGGTCCCCAGCAGATCGTGGTCGTCGAGCCAGGGCAGTTCGGAGCGGTTCAGCCGGCCGGTCAGCAGGGCGCCGCCGTCGGGGAGGGCCACGAACGCGCCGAGCAGCGGGTGTTCCGTCGCGCCCAGTCCGGCGGCGGTGAGGTCGCCGCCGGCCCGTTCGGGCAGCGCCCAGAACGGCTCACGGCGGAACGCGTACGTCGGCAGATCGATACGGCCCGCCCCGCTGCCGGCGAAGAACTCCGCCCAGGCGACCGGGACATGGCGTACGTGGGCGAGCGCGAGGGCTCCCACCAGTTCCGCCGCCTCGTCGCGGTCGCGCCGGGAGAGCGGCAGGAACGCGGCGGTGGTCGTCCCGGGCAGGCAGCCGGGGCCGAGGGCGGACAGCGCCGCGTCCGGGCCGATCTCCAGGTACGTGGTGACACCCGCCTCGTCCAGGGTGCGTACGGCGTCGGCGAACCGCACGGCTTCCCGTACGTGCCTGACCCAGTGGCCGGGGTCGGCGAGGTCGGCGGCCGTCACGACGCGCCCGGTCAGGGTCGAGACGAGCGGGACGGACGGCTCGTTCACCGTCATCCCGGCGGCCGCGCGGGCGAAGTCGGCCAGCATGGGCTCCATGAGCGGCGAGTGGAAGGCGTGCGACACCCGCAGCGGTTTGACCGAGCGGCCCAGTGCGGCGAAGTGGTCCGTCACGGCCCGCACCGCGGCGGCGGTGCCCGACACGACGACGGATTCGGGGCCGTTGACGGCGGCGACGGCGACCTCGCCGGTGAGGAGCGGTGCCACCTCGTCCTCGCTCGCCCGCAGCGCGGCCATGGCCCCGCCCCGGGGCAGCGCCTGCATCAGCATGCCGCGCGCGGCGACCAGCCGGGCGGTGTCCGGCAGCGACAGGGCCCCGCAGACATGGGCGGCGACCAGTTCCCCGATGGAGTGGCCGGCCAGGAAGTCCGGGTGGACGCCCCAGGACTCCAGCAGCCGGAACTGGGCCACCTCGAAGGCGAACAGTGCGGCCTGCGTGTACCCGGTGCGGTTCAGCGCGGCTTCGTCCTCGCGGATGACGGCGGCGAGCGGCCGGTCGAGGTGGCGGTCGAGCGCGGCGACGGCCTCGTCGAAGGCCTGCGCGAAGACGGGGTGGGCGCGGTGGAGCCGCTCGCCCATGCCGAGGCGCTGGGAGCCCTGGCCGGAGAAGAGGAAGGCGGTCGGTCCGCCGGCCGGGCGTCCGGTGTCCCGCGCGGTCACGAGCGAGGCGGTGGAGCCGCCGTCCGCGAGGACGGCCAGATCGCGCAGGGCTTGCGCCCGGTCGGTGACCAGGAGCGCGGCGCGCTGTTCCAGGGAGGTGCGGGTGGTGGCCAGGGAGTGGGCGATGTCGAGGGTGCTCGCGCCCGGCCGGGACTCCAGATGGGCCAGCAGCCGCCCGGCCTGGCGGGCCGTGCCCTCGGGGTCGCGGGCCGACAGCAGCCACGGCACGGGAGTGGTGCTCTCGGCGTCGCCGGGGGCGGCTTCGGCACCGGTGTCCGTAGGGGCTCCGGGATCGTCCGCGGGGGCCTCGATGATCACGTGGGCGTTGGTGCCGCTGATGCCGAACGACGAGATTCCGGCGCGGCGCGGACGGTCCAGTTCGGGCCACGGGCGCGGGGCCGTCAGCAGGGTGACGTCGCCCGTCTCCCAGTCGACCCGGGGCGAGGGCTCGTCCAGGTGGAGGGAGCTCGGCAGGACGCCGTGCCGCATCGCCTCGACCATCTTGATCACCCCGGCGATGCCGGCGGCGGCCTGGGCGTGCCCGATGTTCGACTTGACCGAGCCGAGGTACAGCGGCCTGCCCTCGGCCCGGTCCTGGCCGTAGGTGGCGAGCAGGGCCTGCGCCTCTATGGGGTCGCCCAGGGTGGTCCCGGTGCCGTGGGCCTCGACGGCGTCCACGTCGGCGGTCCCGAGTCCCGCGTTCGCGAGGGCCTGCCGGATGACGCGCTGCTGGGAGGGGCCGTTGGGGGCCATGAGTCCGTTGCTGGCACCGTCCTGGTTGACGGCGCTGCCGCGCAGGACGGCCAGGACCGGATGCCCGTTGCGGCGGGCGTCGGAGAGCCGTTCGATGACGAGCATGCCCGCGCCCTCGGACCAGGCGGCGCCGTCGGCGGCCGACGAGAACGAGCGGCACCGGCCGTCGCGGGACAGTCCGCGCTGCCGGGCGAACTCGATGAACGTCTCGGGGGTCGACATCACGGTCACACCGCCGACCAGGGCCAGCCCGCATTCGCCCGACCGCACGGCCTGGGCGGCCAGGTGCAGTGCGACCAGGGACGAGGAGCAGGCGGTGTCGACGGCCAACGAGGGCCCTTCGAGACCGAAGGTGTACGAGATCCGGCCGGGGCCCAGCGATCCGGCGGCGCTGTTGCCCGCGTAGTCGTGGTACATCGTGCCGGTGAAGACGCCGGTCGCGGTGCCCTTCAGCGCCGACGGATCGATCGTCGCCCGCTCCATCGCCTCCCAGGCCACCTCCAGCAGCAGCCGGTGCTGCGGATCGGTGGTCAGGGCGTCGTTCGGGCTGATCCCGAAGAAGCCGGGGTCGAAGTCGGCGGCGTCGTGCAGGAATCCACCGTGGCGTACGTAGCAGGTACCGGGCCGGGTGGACTCGGGGTCGTAGAGCCGTTCCAGGTCCCAGCCCCGGTTGCGGGGGAACTCGGTGATGGCGTCGACGCCGTCGTCGACGAGCCGCCACAGGTCCTCGGGCGAGCGCACCCCGCCGGGATAGCGGCAGGCCATGGAGACGATGACCACGGGGTCGCCGTCGTCGGACGGTGCGGCGACCGCGGCGGCAGCGGCGGTGGCGCCGTCGCCCGCGAGCAGGGTGTCCAGATGCCCGGCGACGGCGCGGGCGTTGGGGTGGTCGAAGACCAGGGTGGCGGGCAGCCGCAGCCCGGTCTCAGAGGCCAGCCGGTTGCGCAGCTCCATCGCGGTCAGGGAGTCGAACCCGATCTCGGTGAAGGCCCGGCCGGGCTCCACGTCGGCCGCCGACCCGTGGCCGAGCACGGAGGCCACCTGGGCCCGGACGAGGTCGAGCAGGGCGCGCGACCGCTCCTTCGGCGCCAGGGCGGCGAGGCCGGAGCGGGGCTGCGGAGCGGAGGCGGCGCGCGCCTTGCGGCGTACCAGGCCGGACAGGATCGGCGACGGCGGCTCCGCGGCGCGCAGGGTCCTGAGGTCGAGCCGGACCGGGAGGAGCAGCGCCTCGTCCGACTGCCCGGCCTCGTCCAGCAGGGCGAGTGCGTGGACCGGGGCGAGGGGCTCCACTCCGGAGCGGCTCATGCGCCGCAGATCGGTGTCGTCCAGCCCGCTCGCCATGCCGTCGCCGTCGGCCCACAGCCCCCACGCGAGGGACTGCCCGGGCAGGCCGAGTCCCTGCCGCAGGACGGCGAGGGCGTCCAGGAAGGCGTTGCCGGCGGCGTAGTTGGCCTGCCCCGGGTTGCCGAGGACGCCCGCGACGGACGAGAAGAGGACGAACGCGGACAGGTCCAGATGGGCCGTCAGTTCGTGCAGGTTCCACGCCGCGTCGATCTTCGGCCTCAGTACGCGGGCCAGCCGGTCGGTGGTGAGCGAGCCGACGGTGACATCGTCCAGCACCCCCGCGCAGTGGACGACCGCTGTCGGCGGGTGCGCGGTCAGCAGGGCGAGGACGGCCTCCCGGTCGCCGAGGTCGCACGCGGCGACGGTGACCTCGGCGCCGAGGCCCGCCAGCTCGGAGCGCAGCTCGGCGGCCCCCGGCGCATCGGGTCCGCGGCGGCCGGTGAGCACCAGGCGACGGACGCCGTGCGCGGTGACGAGGTGGCGTGCGACGAGGGCGCCGAGGGTCCCCGTACCGCCGGTGACCAGCACGGTCGGGTCGTCGCCACCGAACGGGGCGCGCGACGGGGCATCGGCCGGGAGGGATCGGTCCCCGCCGTCCACGGCGGGCGACGGCCGCTGCGCCGTGTCCCGTGCGGGCGGGACACGGACCAGCCGGGGCGCCCACAGGCTGCTTTCCCGGACCGCCACCTCGGGTTCGCCGGAGGCGGCCAACGCGGCAACGCCCACGCCCAGAGGTGTTTCGGCGTCGGCGTCGATGTCAGTGTCAGTGTCGATGAGCAGGATGCGGCCGGGGTTCTCCGTCTGGGCGGACCGCACCAGACCGGCGACCGCCGCCGCCGCCGGGTGCCTGAGCGTCTCGCCCGGCAGGGCGACCGCTCCCCGGGTCACCACGAGCAGCCTGCCGGCCGCGAACCGCTCGTCCGTCAGCCACTCCTGTACGACACCGAGGGCGCGGCCGGTCAGTTCGTGGGCCCCGGAGACCGTGTCGCCGGCGGGCGGCGGGCATTCCCAGACGAGGACGGCGGCCTCGGGCACGGAGCCGTTGTGCCGGTCGTCCCAGTTCACGGCGACGGCCTCGGATGCGGCCGGGGCGGGAGCCTGCGCGAGCGGCGTCCATCGCACGGAGTACAGGGAACCGCGCTGTGCCGTCCCGTCCGTCGCCGCGACGGCCACCGGCCGGGTGACGAGGGCGCCCACGGAGAACACGGGGCGCCCTTCCGTGTCCGAGCCGTCCACGGTGATGCTGTCGGGGCCTGACGGTGCGATCCTCACCCGGAGCCGGGCCGCACCCGTGGCGTGGAGACGGACACCCTTCCACGCGAAGGGAAGCCGCGCCGTTCCCTCGTCGCCGGGCATCGCGTCGGACCCGTCGAGGAGTGAGGCGTGCAGCGCGGCGTCGAGCAGGGCGGGGTGCAGACCGTACTGCGCCGCGTCGGGGGCCGCCACCTCCGGCAGGGCCACCTCCGCGAAGATCTCGCCGTCGCGCCGCCAGGCCGCGTCGAGCCCCTGGAACGCAGGCCCGTAGCCGTACCCCTGCTCGGACAACTGGGCGTACACGTCACCCAGTTCCACCGGGGATGCGCCCTCCGGGGGCCAGTCGGCGGCGTCGCGGGCGGGGTCCGGCGCATCCGGGAGCAGCACACCGTCGGCGTGCAGGGTCCACGGTGTGTCGCCCGCTTCCTCGTCCTCGTCCCGCGCGTGCACGGTGACGGTCCTGGCACCGGTGCCGTCGTCGTCCCCTACCCGGACCCGGACCTGGACGCCGCCGCGGGGCGGCAGCACCAGAGGCGCCTGGAGGGTCAGCTCGTCGAGCACGTCGCAGCCGACCTGCGCACCGGCGCAGAGCGCCAATTCGACCAGGCCCGTGCCGGGGAACAGTACGGAAGCGCCCATGCGGTGGTCGGCAAGCCACGGCTGGCTGTCGAGAGAGAGCCGGCCTGTCAGTACGGGCCCGTCCGCGCCGGGAAGTGTGACGGCGGCGCCGAGGAGTGGGTGATCGGTAGTGCCCAGGCCGAACGAGCCGGGGTCGTTGCCGCCGAGTTCCGCTTCCATCCAGAACCGCTCACGCTGGAAGGCGTACGTCGGCAGATCGACACGACGAGCACCCGAGCCCTCGAAGTACCGGGCCCAGTCCACCGAAACACCGGCCACATGCAACTGCCCCAACGCCCCGACAGCTGTCGCCACCTCGGGACGGTTCTTACGCACCAGCGGCGCGAAGACCGCCGCGGACTCCGCGTCCACCGACTGCTGCGCCATCCCACTCAGCACACCATCCGGACCCACCTCCACGAACGACGTCACACCCCGCGACACGACGAACGACACCGCATCCGCGAACCGCACCGCCTCCCGCACGTGCCGCACCCAATACTCAGCCGAACCCCACCCCTCAGCCACATCACCCGACACACCCGACACCACCGGGATCGACGGGGCGCCGAACTCCAGCCCGGCCACCACCGCCCCGAACTCCGCCAGCATCGGC
>NZ_JAFMPZ010000651.1 GCF_017353455.1 Streptomyces laculatispora
CCACCGCCGTTGACCCGGCCGCCACCGCCGGCGCCCTTCAGGGGCACCTGGGAGCGTGCCTGCACCTTCTTGCCGCTGTCATCGGTGCGGGTGAAGGCCGCCTCACCGAAGAGACCCACGGAGGTGACCAGGTCCGGGGTGTAGCCGGTGAACCAGGCCGACTTGTTGTCGTCCGAGGTGCCGGTCTTGCCCGCGATCTGCTGGTCGGCCAGTCCCTCGGCGCCGCGCACCGCCTGGTGGGCGGTGCCGTCGTCGACCACACCGGTCAGCACGGAGGTCACGGAGTCCGCGGCCTGGCGCTTGATCACCTGGTCGCCGATCGCGTCGGGCAGCTTGATCGGTGACTCGCCCTGCTTCTGGGCCGACTTCACGATCTGCGGGGTGACCTTCTTGCCGTGGTTGTCGAGGGTCGCGTAGATCCCGGCCATCTCCATCGGGCTCGCGCCCATGGAGCCGAGGGTCTGCGCCGGCACCGCCGGGAGCCCCTTCACGTCCATGCCGAGTTCGCCCGCGGTCTGCATCACGCGGTCCATGCCGACGTCCACGCCCATCTGCGCGAAGACGGAGTTGATGGACTTGTTCATCGCGGTCTGGACGGTGACCTGGCCGTAGTCCGCGTCGTCCTCGTTCTCCGGCGCGAAGGCGACCTCGCTGCCCTTGACCGGGCGCTTGCTCGTGCCGTCGTAGCGGGTGCTGGCGGTGATCCGCTGGTTGTCCTGGGTCTGCGACTCCTGGTCGAGTGCGGCCGCGAGGATGATCGGCTTGAAGGTGGAGGCGGGCTGGTAGTCGCGCCGGGTGGCGTTGGACGTCCAGTGCTCGGTCAGGCCGCGTCCGCCGTACAGGGCGAGGACGGCGCCGGTCTTCGGGTCGACGGAGGCAGCACCGGCCTGGACGTCCTGGTCGAGCTTGCGCCCCTTGGTGTCCAGCTTGTCGGTCAGCTTCGTCTTGACCGACTTCTCCAGCTGCTGCTGCTTCTTCTTGTCGATGTTGACGGTGATCGTCCAGCCGCCGGCGTCGAACTGCGCGTCGGTGATGTTCTCCTGCTTCTGCACCGCCGCCCGCGCCGCGTTGACGATGTAGCCCTTCTGGCCGGAGAGCCCCTGCGTCGGCTTGGGGGTCTGCGGAATCTTGAACTTCATCCCCTGGCGCGCACCGGCGTCCAGCCAGTGCTGGTCGACCATGTTGTTCAGTACGTAGTTCCAGCGCTCCTTGACGAGCGCCTTCCCGTTCGGGGTGGCGACGGCCCAGTCGTACTGGCTCGGGGCCTGGAGCAGGGCTGCGAGGTAGGCACCCTCGGTGACGTCCAGCTCCTTGGCGTCCTTGCCGTAGTACGCCTGTGCCGCGGCCTGGATCCCGTAGGCGCCGCGGCCGTAGTAACTGGTGTTGATGTACCCGGCGAGGATCTCGCTCTTGCTTCTCTTCTGGTCGACCTTCAGCGAGATGACCAGCTCTTTGAGCTTGCGGGTGACCGTCTGGTCCGCGTCGAGGTAGTAGTTCTTGACGTACTGCTGGGTGATGGTCGAGCCACCCTGCTTGCCCTTGCCGGAAACGGTGTTGATCAGGCCGCGGGCGGTGCCTTTGAAGTCGACGCCCTGGTCGTGGTAGAAGGACTTGTTCTCGGCGGCCACGAAGGTCCGCTGAACATCCTTGGGCACCTCGGCGAGGCTCACGATCTCCCGGTTGACCTCGCCCGTCCGGGCCAGCAATGTGCCGTCGGAGTACTTGTATACGTTGGCCTGGAGCCGGGCCTGCGCGTTGCCCTCCGGCACCTGCACGACCATGTAGAGCACGGCGAACGCGCCCATGCCCAGCAGGCAGAGCCCGAAGGCCGCGCCCAGTAGTTTTCGCCAGGTGAAGAGCCTGCGTATGCCGCCGCTCTTCACGGCCCGCCGCGACCCGTGCCGCTGGGCTCGTCGCGCATCCGCTCGACCCATTGCTGTGTTGCTCCCGTTTCTCTGCTCGACCGGATCAGCTCGGACCTGCCAGCTAACACCGTTGGCAAGGACAGAAAGCCAACGATCCACCCTTTTCCGGACGTGACAATCAGCACCCGCCTTCAAGGGAACCGACTCACGAGAGGTGCGCAAGGTTGCCGCATCGGTTAATGTGTAATCACATTGCTAGCGCTGAGCTAGCCCACACAAACGGGGGATTCCATGACTGATCCACAGGTTCCGACCACTCCCACCGCACCGTCGGCCGACCTCACGCCGGACGCGCCGCAGATGCCGGAACCGCAGGTCCGCGAGACGACGGCACACAGCATCGCGGGCGGCATCGGCCTGCTGCTGACGGTGATAGGGGTGATCGTCGGCGTCGGACTGGCCATCGTCGGCGGCGTCGTCGGGTCGAACGGGAACAACGGCGTCGGCATCCCGGTCTGCATCCTCGGGGTCCTGCTCGCCATCGCCTCGTTCTTCTGCATGGGCGGTGTGAAGATGGTCGCACCGGGCGAGGCCCGGGTCATCCAGCTCTTCGGCCGGTACGTGGGCACGATCCGCTCCGACGGTCTGCGCTGGATCAACCCGCTGACCTCCAGCCGCAAGATCTCCACCCGGGTCCGCAACCACGAGACCGCGGTCCTCAAGGTCAACGACGCCTACGGCAACCCGATCGAGCTGGCCGCGATCGTCGTCTGGAAGGTCGAGGACACCGCGCAGGCCCTCTTCGAGGTCGACGACTTCCTGGAGTTCGTCGCCACCCAGACCGAGGCGGCCGTCCGGCACATCGCGATCGAGTACCCCTACGACGCCCATGACGAGGGCGGCCTCTCGCTGCGGGGCAACGCCGAGGAGATCACCGAGAAGCTGGCCGTGGAGCTGACCGCACGGGTGCAGGCCGCGGGCGTACGGATCATCGAGTCGCGCTTCAGCCATCTCGCGTACGCCCCCGAGATCGCCTCCGCGATGCTCCAGCGCCAGCAGGCCGGCGCCGTGGTCGCGGCACGGCAGCAGATCGTGGAGGGCGCCGTCGGCATGGTCGAGATGGCGCTCACCCGGATCGCCGAGCAGGACATCGTCGAGCTCGACGCGGAACGGAAGGCGACCATGGTGAGCAATCTGATGGTGGTGCTGTGCGGTGACCGCGCGGTGCAGCCGGTCCTCAACACAGGCACGCTCTACCAGTGACCGAGGAGACGCCGCGGCGCAGGCCGCCGAAGCCGCAGCAGCGCAAGCAGATGCTGCTGCGGCTGGACCCCGCGGTACACGACGCACTGGCGCGCTGGGCCTCGGACGAACTGCGCAGCGCGAACGCGCAGATCGAGTTCCTGCTGCGGCGGGCGCTCGCGGAGGCGGGGCGGCTGCCGGGCGCGGCGGCGCCGATCCCGCGCCGCGGGCGGCCACCGAAGGCCCCCGGGGCGGAATGACCTCCCGGGGGCCCCGCCCCCGGG
>NZ_JAFMPZ010000652.1 GCF_017353455.1 Streptomyces laculatispora
TCGTCGCGGCGGACGACCGGGCCATGAGCGACATGTTCGAGAAGGTGCAGGACGTGCCCGGTGTGATGCCTGTGGTCTACACGGCGGTGCCGATGCTGTTCTGGTTCGGGCTGCTGGCGCTCGTCACCCTGCTCGCGTTCCTCCGCCGCGACGAGGTCCCGGCCTGGTCCCCGCTGCTGGTGCTGGCCGGGGTCGTCATGATGGCCGTGAGTCTTGACCTGCTGACGGCGGGAGCCCTGTGCATCGGACTGGCCCTCTTCCCGGTGCGCCGCGGGCTGCCGGACTGATGGCGGTCCCGGACTCCTACGACGACGGCGGCTCGACCGTCCCGACTCGCAGGTACTCCGCGAACCTGATGTGGCCGAGGGAGGCGTACGCGTCGCCGTTGTTGCCCGGGGCGCGCGATCCGAACTCGGACGTGAAGCTGAACTCACGGGCGTTCTTGACATTGAACGCGCCGTACTCCTGCAGCGCCTTCGCGATCATCCGCTCGTACGGCTTGAGCGAGGTGCCGGCGTCGATGTCGTACGAGGGGTCAAGCCAGATGAACTGTCCTGCGCGCCAAGGTCGTTGGCCCTTGCCGTGGCTGCCGACCGCGGGGAAGACGTGCCGGCCGTTGTTGTCCGGGGTGCCGAAGCTCAGGGCGTGATCGATGCGGCCGGCCTTCCAGTCCGCGCGGGTGATCAATCCGGCGAGGCGGGACAGGCCGCTGCCCGTTTCCTGGCCCTTCTCCGCGACCGACGAGCCCCGGGTGTCGGATACGGCTCCCCATTCACAGCTCGGCCTGCCGTCCACCACCTCGGTCCGCCAGCATTCCATCGCTCGCCGCCCGCCCGTCCGGTCCGATCACCACCGTCCACTCGCGATCCGGTGAGGGCGCCTTCCACGACGGGTCCCAGGGGAAGGCGGCACCGTCGAAGGGGTTGGACCCCCACTGGCCGACGTGCTTGCGCGGAGTGACGTCGTAGGTCCGTGTGCCGGACGTGGCCCGGTACACCAGGGAGCCGGCCGTACCGGTGTACAGCTCCACCCGGCCCGTGGCGAGCAGGCCGGTGACCATCTGCGCGGAGTCGGGCGACACGCGGGGACGCGGATGCCGTTGGTTGAAGGGCGTCGTCGTCGGCGAAGAAGCGGGAGGAGCCGCCGGCCGCGTCCGGCGGTGGCGCCTCGTGCCCCGGCCGGATCGCGAGGACCGCCACGGCGACCGCCAGCGCGAGCGCGACACCACCCGCGACGGCGACGACCGTCCGCCGCCGGCCCCGCCGGGGCGGGGCACCGGACCCGGCGTTCGCCGCCAGCCACCGCCGCTCCCACTCCCCGCGGTCGCCGCCACAGAATTCCACTTAGGCCAGGGCGACTTCGAGGGCCGGCAGCAGGCTGCCCTCCGCGGCGTCGGACAGGGCGCCGGGCGACTGGCCCGTACGCGCGCTCATCTGACGGTACGACGGCGTGCCCGCCGCGCTGCGCAGGGTGTGGTCGGACGTGCGGTTCCTGCGGGCCCGCCTCGAAGGGGTGCTCCACGGGGTGCGCGAGGGGCTGCCGGACGACGGGTACCGCACCGGCCTCGAAGACGCGGTCGACGCGGTGGAGAGGAGCCGGGAGAAGTTCACCCGGAGCGCCCGCGAGGTGATCACCGCTCCGCCGTGAGAGCGCGCGGGAGTTTACCCACCTCGATGTCGGCCCACACGCCGTGACCCGGTCATTTATTCGTCTATGTGGCTGAACTTTTCTTGTTTCATGGTCAGTTGGAGGGGGAACGGCTTTACCCTTCACCAGTGAACCACTCGACGTCCAGCGTTTGTGAAGCCCAGCCGCCCACAGCCGAGGCCCTGCCCGGCGCGCTGCCCGAAGCGCTGCGCGCCGAGCTGATCGCCTTCCGGCGTGATCTGCACATGCACCCCGAGCTCGGCAACCAGGAGTTCCGCACCACCGCGGCCATCAAGGCCCGGCTGGAGCTGGCGGGGCTGGAGCCCCGGGTGCTCGCCTCCGGGACCGGGCTCATCTGCGACGTGGGCACGCGGAGCGAGGCCACGCGGCCCATGCTGGCGCTGCGCGCCGATATCGACGCGCTGCCGATCCCGGACACCAAGACGGGCGTCCCGTACCGCTCCACCGTGCCCGACCGGGCGCACGCCTGCGGGCACGACATCCACACCACCGCCGTGCTCGGCGCCGGCCTCGTGCTCGCCGAGCTGGACCGGCAGGGGCTGCTGCCCAACCCGGTGCGGCTGATCTTCCAGCCGGCCGAGGAGGTACTGCCCGGCGGTGCGACCGACACGATCGAGTGCGGGGTGCTGGAGGGCGTCGGCCGGATCATCGGGGTGCACTGCGACCCGAAGGTCGACGTGGGGCGGATCGGGCTGAGGGTCGGGGCGATCACCTCCGCCTGCGACCGGCTGGAGCTGTCCCTGGACGGGCCCGGCGGCCACACCGCCCGCCCGCACCTGACCACCGACCTGGTCACCGCCGCCGCCAAGGTGGCCACCGAGGTCCCCGCGCTGCTGGCCCGCCGGGTCGACGCGCGCGCCGGGCTCGCGGTGACCTGGGGGCGGCTGCAGACCGGGCACGTCTGCAATGCGATCCCGCAGCACGCCGAGCTGTCGGGCACCGTCCGCTGCCTGGATCTGGCGGCCTGGCGGGATGCCCCGGACCTGGTGCACGCCGCGATCGACGAGGTGGCCGGAATGTACCGGGCCAAGACGGTGATCAACTACATCCGGGGTGTCCCGCCCGTGGTCAATGACGCCGCCGCGATCGATCTGCTCGCCGGGGCCATGACCGCCCGCCGCGGATCGTATGCGATCGAGGGCACCGAACAGAGCCTGGGCGGGGAGGACTTTTCCTGGTATCTGGAGCATGTGCCGGGCGCGATGGCGCGGCTCGGGGTGCGTACCCCCGGCGACACCCGTGGTCTGGACCTGCACCGGGGCAACTTCGACGTGGACGAGGAGGCGATCACGGTTGGCGTGGAGCTCTTTACCGCCTCTGCGTTGCTGGACGGTAATCATCTGTAACCGGACAGGTCACCCCCGGTTCGCGACGATCCGATAACGGCTTCCGTACAGGGCTTTATCTGACATCTACGCGCGTTACGATCGCGGCGAAACCAGCGCCGGAAGAGGCGCTTCGGTCAGGTTTGAAGGAGCCTTCCCTTGCGCCCGGTATCCAAGATCACCGCCGCGTGTGCCATTGCTGCGGCGCTCGCCCTCACTGCCACCGCGTGCGGCAGCTCGTCCGACGAGTCCACCAGCCCCGACAAGGGCGGGATGAAGATCGGCATGGCCTACGACGTGGGCGGCCGTGGCGACAACTCGTTCAACGACTCCGCGGCCCGCGGCCTGGACAAGGCGAAGGCCGAGTTCCACGCCCAGACGAAGGAGCTCACCGCCAAGAACGGTGAGACCCCGGCCGACCGCGAGCAGCGCCTGCAGTCGCTCGCCGAGGGTGGCTACAACCCGGTCATCGCGATCGGCTTCGCGTACAAGGACGCGGTCGACAAGATCGCCCCCAAGTACCCCAAGGTCAACTTCGGCCTGGTCGACTCGGTCTCCGACGTGAAGAACGTCGCCTCGATCGTCTTCACCGAGGAGCAGGGCTCCTACCTCGCCGGTGTCGCGGCGGCGCTGAAGTCCAAGGACGGCCAGGTCGGCTTCATCGGCGGTGTGGACCTTCCGCTGATCAAGAAGTTCGCGGCCGGCTTCCAGCAGGGCGTCACCGACACGAACCCCAAGGCCAAGGTGCAGATCCAGTACCTGTCCACCGGTTCGGACCTGTCCGGCTTCGGCAGCCCCGACAAGGGCAAGGCCGCCGCCAAGGGCATGCTCGACAAGGGCGTCGACGTCATCTTCGCCGCCGCGGGCGGCTCGGGTGCCGGTTCGATCGAGGCCGTCGCCGGCAAGAAGGGCGCCTGGTCCATCGGTGTCGACTCCGACCAGGCCCTGGACCCGGCGCTGGCGAAGTACAAGGACACGATCCTGACCTCGGTCGTCAAGAACGTCGACGCCGGTGTCTTCGACCTGGTCAAGTCCGTCAAGGACGGCAAGCCGCTGACCGGCACGCAGACGTACTCCCTGGCCAAGGGCGGCGTCAGCCTGACCACCACGGGTGACCACCTCAAGGACATCCAGGCCCAGCTGGACGCCGCGAAGAAGAAGATCGTCGACGGCACCATCAAGGTCAAGTCCACGACCTGATCCGTCCCGTCGATCGGGGCCCGGGTGAGCGGCTTCGGCTGCTCGCCCGGGCCCCGATTCACGTACCCCCGCAACGGGGGTCACCGGCCCCGGTAAGCCACCTGTCAACAGGTGGCCAACGATTCGGTGGCGCTACGCGCGTAGCGCCCGCTCGGGCGCGGTACCTTTCTTCGCCCCCGCAATCGGCACCCCACCGCCTCCGCCCTCCGCTCCTGTCAAGGAGAGTGCGCCATCAACGCGTCCAGCAGTCCTCATGCCGTGGAGCTCCGCGGCATCACCAAGCGGTTCCCCGGGGTCGTGGCCAACCACGACATCGACATCACCGTGCGCCGCGGCACCGTTCACGCCCTCGTCGGTGAGAACGGCGCCGGCAAGTCCACTCTCATGAAGATCCTGTACGGCATGCAGAAGCCGGACGAGGGCACCATCGCGGTGGACGGCGAACAGGCCACGTTCTCCAACCCGGGCGACGCCATCGACCGCGGCATCGGCATGGTGCACCAGCACTTCATGCTCGCCGACTACCTCACCGTCCTGGAGAACGTCGTACTCGGCTCCGAGAAGCTGTACGGCATCGGCGACCGGGCCCGCGCGAAGATCAGGGAGATCTCCGACTCGTACGGTCTCGGCGTCCGGCCCGACGTCATGGTCGAGGATCTCGGTGTCGCCGACCGCCAGCGCGTGGAGATCCTCAAGGTCCTCTACCGCGGCGCCCGCACGCTGATCCTCGACGAGCCCACCGCCGTCCTCGTACCGCAGGAGGTCGAGGCGCTCTTCGACAACCTGCGCGAGCTCAAGGCCGAGGGCCTGACCGTCATCTTCATCTCGCACAAGCTGGGTGAGGTGCTGTCGGTCGCCGACGAGATCACCGTCATCCGGCGCGGCACGACCGTGGGCACCGCCGACCCGAAACACACCACGACCAAGCAGCTCGCCGAGCTGATGGTCGGCAGCGAGCTGCCGTCGCCGGAAACCCGCGAGTCGACCGTCACCGACACGCCGATGCTGACCGTCGACGGGCTGCGGCTGACCGCCACCGACCCGGACGGGGTGGTGCGTGCCGTGCTCGACGGCATCACCTTCACCATCCACAAGGGCGAGGTGCTCGGCATCGCGGGCGTCGAGGGCAACGGCCAGTCCGAACTGGTCGACGCCATCATGGGCATGCGCAGCCTCGACGCGGGCACCCTCTCCCTGGACGGCGCGGACATCTCCCGTACGCCGACGCGCAAGCGCCGCGAGGACGGGATGGCCGTCATCCCCGAGGACCGCCACCGGCACGGACTGCTGCTGGAGGCCCCGCTCTGGGAGAACCGCATCCTCGGCCACGTCACCGAGCGTCCCAACAGCAAGGGCGCCTTCCTCGACCTCAAGGCGGCCCGCGCCGACACCGAGCGGATCGTGCGCGAGTACGACGTGCGCACCCCCGGCATCGAGGTCACCGCGGCCTCGCTCTCCGGCGGCAACCAGCAGAAGCTGATCGTCGGCCGCGAGATGAGCCACTCGCCCAAGCTCCTGATCGCCGCGCACCCGACCCGGGGCGTGGACGTCGGCGCACAGGCGCAGATCTGGGACCAGATCCGCGAGGCACGCCGCGAGGGACTCGCGGTGCTGCTGATCTCCGCCGACCTGGACGAGCTGATCGGGCTCTCCGACACCCTGCGCGTCATGTACCGCGGCGGACTGGTCGCGGACGCCGACCCCGCGACCATCACCCCGGAGGAGCTCGGCTCGGCGATGACGGGCGCGGCCAGCGGCCATCTCGAAGCGCCCGGAAGCCACGGCGGATCCGCCGCCCCCACCACGGACGACACCGACCCCCGGGACGGGGGAGAGGACCGATGAAGAAGATCGACAAGGAGCGGCTGCTCCTGGGGATCGCGGCCCCCGTACTCGCGATCGTGGTCGCCTTCCTGGTGACGGCACTCGTGCTCGCCGCCACCGGCAAGGAGCCGTTCAGCGCCTTCGGCATCATGTTCGACTACGGGGTGAAGTCGGACAGCCAGGTCTACATCCTGAACAAGGCGACGACGTACTACCTCGCGGGTCTCGCGGTGGCCGTCGGCTTCCGGATGAACCTCTTCAACATCGGCGTCGACGGCCAGTACCGCCTTGCCGCCTTCTTCGCCGCGGCGGTCGGCGGCGCGCTGACCCTCCCCGGCGCCCTCCAGATCCCGCTGATCATCCTCACCGCGATGATCGTCGGCGCGATGTGGGCCGGTATCGCCGGTGTCCTCAAGGTCACCCGTGGTGTCAGCGAGGTCGTCTCGACGATCATGCTGAACGCCATCGCCACCGCGATCATCGGCTACCTGCTCCAGCAGGGCCGCCTCGGCCACCTCGACGAGGCCGGCACCAAGATCTCCACCAAGCCGCTCCCGGAGTCCTCGCACTTCTTCGAGTTCCCGACCACCCCGACGCCCGTCTGGGGCTTCATCGTGGTCGCGGTCGTCGCGGGCGTCGCCTACTGGTTCACGCTCTCGCGCACCCGGTTCGGCTTCGACCTGCGCACCGTCGGCCAGTCCGACACCGCCGCCGAGGCCAGCGGCGTGAACGTCAAGAAGATGGTCATCACCTCGATGCTCATCTCGGGTGCCGTGGCAGGCCTGATCGGCATGCCCACGCTCCTCAACGACAGCTACGAGTACAGCGGCGACTTCCCGGTCGGCATCGGCTTCACCGGTATCGCCATCGCCCTCCTCGGCCGCAACCACCCCATCGGCATCGCGCTCGGCGCGCTGCTCTGGGGCTTCCTGGAACGCGGCACCGGAAAGCTGGAGTTCGAGGGGTACGACAAGGAGATCGTCGGCGTGATCCAGGGCGTCATCGTCCTGTGCGTCGTCATCGCCTACGAAGTCGTCCGCCGCTACGGACTCAAGCGCCAGCAGAGCAAGGTCGGCGCGGAACTCGCCGCACAGGCCGCCCGTAACTCCGACCAGCAGGAGGTGTCGGCGTGACCGTCACGGCGACTTCCACCCCGCCCCCCGCGGCCCCCAAGGTC
>NZ_JAFMPZ010000653.1 GCF_017353455.1 Streptomyces laculatispora
CCGGACCCCGCGAGCCCGGCGTGATCCAAACGAGAGGCCCTAGTTCGCGGCGACGGTCAGCAGGACGAAGGCGGTGAGCGAAAGCGCGGTCCGGATCTGGTGGAAGATGTTCCAGCGGGCCTCGAACGCCGTACGGGCCGCGCTGTCGCCGGCCTCGCCCGCTGTCCCGGCTGTCCTCGCTTCTGCGAGTGATTCCGATGCGGCAAGCGCCTTGTTGAGCGGGATGTTGCCCGCGATCGTGACCAGGTGGGAGCCGACGGTGCAGACCAGCGCGGCGGCCACCGGCGGCCACGCCCATGCGTCCCGCCCGGCGACGAGCGCGACGGCCGGGAAGGCGATCACGCCGAGGAAGACGACGAGGAACACGGGTCCGGGGACCTTCTCGTTGAAGCGGCGCATCGCTGCCGTGAAACCGTCGTCCGGCAGGGCCGCGAGGCCGGGCATGACCGCGATCAGGAAGGTCAGCAGGAAGCCCGCGTAGAGGCCGGTCGTGATCACGGCGAGAGTGAGGAACAGGGAGGCCATGGCTCATCATGGCGCAGCAGCCCCGGCCGCGCAGCCTTCATTCGTACACTCGTGCGATCGAATGGGCCTCGCCCGGCCCCGCCCTCGGTGCGGGCGGCCCGGGTCAGTCCATCTCGCCCTCTCCCGTACCCGTTCCGGTGTCGCCCCGGCCGCCCCTGAGCCGGTTGTCCTTGGACAACGAAGTTAGTCGGCTGAGACTTCGTGACCTGGGCGGACTTGGTTGGTTGTCACGGGGATGACTGGCGAGGGTAGGGCTGCGCGCCGTTTTGGACGTAGCGTCTGATGATGCCGTAGGAGACTAAGGTCTCGTGCTCGTCCATGAGCTTTGCCCAGATCTCAGTGGGGCCGTGCCCCGCCTCAACCATGGGGTCGACAAGGTGCCGGACGGGATCGATGGCGGTCGGCCGTCGAGGTAGCGGTTTGCGAGGGCGGGGGTCAGGACCGTCCAGGGCCGCGCGCACGGTTCGCCAAGTAACGCTATGGCGTCTTTCCAGGTTGGGGTGTTGAGCGTTGATGGCCGGGTGCTGGTGTTGGCCAAGTCGTGAGGATTAGCTGGTCACTGGGTGAGGATTACCTGGTCAGGGGAGTGAGAGCTCCCAGGCAGCAACAGGTCGATATGAGTCTTGGTCTCAATCTTGCGTGAAGGTGGATAAGGGGCGACCTGGAATGCGTACCATGCGAACTGGTGGTCATCCTCTGGTGAAGGGGCGAGACATGGCCGAGCAAGGACGACTCCGGTGCGGCCGATGCGGATTTGTCACCGATTGGTTCGAGGAGTGGGAGACCCAAGCTGGCACAGAGGAGATCCACCATCATTCGGTCACCGAGCACCCGGAAGAGGTGGCCAAGATCCAGAGTATGCCTCCCCTTGAGCGTCAGCGGAGCATCCAGAAATTAGAACGACTTGAAGTGCGGGGCAGGCCAAGCGGTGGCAGCAGCAGCGGGTGTCTTATGTTGATGCTGACCATGGTAGGTAGCTCCATCGCGGCTCTATGGGCGTTCCTCGCTGCCTGGTGAGGCCAGCAGTGGGCGAAGCCTTGTGCGTTGGCTGAAGCGTGATGCCCAGATAGCGGCAGGACGCGCGGAAGTTGTTCGAGATGAAGACCTTCCCGTGGTCGCAGACGATCGTCTCCGGCACGATCACCGGTCTCGCCGCCGCGTGTGCCAGCCGCTCGTCCAGGGACAGCAGCCGCCGGTGCGGCAGCACCGACCGGGACATCCGCAAAGCATCCGACCAGCCCGGACGCATCGCCTCCGGCGTGATACTTCGGGGGACTCCACCCCAACCGATACAGCCACCCAGCCCCCCAACGCGTCTGCCTCACACGGCTAGGTTCGCTGGCAAGGAAGCCGAAACGACTGAGTTCGCTGTCGAACGCCTCGATTGGATGACAGCGGACACCGGTCCGCGCGGCCGATCGCGGTGGCCAGCTTCGCCACCGATTCGTCCTCCGTGCTCGCGGCCAGCGCCTGGGCCCTGGAGGCCAGCTCACCGAGTCCCGGCGCGCCCGGAAGGCCGCCGCCGCGCAGGGTGTCGGCGAAGTAGGCGGCCACCGCCGTCACCTGGAGCCGGGTGCTGCGGCCGCCCCAGAGCCTCCCCTCGACCGCCCCGGTCCCCACCGCACCCGTCTCCTCGTGCGCGGCCCGGGACTCGGGGTCCAGCCAGCGCACCGTCGCGGTGGCCACATGGCCCGAGGCGCCGTCCCGCAGACGCACGGCGTAGAGCGCCGTCACCGTGTGCCCGGGGCCGACCTCGCCGCCGTCCACACTGTCGTCGCGGAAGTCCTCGTCGGCGACCTTGCGGTCCTCGTAGCCGATCAGCCTGAACTTCTCGACGGTCTTCGGGTCGAAGGCCACCTGCGCCTTGGCGTCGCGCGCCGTCAGTTCGAGGTGTGCGGGCAACTGGTCGACGAAGACCTTGCGGGCCTGCTCCTCGTCGGCGACGTACGTGGTGTGGCCGTCGCCCTTGTCGGTGAGCCGCTCCATCAGCGCGTCGCCGTAGTCGCTGCCGACCCCGACGCCGAACAGGGTGATGCCGTACTCGCGGCGGGCGGAGCCGATCCGTTCGAGGATCGCGTCGGCGTCGGTCTCGCCGGTGTTGGCGAGTGCGTCGGAGAGCAGGACGACCCGGTTGCTCGCGCCCTCGCGGTGGCCGTCCACCGCCTCCTCGTAGCCGCGCCGGACGCCTGCCCCCACATTGGTGGAGTCGGCGGGTTCCATGGAGCCGACGGCGTCGTGGATCCCTCCGCGGTGGTCCCGCAGCCGGGTCATCGGCAGTACGGTCCTCGCCTCGTCGCTGAAGGTGACCAGGGAGACCGAGTCGTCGTCGCGCAGTTCGTCGGTGAGGATGCCGAGTGAGGTCTTCACCAGGCCGAGCCGGTCGGAGGAGGCCATCGAGCCGGAGATGTCGACGACGAAGGTGAGGGCGGCGGGCGGCCGTTCGGCACGGCTCGGCGCGGCTCTGGTCGCCAGGCCGACCCGCACCAAGGACCAGTCGCCGCCCCCGGCACCGGCCCGTGCCCCGTCGACGGAGACGGTGAAGCCGTTGCCCGCCGGGCGCCGGTAGCCCTGGCGGAAGCTGTTGACGAACTCCTCCGGCCGTACGGTCCGCAGCTCCGGCAGCCTGCCGGAGCTGCGG
>NZ_JAFMPZ010000415.1 GCF_017353455.1 Streptomyces laculatispora
AGTTCGATGGAGAACGGGTCGGGTTCGACCCGTTCTCCATCGAACTGCGCCAGTGCTGGGAGACCTTCCTCTTCGCCAACGGCGGTCAGCTCTTCAGCGCGGACGGCAAGAAGGTGCTCTTCACCGACAACCGCGGTGTCGAGGCGCTCCAGTTCTTCAAGGACCTGATCAAGGACGGCTCCGCCTCCTACGCGAAGAAGACGGACCTGGGTGCCCCGACGAACGTCCAGACGGGCAAGGCGTCGATGATGATGACGTCCAGCGCCCTGTGGGTGCAGGTCGGCGAGCAGAACCCGGAGCTGCTGAAGGACGACAAGCTCGGCGCCTTCGTGCTGGCCAACCGCCGGCCGGCGATGCTCCAGGGCGGCACTCTGGTCACCCAGTCGGCGAGTTCCAAGCACCCCGCGGCGGCCCGTGCGCTGGTCGAGTACCTCGCGAGCCCGGAGTCGATCCTGGGCGCGGCCAAGCAGCGCGGTTCCGTACCGGGGCTCAAGGACCTCAGCGACACCGGCTATGTGAAGGAGAACAAGTTCGTCGACCTCTCCCTTCAGAACATGGGCGACGCCTTCTCGGAGGGCGGCACCGCGGCCTGGATGGAGATCCGCGAGAAGATCAAGCCGACGCTGGAGCCCGCGATCGTGGGCGGTCAGTCCGCGAAGGACGCCATCGCGGAACTCGGCCGTCTCGCCGAGGCCGCCATCGGCCGGATGTGAGGCGTCACTGTGGGAGCTGTATCCGTACTGAAGGCACGGCCCAAGGGTCCGCCTTCCCCGCCTGAGAACAGCGCACCGGCGACGCGGCGATCTCGCAGGACCCCTACGGGTCCCGGGCGTCGCAGGCAACGGGCCGGCATGCTCATGGTGACACCCGCCCTGCTGCACGCCTGCCTCTGGATCGGGCTGCCGGTCATCGCCTCGGTCGTCCTGGCCTTCACGAAGTACGACGTGCTGACGCCGCCGCAGTTCGTGGGGTTCGACAACTTCCGGGACATGATGGGCGACGCGGTCTTCCGCAAGTCCATCGTCAACACCATCATCTACACCTTCTTCACCGTGCCGTTCGGCATGATGCTGGGGCTGCTGATGGCGCTCGCCCTGCACACGGGCCTGAAGGCGCGGGGCATCTTCCGCACCGCGATCTTCCTGCCGCAGGTCACCGCGACGGTGGCCATCGCCCTGGTCTGGCTGTGGATCTACAACCCGGGCAACGGGCTGTTCAACACCCTGCTGTCATTCGTCGGCATCAACGGTCCGGCCTGGCTCGCCTCGACCTCATGGGCGATGCCTTCAGTGATCCTGGTCGGCATCTGGCAGGGCATCGGCATGAAGATGCTGATCTATTTGGCCGCGTTGCAGTCCCTGCCGAAGGAGCTGTACGAGGCGGCCTCGGTGGACGGCGCCTCGAAGGTGCGGCAGTTCTTCTCGATCACGCTGCCGCTGCTGAAGCCGGCGACGTTCTTCGTGCTCATCACCTCGATGATCAACGCGTTCCAGTCGTTCGACCAGATCTACATCCTCACCGACGGCGGACCCGCCAACAGCACCACGATGATGACGTATGAGATCTACAAGTCCGCCTTCCGGGAGTTCCGCGTCGGCTACGCCTGCGCCCAGTCCCTGGTGCTGTTCGTCCTGCTGATGGGCTTCACCCTGGTCAACCGGCGGATCATGGGAGGCACCCGTGGCCACAGCTGAGCTGCACAAGTCCGGGGCCGTACGTCCACCCCGGCCCGCCGCGAAGGGCAGGCGCCGCTCCGCCGGCCGGATCGCGCTCTTCCTGACACTCTGCGTCGTCTCGCTGCTGATGGTGGTGCCGTTCGTCTGGATGGTGCTGACCTCACTCAAGACCCCGGTGGAGATCGCGTCGCAGGACGCCGGACTGCTGCCGGAACACTGGGAGTTCGGCAACTACGTCGAAGCGCTGAAGGAAGCGCCCTTCGCCACGTACGCCCGCAACAGCTTCGTCATCGCGTTCAGCCACACCCTCATCAACGTCCTGGTGGCGTCGATGGCGGGGTACGCACTGGCCCGGATCAGGTTCCGGGGCAGCGAGGTCATCTTCTACCTCTTCATCGCGGCGCTGATGATCCCGACCTACACCAAGGTGCTGCCGGAGTTCCTGATCGTCCGCTTCATGCCGCTGGCCGGCGGGAACGACCTCTTCGGCCAGGGCGGCAGCGGCTGGCTGGACTCCTGGTGGGCGCTCATCGTGCCCGGCGCGGTCACCCCGTTCGCGGTCTTCCTCTTCCGGCAGTTCTATCTGGATCTGCCGGTGGAGCTGGAGGAGGCCGCCCGCCTCGACGGGCTCGGGGAGTTCCGGATCTACTCCAGGATCATGTCTCCGCAGGTCAAGCCGGCGTTCATCACGGTGGCGCTGCTGACCTTCGAGTCCTCGTGGAACAACTTCCTCTGGCCGCTGCTGGTGACCCATTCGGACAACCTCCGGGTGATCCAGGTCGGGCTCTCCGTCTTCAAGACCGAGAACGGCACCCAGTGGCACTTCCTGATGGCGGGCACCACGCTCGCCACCCTGCCCATGGTCGTTCTCTTCCTCATCGGCCAGCGCTATTTCGTGCAGGGCTTCGCAACCGCCGGTCTCAAGTGACCGGTCCCGGTCCTGAGCGACCGGATATCGAAAGGTTTACCCCCCATGTCTGCTGATCTCCAAGGTTCCCGCGCACTGGTGACCGGAGCGGGCCACGGCATCGGCCGTGCCATCGCCGTCGCCCTTGCCGAGGCCGGCGCCGATGTCGCCGTCCACTACCACTCCTCCGCCGACGAGGCCGCGAAGACGGTCTCCGAGATCGAGGCGCTGGGCCGGCGGGCCAAGGCGTTCCAGGCCGATGTGACGGTGACGGCCGAGGTGGACCGCTTCGTCGAGGAGGCGACCGGATTCCTGGGCGGCCTGGACGTCCTGGTCTGCAACGCGGGCCATCTGATCGGCCGGGCGAAGATCGCCGAGATGTCGGACGACCACTTCGACCGGGTCATCTCGACCAATCTGACCTCGACGTTCCGCACCGTGCGGGCCGCCCTGCCGCATCTGGCCAAGTCGTCGGCCGGGCGCATCATCACCATGTCCTCGCTGGCCGCGCACAACGGCGGCGGCCCCGGCTCGGTCGCCTACGCGGCCGCCAAGGCCGGCATCCGGGGATTCACCAAGGGTCTCGCCAAGGAGCTGGGCGGCAGCGGCATCACGGTGAACACCGTGGCACCCGGCTTCATCAAGGGCACCGCCTTCCACGACACGTTCACCGCGCCTCAGGCGCAGCAGGCGATGGAGGCGGGCATTCCGGTGGGCCGGGCCGGCACTCCGCAGGACGTCGCCTCGGCCGTCGTCCATCTGGCGTCGCCCGCGTCCGGCTTCCTGACCGCCACCACGGTGGACATCGACGGTGGCGTGTGGCCGCGTTGAGGCGGATCGCCCGGGAGCGAGGCGGCTGGTGGCACGCGTACGTGTGCCCGGCGCACGGTGTGGAGCTGGATCACGGCGATGTGCTCGCCGGGGTGTTCCCCGAGGGCGGAGCGCGCTGTGCGTACGGCTGCCGGGTGGACAACGAGGCGGTGCGCGGGGCCTGGCTGGTGCTGTCGCACCAGGCGTGGGCGCGGCACCTGCGGGTGCTCGCCCATCGCGGCGAGCGCGCCGAGGCGGTGTCGCGGCTCGTCGAGTACGCGGGACTGTACGAGGAACTCGCCACCGCGCAGCACGGCGAGGCACAGGGCTGGATGCTGCGCGGCCGGCTCTTCCACCAGGCGCTCACCGACGCGATCTGGGCGGTGAACATCGGCCATGCCGTCATCACGCTCGCCGAGCGCGGCACGGATGATCTGGCCGGGGTGCTGCCGCTCCTCGACGCGCTGGAGCGCGCGGCTCTGGACGCCCGGGACGTGCTGACCGGGAAGGGGCAGCTCGCCTCGAACTACACCGCGTGGCTCAATGCGGCGGGAGTGGCCGCCGGCCGCGGCGCCGCAGCGGCGCGCGGGCAGGAGTGGGCCGGCGGCAAGGAGTGGCTGGAGGGCGAGCACGGCCTGTACGCGCATCTGCGGGTCGCGGTCGCCGAGGACGGCTGGGAGTGGGAGGGCAGCACCTATTACCACGGGTTCGTCCTGCGGGCGGCGCTGCTGGCGCTGCGGGGCACCGACCCGGCGGCCGTTCCGGCCGATGTGGTGGGTGTGCTGGCCGGGATGACGGACGTGCTGGCGACGATCGCGACGCCGGGCGGCGTGCTGCCCGCGCTGCACGACGGTCCGTATCTGCGTGGCCCGCTGGCTCTGGAGTGGCTCGAACTGGTTGCGCTGGCACAGCAGTTGGTCCCGTCCGCCGCGCTGGAAGCGGTGGCGGGACGGGCCCGGGCCGAGCTGGGTGCGGGGGACGACGGTCTCGACCGGGAGCTGGGCGGCTGGTTCGCCGGCCCGGCGCTGCCGGCCCGGCCGGCTCCCGGCGCGCTCACGGTGTTCACCGCGGCGGGCTACGCGGT
>NZ_JAFMPZ010000416.1 GCF_017353455.1 Streptomyces laculatispora
CCCACGATCGCGATCGGCTCGCCACTGGACTTGCGTTCGGCGGCAGCGAGCCTCTTGCGCATGTCACGCAAGTCGGCTGTCGCCCGGCGCAGATACTCGAGAAGTTTTTCCTCGTTACTCACCGAGCATGCCCTCCTGTGTCATGACGTTCAGCGGACCGCGGACCCGCGCAGATGGCGGAATGCAGAGAAAGAGAAGAGTGGGGCCGCTCGAAAATTACGTGTCGGTGGACCTGTTGCCCACCCCTTAGTCGTGTCCGGGGTCCCCACAATCGGGCCCCTGCCTCACCCCGGCCACCCCAGAGCCCGGGTGGGGTCGCCGGTCGGCTCCGGTGGGCGGCGCACATCGGAGCGGGGTGCCGCCCGACCCGTCCCACCTGCGGCGGAGGGTGTGTCCACGAACGGCTCGCGCCGTGCCCGCAGCCGGGAGCGCCCTCGGTGCGGCGCCTTCATAGGGGCGGGTAGGGGTACTGGTTCGGGCCCGCCGGGACTAGCGTCGGGGCCCGGTACCCCATCCTGCCGGGCACGTGGGCGGCCGGCTGTTTTCCCGTCTCCGTTCCGGCCCGTCCATTCGTTTCCGCCCGGCCGGCCCTCGGGCGGTCCCTTCGGCCCTTCCGTCGTTCTCCGCAGGCGGTTTCGTGCTGCGGAACCGGTGCGGTCCGGCGAGCCCGGAACAACCATCCACCCTTCGCGCCTGAAACCGGAGTCATCATGTGGGATGAGCAGTTCGACATTCTCCTTCGGAAGCAGTTGTCCTTTCTTCCGCCGGACGAGCAGATCGCCGGGGACATGAAACTGCGCGATTTCGGTCTCGACTCGCTGGGGATGATCGAGCTGCTCGCGGGCCTCGAATCCACGTATGACGTGCATTTCCGCGACGAGGCGCTCTCCCTGGAGATATTCGAGACCCCGGACGTTCTCTGGAACTCGCTGCAGCGTCTGCGCTGAGGACCGGACATGCGTAGCGTCCCGGCACTGCGTCTGCGCGAGGGCGACCGGGCCCGGCTGGAGGCGCTGACCCGTATGTCGACCGCGCCGGCCGGGCTCGTGCGGCGGGCGCGGATCGTGCTGCTCGCCGCAGGGGGTACCTCGAACACGGAGGTCGCCGCCCTGCTGCGGGTGTCCCGTCCGACCGTCCTCAAGTGGCGTTCGCGGTACGCGGAGTCGGGCATCGCGGCACTGGGTGACCTGCCCCGGCCGGGCCGCCCCGCGACGGTGGACGAGGTGGCGGTGCTCGTCGCCACGCTCTGCGACGGCGGTACACCGCCGGCCCGGCTGCGGGCGCCGTACTGGTCGTCGCGGCTGCTCGCCGGCGAGCTGGGGATCGCCCACTCCACGGTTTCGCGGGTGTGGCGGAGGTGGGGGGTGCAGCCGCATCGCCCCGAGACCTTCCAGCTGCCCGCCGTGCCGCCTCTGCCGCCCGGCGCGCATCGCGGTGTCGTCGGGGTCTGTCGCGTGTCGCCGTGGAACGCCGTGGTCCTGCGGGCGGACGGCCGGACCGGGCACAGGCCCGAGGAACGGCTCCGGCCCCTGCTGCTCGACCGGGCCCGCCCGGGGGCGGACAGGGCCTCCGCGCCGGCCACCTTCCTGAATCTCCTGGACGCGGTCGCCCAGGCCCATCCCTACCCGAGGCTGCACGTGCTCCTGGACGGGAAGGGAGCGGTGCGTTCCCGTGACGTACGCGAGTGGCTCGCGAGAAATCCGCGGGTCGCCCTGCACCACGCACCGGCCGGTCGCTCCTGGGCCGACCTCACCGAGGTCCTCCTGCGGATCGCGGGCCCGGCGCCGCGCCCCGGCGCGCCCGAGTCCGCCCCGGCATCCGGCCGGCCGTCGCGCACCCCCGCCGAAGGCGGGCCGCCGCACCCCCTCGCCGAGGTCCGCCGAGGTGCCCCGTACGACTCGTACGGGGCCCTGGTCTCCGGCGGGAGCCTCGCGGGCATCGAGCACCGCTCCACCTCATCCATCCACCGTCACCCGGGGAACACTCATGGACCAGACGTCGGCCCACGCCCTCTATGACCGTTTCCTGCGCGGACTCGCGCGGTCCCCGCACGGGGTGGCGATCCGCGCCGGCGACGCCACGCTGACGTACCGGGAGCTGTACGACCGGGCGCTGACCTGGGCGGGCTCGCTGCTGGCCGCGCTCCCGGAGCGTCCGGCCGCGGTGGGCGTGCTCGCGGGCAAGGGCGTCGACGCCTACACGGGCATCCTGGCCTGCCTGTTCACCGGGGTGCCGATGGTTCCGCTGCAGCCCTCCTTCCCCGTGCTCCGCACCCTTCAGATGCTCGAAGCGGCGGGGGTGCAGGCGCTGATCGTGGACGCCGAGGCGGCCACGGTGCTGGAGAAGCTGCGTGCGGAGGGCGTCGGGCTTCCCGCCCTGCTGGACGGGCCGGCCGCAGGCGGCGCCGAGGGGAGGATCGTCCCCGATCCGGCGTCCCGCCTGGCGCGCCCCCGCCCGGTCGCACCGGACGACACCGCCTATGTGCTCTTCACCTCGGGTTCCACGGGCCGGCCGAAGGGTGTGCCGGTCACGCACGCCAACGGCGCCCATTACTTCGGCCTGCTCGACGCGCGGTACGACTTCGGTCCGCACGATGTGTTCTCGCAGAACTTCGATCTGAACTTCGACTGCGCGATGTTCGACCTGTTCTGCGCGTGGGGCGCCGGCGCCGCACTGGTGCCGGTTCCGGCGGGCGCCTACCGGGACCTCCCCGGTTTCGTCGCCGAACAGGGCATCACCGTCTGGTTCTCCACCCCCAGCGTGATCAGCCTGATCCGGCGCACCGGCCGGCTCGCCGACGGCGCCCTGCCCTCGCTGCGCTGGAGCTTCTTCGCCGGCGAGGCGGTGACCTGCCAGGACGTGACGGACTGGCAGCACGCGGCGCCGGGGTCGGCCATCGAGAACCTCTACGGTCCCACCGAACTGACCATCACCATCACCAGGCACCGCTGGTCGCGTGAGACGTCGCCCCGGATCGCGGTCGCGGGTGTCGTCCCGATCGGGCCGGTACACGCGGGACACGCGTGGATGCTCCTCGGCGCCGACGGCGAACCGGACCCGTCGGAGGGCGAGTTGTGTGTCGCCGGGCCGCAGCTCACGGCCGGATATCTGGACCCGGCCGACGACGCGGGCCGGTTCCTCGACCGGGACGGGGTGCGCTACTACCGGACGGGCGACCGGGTCCGGCTGGGCGAGGAGGGGCAGTTGCTCTACCTCGGCCGACTGGATCAGCAGGTTCAGGTGCGCGGGGTGCGGATCGAACTGGCGGAGATCGACGCGGCGTTGCGCCGGTGCCCGGGAGTGGAGGACGGCGTCGCGGTGCCGGTGCCGTCCGAGCAGGGCATCACGCTGGCCGCGTTCCACACCGGGGAGCGCGTGCCGCCCGTCGTCCTGGCCCGCGAGCTGAGCCACACGCTCCCCCGGGCCGTACTCCCCCAGCATTTCTTCCACATCGCGGAATTCCCGCTCAACACCAACCGGAAGATCGACCGCCGGGCACTGCTGCGACGGGCGCAGGAACTGCTCGGCCGAACGCACTGAATCCGCTGCGGGGCGGGGCTCGGGAGCCTCACTCCACCGCCGATGGGTACGCGACACGCTTACGCGTACCTGATACGCTCAGCGTGTTACGTACTCAGGGTCATGACGCAGGAAGGCATGGACGTTTGCCATGACAGAAAACAAGCCCCGGGCGGGGCTCAAGGAATGGCTCGGCCTCGTGGTGATCGTCCTGGTCACTCTGCTGATCGCCATTGACATCTCGGTTCTCGGCTTCGCGATCACGCCCATCAGCGAATCGCTGAAGCCGAGCGCCACCCAGCTGCTGTGGATCATGGACATCTACAGCTTCGTGCTGGCCGGCGCGCTGATCACGATGGGCTGGGTGGGTGACCGTTTCGGGCGCCGGAAGCTCCTCATCATCGGCGCCCTGGTCTTCGGTGTGGCGTCCGCGCTCGCCGCGACGGCCGACAGTCCCGAGATGCTCATCGGCTCGCGCGCACTGCTCGGTCTCGGCGCCGCGACGCTGACGCCGACCTCCCTGGCCCTGATCCGCAACATGTTCCACGACTCCAAGCAGCGCAAGTCGGCCATCGCCGCCTGGAGCGGCACCCTCGCCACCGGGGCGGCCCTCGGCCCGGTCGTGGGCGGCCTGCTGCTGAACAACTTCTGGTGGGGCTCGGTCTTCATGATCAACACCCCGGTGATGGTGCTGGTGCTGATCCTGGCCCCGATCCTGCTGCCGGAGCGGCGCGACCCCTCGCGCGGCAAGCTGGACCTGCTCGGCGCGTTCCTGTCGGTCGCGGGCATCATGCCGTTCATCTACGGCCTCAAGGAGCTGGCCGTGGACGGCTGGGCCCGCGACCCCGCGATCTGGGCCGCCGTCGGCCTCGTGCTGCTCATCGCCTTCGTGCAGCGCCAGCGCATGACGGCCCACCCGCTCATCGACATCTCGCTGTTCCGCTACGGCGGCTTCACCGGGGCGATCCTGACCAACCTGATGGTGATGTTCTCGTTCATGGGCGTCAGCATCCTCACCAACCAGTACCTCCAGATGGTGCTGGGCATGACACCGTTCCGGGCGGCCCTGTGGTCCATGGCGGTGATGCCGGCGATCGGAATCGCGGTCGGCCTCGTCTCGGCCCTGTCCCGCAAGGTCAAGCCGGTCTACCTGGTGGCCAGCGGCATGCTGGTGATGGCCATCGGCTTCGGTGTGCTCAGCCGCCTCACGGTGGAATCGAACGTCGCCGTCCTGCTGGTGGGCGTGGGGCTGATGGCGGCCGGCATGACCGCCTCGAAGACGCTCACGGCGGAGATCGTCGTCACCTCGGCACCGAAGGAGCACGCCGGCTCGTCCACGGCCACCTCGGAGACCTTCACCGAGTTCGGCAGCGCGTTCGGCTTCGCGGTCATCGGGAGCATCGGTTCCGCCATCTACCGGCATGACATGAACGCGGTGAACCCGGCCGGTCTCGGCGGCGAGGCGCTGGGCGCGGTCCGCAACACCATCGGCGGCGCCGCCACCGTCGCCTCCCAGCAGCCGGCCGCGATCGGTGCCGAACTGCTCTCCACCAGCCGTGAGGCCTTCACCCACGGCCTCCAGGTGGCCGCCCTCTCCGGGGCCGCCGCCATGGTCGTGGTGGCCCTGATCGTCGCCGTACTGCTGCGCAAGGTGCCGATCGAGACGGGTGAGCCGATCGACCCGTACGACCTCGACGCACCGGCGACCGTCCCCGCTCCGGGACGCATGGAGCCCGCCGCGAGCTGAGGCTCCGGACACCAAGGAAGGGGGCTGGTTCCCCACCCGGCCGGGTGGGGAACCAGCCCCCTTCCGCATGTCGTGCGTCCGGCCGGTCCCGCGGGCCGCCGGCCGGTGCCGCGTCGGGCCCGGCCGGTGGCCCCGTCAGGTGAGCGGCTTCTCGCCGTTGCGGATACGGACCAGCACCTCGACCCCGTCCAGGACCCGCTGGAGCCCGAAGGTGAAGTCGTCCTCGGGCTCGTCGAACGCCCCGGCCTCCAGCAGCTCGGCGAGTGCGGGGAACGACGCGGAGTCGGCGTACTTGGCCAGCGCGCGGCCGTAGTTGGCCATCAGGTCTTCCTCGCTGATGCCCTCGGTCACGACGCCGAGCGACATCTGCACGTTGTTGCGCACGTAGCCGATCATCAGCATCATCACGGAGAGCTTCTCGTCCGGCCTCAGCGCGGTGCCGCCCAGGGTGCGCAGGCCGCACTCCAGCCAGCTGAGCTGCCCCGGCTCCAGGGGAGGTCCGCTGACCGAGATCTGGAGCATCCAGGGGTGCCGGTGGAAGACCTCCTGGAAGGCACGGGCCCACTGCTCCAGCCCGTCCCGCCAGTCCCCCTCCGCCGTTTCGATACGGGGCGGGGTGCCGTAGGCCATGTCCAGCATCAGCTGTCGCAGCTCGTCCTTGCTCGACACGTGGCGGTACAGCGACATGGTGCCGAAGTCGAGGCTCTTGGCGACCCGGGACATGGACAGCCCGGCGAGGCCGTCGGCGTCCGCCGACTCGATCGCGGCCGTCACGATGCGCTCGACGCTCAGGCCGGTGCGGGCGGTGCGCTGTTCCCTGTTCCGCAGTTCCCAGAGCACCGCGATGCTGTTCGGCAGGCCGACGCCTTCCGTGCTCTTTCCTTCGCCAGTAGTCATCTCGTGCCTGCCTTCATCGGAAGCCTTCCCATGCGTATCACGCACGCATAGAGCATCGTATACGCCTCGGGTCCGCGGTACGCGGAGCCGGTGTGACACCGAGGTGGGGAGACGGTACGACACCGCTCTCGGTGAGAGTGGAGGAGGGCCGGGCTCGTGCGCCGCCCCCTGGTTGCGGTGGTTCAGCCGTCAGACGGCCGCCGCCGTGGCGGCCGTCTCCGCCGACGGCCGGCCGAGCAGGAGCCGGCACTGCCGCAGACCGCGTGCGCTGTTCCAGCCCAGACCGCCGACGAGGACTCCGTCGCGGTGGTACGCGGCGACGAACTCCCGGTCCGCGGTGGACCCGCTGATGATCTCCGTACGCGCGTCCGGAGGGCACCAGCCGATGGTCTGGATCTTCTCCCCGAACTGATGGGTCCAGCCGAAGGGCACGGGGGCGTACGGCTTCTCGCCCGCGTCACCGGCCAGCAGATTGGAGACGACCGCCATGGCCTGCTGGGCGGCGTTGGTCCGCTGTTCGAGCCTGACCCGCGCCCCGGCCATCATCGGGTGGGGCCAGTTGGCGACGTCCCCCGCCGCCCACACGCCAGGGGCGGCCCGGCAGTACTCGTCGCACAGGACCCCGTCCCCCAGGGGCAGTCCGGAACCGGCGAGCCAGTCCACGGCGGGCACCGAGCCGATCGCGACGACGACGAGATCGGCGTCAACGGTGGTGCCGTCCGCCAGCAGGACCCCGCGAACACCGCCGCCGCCGTCCTGGGCCATCCCCACGACATCGGCGCCGAGAACGAGCCGCACTCCGTGGTCACGGTGCATACCGGCCACGAGCTCGCCGATCCCGGCACCGACCTGGCGCTCAAGGGGCTGGGCGTTCGTGTCGATCAGCGTCACGTCGAGCCCGGCCCCGCGCGCCGTGGCGGCGATCTCCGCGCCGAGGAATCCGGCCCCGATCACCGCCACCCTGGGGCCTGCCGCGAGCGCCTCGCGCAGCCGGACCGCGTCGTCCAGTGAACGCAGGACATGGACGCCCCGGAGGCCGTCCCCGTACGGCAGCCTGCGCGGCCGGAGTCCCGTCGCGATGATCGCCGCGTCGTAGGGCAGCCGCTCGCCGGTGGAGAGGCTGACGGTCCGGGCCGCCTGGTCGAGGCCGGTGGCCCGGCAGCCGAGACGCAGATCGACGTCCACGGCGGCGAGCACGTCCTCCTTGCGCAACCAGGCGCTCGGGGGTTCCCAGCCCTCGCTCAGCAACTCCTTGGAGAGGGGCGGCCGGTCGTAGGGCGGATGGACCTCGTCGCCGACGAGCGTCAGCCCGCCTTCGTAGCCCTTGGCGCGCAACGTCTCCACCGCGGTCAGTCCTGCGGCCGCCGCGCCCACGACGACTATCCGGTTCAGCACACTCGCTCCTCGTCTCCGGTCGGTGCTCGTACGAACCCCTTGTGCCATGACCGGCAGGGCCTGCCGGGAGGGGGTACTACGCTTCGCCGCCGAGGATGTCGCCGTCGAGAATGTCGAACAGCTCGTCCGCGGTGGCCGCGCTGAGGTCATCTGCGGGGGTGTCCTCGCCGAAGAGCGTCTGCCGCAGGTGCGTGGCGAGCTCGGCGGCCGAGGGGTAGTCGAAGATCAGGGTCGGCGCCAGCCGGCAGCCGGTCACCCCGCCCAGGCGGTTCCTGAGTTCCAGAGCCGTCAGCGAGTCGAATCCGATGTCGAGGAATCCGCGTTCGGCCGGGACCGCTTCGGCGCCCGAGTGCCCCAGAACAGCGGCGGCGTGACCGCGTACCAGGTCCAGCAGGGCCCGTTCGCGGTCCTCGGTGCTCAGCCCGGAGAGACGGGCGGTCAGCGCGGCGGGGTCGGCACCCTTCGTGCGGCTCCGGACCACGGGGCCGGCCTCGGTGAGGACCATGTCCCGCAGGAGGGAGTGCGGTGCGCCGGGCTGCGCCCTCAGGGTCGGTACGTCGACGGCGAGCGGCACCAGCGCCGCCCGGCCGGAGCGCAGGCCCGCGTCGAAGAGGCGGAGCGCGTCGGCCGGGGCGAGGGCGGGCAGGCCACGTGCCGCCATGAGACGGGCGTCGTCGTCGATGGCCTCGGTCAGGCCGGTGGCGACGTCCCAGAGCCCGTAGGCGAGTGACGTCGCCGGGAGACCCTCCGCCCGGCGATGCACCGCCAGCGCGTCCAGGAACACGTTCGCCGCCGCGTAGTTCGCCTGACCGGCCGCCAGTACGGAACCGCCCGCCGACGAGAACATCACGAAGAACGCCAGCCCGAGATCCCGCGTCAGCTCATGCATGTACCAGGCCCCATCAGCCTTCGCACCCAGCACCCGGTCCAGCCGAGCCCCGTCCATCGACCCGACCAACCCGTTGTCACCCGCACCAGCCGCATGCACCACACCCACCAACCC
>NZ_JAFMPZ010000417.1 GCF_017353455.1 Streptomyces laculatispora
CCCCGTCACCAACGCCGAGGTGACGGCGGCGATGGGCCGGGTGCTGCACCGGCCGACGCTCTTCACCGCGCCCGCACCGGCGCTGCGGATCGCCCTGGGCGACTTCGCCGAGGATGTGCTGGGCAGTCAGCGGGTGCTGCCGGGGCGGCTGCTGGACGCGGGATTCTCGTTCGCCTTCCCCGGGATCGACGCGGCCATCCGGGCGGCACTGCGCTGATCCGGCCCGCTCCGAGCCGTGGCGGCGGGCCCGCCGCCACCCCCGGAAACCGGAAATCCCGGACCCCGGGAGTCCCGGCAGCGTCAGGAACCCCACCCGTCTGCCAATTCAGACGGATGTGCGACCCCGTGCACCGGTGCCCCGGTGCGCGCGACCGCGCCGATATCCGGCCGCACTCCTAGCCTCATGGCGAACTCGCGCATTCCGGTGGCCTGTTGAGGGCAAGAGCCTCCCACCAATTGCGCCGACTCGGGGAGGGCACGTGCTCAGCACGGCACACCACGCGGACGTCGTCATCATCGGGGCAGGGATCGCCGGCCTGTCAGCGGCCCACCAACTGACCAGTGCGGGACTGAGCGTCAGCGTCCTGGAAGCCGGCCCCCGGGTCGGCGGCCGGATGCTGACCGAGGAGGTGGACGGGTTCCGGCTCGACCGCCTCGGCCCCCTCCTCAACACCTCGTATCCCGAGCTGTACGCGGCACCGGGACTCGGCGGACTCGTCCTGCGGAACTTCGCCCCCGGCGTGCTCGTCCACAGCGAGGGCCGCCGCTACCGGACCGGGGAGATACGGAGCGCACGGGGTGCGCGCAATGCCCGGGGTGCGCTCAAGGCGGCGCGCGCCCTCGCAAGCGCCCCCCGGACACCGCTGGGCGGGACCATCACCGGGGTCATGGGCGGCGCGATCGACCAGGCCAGGCTCGGCGCGGCGCTGTCCCGCCTCGCCGCCACCCCCCGGGCCCGCGTCCTGGCCCGGCCCGAACGGACCGCGCTCGAAGCCCTGTCCGGCCGCGGCCTGCCCTCCCGTACCCTCAACGGCTTCGTACGCCCCCTGCTCACCGCGCTGCTCAGCGACCCCGGACTCACCACGTCCAGCCGGTGCGCCGATCTCGCTCTGCGCAGCTATGCGAGCGGCAGGCTCTGCGTACCGGCGGGAGGTTCGGGGACGCTGCCCGAACTGCTGGCGGCGGCGCTGCCGCCCGGCACCGTACGGACGGGCGTGCAGGTCACGGCCGCAGACATCACCTCGGTACGCACCAAGGAGCACGGCGAACTGGGCTGCCGCTCACTGCTGCTGGCCACCGGCGCGGGCGCCGCCGCCGAACTGCTGCCCGGTCTGCGGGTGCCGTCCTTCCGCCCGGTGACGGTGCTTCACCACACCGCCCCCGCTCCCCCGCCGACCGGGGCGTCGCTGGTACTGGACGCCGACCGCGCGGGCCCGGTCGCGCACACCGCGGTGATGAGCGAGGTCGACCCCGCGCGCGCCCCGCACGGCCGGACGCTGATCAGCTCGACGGTGCTCGGCACCCCGCCGCCCGGTCCGGACCGCGCGGTCCGCGCCCATCTCGCCGCGCTCTACGGCACGCCCACCGACGACTGGGAGCTGCTGGCCGTCCACCACGACCCGGAGGCGGTGCCCGCGATGGAGGCCCCGCACGACCCGCACCGCCCGGTCCGGCTGCTCGCGGGCCTGTACGTGTGCGGCGACCACCGGGACACGAGCACGGTCCAGGGAGCCCTGCTCTCGGCCCGCCGCGCCGCCGGGGCGATCCTCACCGACCTGGGCGTACGGCCCGGGTACGGAAGCGCTGCCGCACTCCCCCGGGCCGCTTAGGGGCGGCCCGGGGGATCGGGCGCCGGTCTCACCCGAGTGCAGCAACCCGCTCGCGGTATCCGCGCACGGGGGCGGCGTCCCGGAACGGTTCGAGCCGGCGCTCGAAGTCCCGCACGTACTCCGTGGCGCGCACCGATCGCATCTCGGCGGCCTGCTGAGCGGCCTCCGCGCCCAGCCTGCAGGCCTGGTCGAGCTCACCGAGGCCGAGCCGAGCGGAGGCCAGCACCACCCGGCAGAACAGCCGGCTGCGGGCGTACGCGGGGGCGCGGAGCTGGAGCGAGCGCTCCGCGTGCTGCGCGGCGGCCCGGTACTGCTGGAGGTCCCGGTGGCAGTGCCCGAACTCGTCGGCGAGCTGGGCCTCGTCGAAGTAGCGCGCCCAGTGCGGCACGTCGTCCCCGAGGCGGGAGACCTCCAGCGCGCGCTCCGCCCGCGCCAGTGAGGCCGCGCAGGCCTTGGCCTCCCCGAGCACTCCGTGGCCGCGCGCCTCGACCGCGTGCAGCAGGGCCAGGACCGCGTTCGGCGCCGCCGAGCCGATGCCCTGCTGGGCCACCCGCGCCAGCTGGACCGCTTCCCTGCCGTGTCCGAGGTAGACCGCCTGCCTGCTCATGGTGATCAGGACGTAGCTGCCGTAGGCCCGGTCCCCGGCGGCCTGGGCGAGGCGTAAGGACTGGACGAAGTACCGCTGGGCGAGCCCGTGCGCCGCGATGTCGTACGAGGTCCAGCCCGCGAGGCGGGTCAGATCGGCGGCGGCGGCGAACAGCCGGCGTCCGGTGGCCTCGCTGTACGTGCCGCGCAGCATCGGTTCCGTCTCGTGCTCCAGGTACCGGACCAGGGCCTGCCGGGCGTGGCCGCCGCCGTAGGCGTGGTCGAGGGTGCGGAAGAGCTCGGCGACCGACCGCAGAGCGGCGACGTCGCCGCTC
>NZ_JAFMPZ010000418.1 GCF_017353455.1 Streptomyces laculatispora
CCCTGCTCCCCGGCTCCCGGGAGCCCTGCCCGCCCGGGAGCCGGGGAGCAGGGGCGCGGTGCGGGGCGGCGGCCGACCCTGAATCACACTGTCTGCCGGCCAGCCTGACCGACCGCCTGACCGACCGCCGGACCGACCGCCGGACCGACCGCCGGACCGACGGACTGGCCGACCGGCGCCCGGCCGCCGCCGGCGGTTGTTATGCGTGCCAGAGCGCTGACCAGGTGTTCGGGCCGACGAGGCCGTCCGGCAGCAGGGGCGGGTGATCGGCCTGGAAGTGCTGGACGGCGGCGAGGGTCTGCGTGTCGAACGTGCCGTTCACCGCCTCCCACGGCAGGTAACGCCGGTTGGCCAGCATGCACTGCACCTGGAAGACACGATCGCCCTGTTCGCCGAAGGCGGTCGGCCCGTCGCCGTCGTAGAAGGCGCAGACGGGGCTGGAGCCGGGCGGCGGTGTGTTGTTCTCGTCGGCCGCGGCGCCGGGGGCCGCGGCGAGGGCGGTGGCCAGGGCGAGCGCGGCGAGGGCCGAGGCCCCGGCCGCCCGGTATGACGGCGGCGTCTTGCGGATCACGGTGAGTTGCTCCTCGTGGGGTGTGGGGGCGGCGCCGGGGCGCGGTGATGACCGCGCTCCGGCTCTCTCACCGAGGACAACACCGCATACCGCCGTCACGTCACGTGCGGGGCCGCCCGGCGTGTCAGGAGGGCTGCCCCGGGCTGCCGCAGGAGCGCAGGAGCTCCCGGGTCCGGCGGGCGATCGGGAACGGTTTATCGGGCGGACACGGGTACATGTCCTGCTCGACGATCGCGAACAGGTCGACGTCCAGTCGGCGGGCGGCGTCCAGCACGGGTGCCAGGGCGGGCACCCCGCCCGGCGGTTCGCACATCACCCCGCGTGCCACGGCGGGCCCGAACGGCACCTCGTTCGCGACCACTTCGGCCAGGATCTCCGGGTCGACCTGCTTGAGGTGCAGATAGCCGATCCGTTCACCGTAGGTCTCGATCAGCTTGACGCTGTCGCCGCCGCAGTAGGCGTAGTGCCCGGTGTCGAGGCAGAGCGAGACCAGGGCGGGATCGGTGGCGTCGAGGAAGCGGCTGACGTTCTCCTCGCTGTCGATGTGGGTGTCGGCGTGCGGGTGGACGACGATGCGCAGGCCGTAGCGGTCCTGCACCTCGCGCCCCAGCCGCTCCGTCTGGGTGGTGAGGTCACTCCACTGCTCCGCCGTGAGGGTGCGGTCCTCCAGCACCTCGCCCGTCTTGTCGTCGCGCCAGAACGACGGGATGACCACGAGATGGTCGGCGCCCATCGCCCGGGTGAGTTCCGCGATGTCGGCGACATGCGCCCAGGTCCGTTCCCAGACGCCCGGACCGTGGTGCAATCCGGTGAAAACGGTGCCCGCCGAAACGGTGAGCCCGCGGCTGCGGGTCTCGTCGGTGAGGCGGGCCGGGTCGGTCGGGAGGTAGCCGTAGGGGCCGAGTTCGATCCACTCGTAACCAGCGGTGGAGACCTCGTCGAGGAAACGGTGCCAGGGCACCTGCTGCGGATCGTCGGGGAACCACACCCCCCAGGAGTCGGGCGCGGAGCCGATGCGGATGCGGGCCGGAGCGGATGCGGAGGTGGTCATGCGCTCCAGCCTCGGCGCCCGGGGAGACGAGTGTCAAGCATTAGTCCGTATGTCCGGACCAATCATTGACAGCATTCGGGGGAGGAGCTAGACCGGGGACGACAGTTGAGTCCGCCAGCTGCCGCACCGGTCGTCGAAGGGACACAGATGCCTGAGCCGTACGACGTGATCACCATGGGCCGGATCGGAGTGGACCTCTACCCTCTGCAGACGGGCCTGCCGCTCGCCCGGGTGGATGCCTTCGGGAAGTTCCTCGGCGGTTCGCCCACCAACGTCGCCGTCGCGGCGGCTCGCCTCGGCCGGCGCGCCGCGGTGGTGACCCGGACGGGGCAGGACGCGTTCGGGGAGTACCTCCACCAGCAGTTGCGGGAGTTCGGGGTGGACGACCGATGGGTGACGGCCGTCGGCGAGTACCCGACCCCGGTCACCTTCTGCGAGATCTTCCCGCCCGACGACTTCCCGCTCTACTTCTACCGGCAGCCCAAGGCCCCGGACCTGGAGATCCACGCGTCGGAACTGGATCTGGAGGCCGTCGGATCCGCCCGGGTCTTCTGGATGACCGGCACCGGACTCTGTGCCGAACCCAGCTGCTCGGCGACGCTCGCCGCGCTGCGGGCCAGGAACCGTTCGGGCATCACCGTCTTCGACCTCGACTGGCGCCCGATGTTCTGGGAAGCACCGCCGGATGCCACAACGGACGGCTCACGGGACGCCGCAACGGAGGGCTCACCGGGCAGCTCTTCGGCGGGCACCGCAGCGGCCGGCCCGCCCCACCCCGTCGCCTCCGCCCGCTACCGCGAGGCACTCGCCCACGCCACCGTCGCCGTGGGCAACCTCGACGAGTGCGAGATCGCGACCGGCGAGCGCGAACCGTACGCCGCGGCACGCGCCCTCCTCGCCGCCGGGGTCGAGCTCGCCGTCGTCAAACAGGGCCCCGGGGGCGTCCTCGCGGTCCACCGCGACGGCACGGTGGCCGATGTCCCGGCGCTTCCCGTCGAGGTGGTCAACGGCCTGGGCGCCGGTGACGCGTTCGGCGGCGCGCTCTGCCACGGACTGCTCGCCGGCTGGGAGACCGCCCGCATCATGCGGTACGCCAACGCCGCGGGCGGTCTCCCAGCCGGC
>NZ_JAFMPZ010000419.1 GCF_017353455.1 Streptomyces laculatispora
GGCCGCGCGGCCCGGTCGGCGAAGCCCCCGGTCACGCCCGGCGTGATAGCGCTGCGGCTGCCGTACCGCGCACCGCTCAATCCCAGCAACCTCTTCGGACATCTCGCCGCGACGGCCGTCCCGGGCGTGGAGGAGTGGCGCGACGGCGCCTACCGGCGCACGCTCGATCTGCCGTACGGGCACGGCATCGTCGCCCTCACCCCGCACCCCGACCACATCGCCTGCCGGCTCTCGCTCACCGACCCGCGTGATCTCACCCTGGCCATCAGCCGCTGCCGCTGGCTGCTGGACCTCGACGCCGATCCGGTCGCGGTCGACGAACAGCTGCGCACCGATCCGCTGCTCGCCCCGCTGGTCGACAAGGCACCGGGGCGGCGGGTGCCGAGAACCGTCGACGGCGCGGAGTTCGCCGTCCGGGCCGTGCTCGGCCAGCAGGTGTCGACGGCCGCGGCACGGACCCACGCGGCCCGGCTGGTCACCGCCCACGGCACGCCCGTCGACGATTCCGAGGGCGGTCTCACCCACCTCTTCCCGGCATCCGGGGCGCTGGCCGGACTCGATCCCGAGCGGCTGGCCCTGCCGCGCAGCCGGCGCCGGACGCTCACCACACTCGTCGAGGCCCTGGCGGCCGGTTCGCTGCGGCTCGGCACCGACACCGACTGGGAGAAGGCGCGGGCCGAACTGGCCGCGCTGCCCGGCTTCGGGCCGTGGACGGTCGAGGTCATCGCCATGCGGGCGCTCGGTGATCCGGACGCCTTCCTGCCGACGGATCTCGGCATCAGGCGGGCCGCGCAGGAACTCGGTCTTCCCTCGACACCGGCCGCACTCACCGCCCGCGCGGCGGCCTGGCGTCCCTGGCGGGCCTACGCGGTCCAGTATCTGTGGACCGTCGACGACCACCCCATCAACCACCTTCCCGCACAAGGAAGTCCATCGTGACCGCAGCACGCACCACCGCCATCGCGACCCGCCGGCACACCGTGACCGACAGCCCCTACGGCCCGCTGACCCTCGTCGCCACCGACGGGGTCCTCGCCGGCCTCTACATGACCGATCAGCGCCACCGTCCGCCCGAGGAGACCTTCGGCGAGCCCGACCCCGCCCCCTTCGACGAGACGATCCGGCAGCTGGACGCCTACTTCGCCGGTGAACTCCGGGAGTTCGACCTCCCGCTGGACCTCGACGGCACCCCGTTCCAGCGCACCGTCTGGGCGGAGCTCCAGCGGATTCCGTACGGCGAGACGCGTTCGTACGGCGAACTGGCCGAGATCCTCGGAAAGCCCGGCGCCTCGCGTGCGGTGGGGCTGGCCAACGGCAAGAATCCGGTCGGCATCATCGTGCCCTGCCACCGGGTGATCGGGGCGTCGGGGAGCCTCACCGGATACGGCGGCGGACTCGACCGCAAGCAACGGCTGCTGGCCTTCGAGAACGGTACGCAGGACACGGTCCAGGCGCTGTTCTAGAGCACGCGGCGGACGGGCCCGCCCAGCCGGCGGACGGGCCCGCACCCCGCGGCGGAGCCGCTCGCGTCAGCCGGTGAAGATCTCGACGACCGTCCAGATCGCCAGCCCCAGCATGCACAGGCCGCCGATGCGCTGGACCGTCTTGAGCGGTATGCGCTTGGAGATGAAGCGCCCGGCGAGCAGTGCCAGTGCCGATACGGACATCAGGGCCGCCGCGGACCCGATCGCGGTGGACCAGGTGCCATTGCTCGCCGCCAGGTTGGCCGTCGTGATCTGGGTGAGGTCGCCCCACTCGCTGATGAACACCGCCATGAACGCGGTCGAGTACACCGGCCAGAATCCGGTCACGGTCTTCGGGCCGTCCTCGTCCTCGTCGTCGCCCCCGCCGGCGCGCAGGAGCATGAACGCCCCGAACGCGAACAGGGACGCCGAGACGAGTTTGACGATCCAGTCGGGCAGCAGTCCGAGGAGGCCGCCCGCTCCGACCGCGATGGCGACATGGACGATGAACGCGGACGACGTGCCGAACCAGACATAGAGCGGGCGCATGCGCGTGCCCATGGCCAACGACGCGAACATCGTCTTGTCGGGGAGCTCCGCGAGGAAGATCAGCCCGAAAGCGGTGAGGATCGCCAGGGGGTCGAGATGCATTCCGGGTGGCTTTCTGTAAGAGCCGGGCCCCGGGTCTTCCGCGAAGTGCCACTCGGGCTTTTCGGAGGACCACTCGGCCCGGCATGACGGCGGCACCCGCGGGAGGCGGGCGTGTCATACCTGACCGAAGGTCTCGCCCGCCCGTGATGATCCACGAACCCGGCCACCGGGAACCCGGAGGTTCCAGTGTGTCGACGACCGGTTTGCAGGGCTACTCCCCTTCGCAGCCATCAACACTACCGCACGGGCAGCGGGGGAACTCGTCCGGTCGAGCCGGTGGTGGGCCCCGGTACAGTCCCACGGTGATCATCCACGTCCCGCTCCGGAACCTGCCCGTATGAGCCGCCGCGACCGCAGGGCCGCCGCCCCGCCCCGGCCCACAGTCAGCGTCTGCCGCGGCTGCTGCTGCGGGACCCCGAAGATCGCGGGCGTGGACCACGCGGGGCTGCTCGCCGCGGTGCGCGGCTCCCTCGACGGGATCGCGACGGTCCGGGTCGTGGACTGCCTGGACGCCTGCGACCAGGCAGATGTCGTGGTCGTCCAGCCGTCCGCCGACGGCCGCCGGGCCGGTGGCCGGCCGGTCTGGCTCGGCCTGGTGAACGACGCCGAGGCGATCGCCGACATCGCCGGCTGGGTAGCGGGGGGCGGCCCGGGACTCGTGGACCCGCCGGGGATCCTGGACCTGTACGAGTTCCGCCCCTCCCGGCGGGCGCGGCAGGAGCCGGCGGAGGACTGAGGCCTCTCGTCCGGCCCACGCACGGGCCCCGTTCCCCGGCCGCCTCGCCCCTCGCCCCTCGCCTCAGGCGACGGGCAGACCGTCCTCCAGCTCCGCCGCGCCCGCGCCCGAATCCAGGACGTCCAGCGCCGCCTGCACCCGCAGCCCGAGCCTTTCGGGCAGATGGCTGCCGAGCTCCGCCCGGTCGACCAGCTTCCACGACAGCAGCTCGTCCTCCTGGACGCGCACCGCCTTCAGCTGCTCCTCGTCGAGCACGCCGCCGTCGTAGACGTAGGCG
>NZ_JAFMPZ010000420.1 GCF_017353455.1 Streptomyces laculatispora
CCGGGGCCCCGGGCGGCCGAGGCGCACAGCGAGCCGGAGCCGGCCGGGGTCGAGGAGCGGGCCGCGCCGGTGACGCTGGTGGGGCAGTTGCGGGCGCTGTCGGCCGAGGAGAGCGCGGGGCGCGCGGCGCCCTGGACGGCCGATCTGCTGCGGACCCTGCATGTCGGTCTTGACGACCGGGTCGCCGAACGGACCGCGCTGCTGACCGACCAGCTGTGCAGCCCCGACCGCTGGCAGCGCATCGACGCGGTCCGGATGAGCAGCGGGCTGATCCGGGCCTGGCGCGGTTCCTACGGGGAGCTGGTGCGGCTGGTCGGCGAGCAGCTCGGCGCGGCCGAGCCGAAGCTGGCCGAGGCGGCTTCGCACGTGCTGGAGGAGCTGTTCGGCCTGGCCGCACCGGCCGCGGACGCGCTGGCGGCCAGGGTGGCGGCGGATCCGGGGGCCTGGGTGAAGGAGTGGGCGAGCGGGCCGCCGGGGCTCGGCAGCGCGGTGAAGGCACTGTCCCGGCTGGGCGACGCCCGCGCCGTGCCCGCGCTGGCCGCGGCGCTGGAGCGGCCCGAGGTGCCGCACGACGTGGGGTTCGCCATCGGCTATCTGGGGTCGGCGGCCCGTCCGCTGGCCGGTGCGCTGCGGCGCAGGCTCGGCGAGGTGGGGCTCGACGAGGGCGCGTACGACCGGGCGAGCCCGCTGCTGGCCGGGCTGACCGCGCTGCGGGCGGGCGAGGCGGCGCCCGAGGTGTTGCGGGTGCTGCGCGGGGCCCCGGAGTACCGCGGTGAGTGGCTGCGCACGGCGGCGCTGCGGGCGCTCGGCTCGTTCGGGCCCGCGGCCCACTGTGCCGTGCCGGAGCTGCGGGCGCTGATCCGGCGTCCCGGCACCGCGGCGGCCACGGAGGCCGCCGAGGCGCTCTGGGCGGTCGACGGGGACGCCGCCGCCGTGCTGCCGGTACTGATCGAGGGGCTGCAGGCGGAGCACGCGCACGAGCGGCGGTCGGCGGCGAGCGCGCTGGGCCGGCTGGGTGCGCGGGCCGCGGTGACCGCGCCACGGCTGCGGGCGCTGCTGGGGCACGACGAGCTGTGGCTGCGAGTGGACGCGGCGATCGCCCTGTGGGAGGTTTCCGGGCGGGCCGGGGAGTCCGTACCGGTACTCCTGGCGGCCTGGGAGCAGAACCGCCATGTCAGGGTTCGGGTGGCCGAATGCCTGGCGCGGATGGGGGCCGCTGGTGCAGGGTCGGACGCGGCACATGTGCTGCGCGCCGAGCTCGCCTCCGTACGCCGCCACAACGCGATGGACGGCGGCTACGGCAGCCACGACACATACGAGGACGAGAAGCTGCTGGCGCTCTGCCGCCGGGCGCTCATGGGTGATTCGGGGAAGGGACCCACAACATGATCATTTTCGGTACGCGAGGCTATCTCTACCAACTGGCCGTCATGACGATGGTCTGCGGCTGGTGCGGGAATCCGTCCGCGCACACCCTGCGCAAGCGGGTCACGAAGTTCACGCTGTTCTTCGTGCCGCTGTTCCCCTTCTCGACGAAGTTCGCCACCCAGTGCACCTTCTGCGGTGGTGAGCAGAAGATCCCCAAGGAGCAGGCCGAGCAGCTGCTGGCCCAGCACATCGCGTCACAGGACGGCAACCCGTTCGGGCAGCCGCAGCAGCCGGGCTATGCGCCGGGAGCGCAGGGCCAGGGCCAGGGCCAGGGCCAGAATCCGTATCAGCACTAAATACGCATAAGAGACTTCCTTCCGTAAGGTCTACGGAGCCGGGATCGTGCGCGAGCACGTGCCCACCGGCTCGACGGACCTCGGGAACGGAGAAAAGCCATGCGTCGGCAGCACCGGGTGGCGCCCAGCGTGGCGGCACTGCTGGCCGGCACCGCCCTGCTGGCCGGATGCGGCGCCGGCGGCGGGCTGAAGAGTACCGGTCCGGCCCCGGCCGCCATCGGTCCGGCCCGCCTCTGGCCGGAGCTGCCGCCCGCCTCCGCCGCTCCGTACGACTACGGCGAGGGTGAGACCGCGCACATCCCCGGCATCACGGTTCCGGGCGGCGATGTGCGCCGGCTGGACCCGGTGGCGGTGGTGCAGGCGGGCCTGAAGGCCCACCCCGACCGCTCCAGCGGTACGGACGAGCTCCCGGCCGCCGCGGTCCGCCGGATCAACGCCTGCCGGACCGCGCCGGACGACTGCCCGGTGCTCGCGCCGTACTACCGCGATCTGACGGGCGACGGCAGGGACGAGCTGGTCCTCGCCATCAAGCTGGCCGACCGCCAGCTCTCCGTGCGGGTCTACATGCCGGGGCCGGGCGGACTGACCCGGATCATGTCCACCTCGGACGCGGTGATCAGCGTGGAGCTGGCCGGCCGGGACCTGATCATGCGGGCCCCCTCCGCCATCACCGGGTACGAGTACCGCACGGCCTGGTCCTGGGACAGCAGGCAGCGGGCCATGCTGCCCACCCAGGACGGAATCCTGCGCATGACCCCGCAGCCCGAGCCCGGCCGGCGGCAGCCGAAGGGCACGCGACCCTCCGTGCGGCCCGGCGAACCGCCCTCCGCCGCGCCGACGGCGTCGCCGCCCACCGCACCGCCGACCGCCGCACCCACCGCGGCCCCCTCGGCCGCCGTGTCCGCGGAGCGCCGGTGAGCCGGCGGCGGCCGAGAACGCCGCGTGGCCCGCGCGGGCTGCGGACGCCCGCCTGGACCGCGTCGCTGACCTGGAAGTCCGCGGCCTTCATCACCGTGATGTGCTGCGTGCTCGCCGCCCTGCTGGGCGTGCTGGTGCACACCGCGGTCAACCGTCAGACGGTCGGCCACGCCCGCGAGAAGGCGCTGACCCGGCTGGAGGGCGTCACCGCCGCCTACGAGGCGGGCGAGGCGCTTCCGCCGCGTTCCGGTCTCGATCCGCCGGGGCTGCCCGCGTCACTGCGGGCCCTGGCGGTGGACGGGGAGCGCGGCACCATGGTCGCCGACCATCTCGGCCGGCCGACGATGTGGGCCGCCGCCCCGGCCGACGGCCACGCGCTGGCGACCCATATCGACTACAGCCAGAGCGCCCGCACGATCAACGGCCTGGACGGGGCGATCATCGGCTCCTCGCTGCTGGCGATCGGCGCGACGCTGCTGGCCGGCGGGTTCGCCGTCACCCGGGTCACCCGGCGGCTGCACCAGACCGCGCGAGTGGCCCGCCGGATCGAGGCCGGTGATCTCGACGCCCGCGTCAACGACCCCCGTACGGCCGACCCCTCACGCCGGCCGGACGAGGTGGCGATCGTCGCCGGTGCGCTGGACACGATGGCCGCGACGCTCCAGCGCAAGCTGCTGACCGAGCAGCGCTTCACCGCCGATGTGGCGCACGAGCTGCGCACCCCGCTGACCGGCCTGTCGGCCGCCGCCGAACTGCTGGCGCCGGGCCGCCCCTCGGAGCTGGTGCAGGACCGGGTCCGCACGATGCGCGCCCTCACCGAGGACCTGCTGGAGATCTCCCGGCTCGACACGCGTACCGAGCAGGTAGATCTCGACGTGCACGAACTGGCGCCGCTCGTCGAGCGAGTGGCGTCCGCCTCGGGCACCCACACCGAGGTCGGGGTCGTCGGGGACGGGCCGCCGGTACGCGTCGAGACGGACAGGCGGCGCCTGGAGCGGGTGCTCGGCAATCTGATCAGCAACGCGCACCGGCACGGCCGCCCGCCGGTCGTGCTGACGGTCGACGGGCCGGTGGTGACCGTACGCGATCACGGCGAGGGCTTCCCGGACTATCTGACCGCAGACGGCCCGCAGCGCTTCCGCACCGAGGGCGGCAGCAAGGGACACGGCCTCGGGCTGACCATCGCCGCCGGGCAGGCACGGGTGATGGGTGCCCGGCTGGTCTTCGAGAACGCGGCGGACGGCGGGGCGGTGGCCCGGCTGACGCTGCCGGAGTGCGTACGCCGCGAGGCACAACCGCCGCCCGGCCCCCGGTCCTGACGGTCCGCCGCCGGAGCCCCGCGAACCTCCGCACTTTGACATAAGGGAAATAAACCCCACCTCTTGCTACGTTGCGTGGCATGACCGCAACGACAGCGGACGCACCTCCGCCCGAACTGCGCCTGCCCAAGCGGCGCGGCGTGGAGCTCTCGCTCCTCATCGGGGCCGTCCTCATCTCCGTGTACGGCTACGCCGCCGTCGGTCTGGCCAGGAACAACGCGGTCCCGCCCGATGTCGCCGGGTACGGCGGCGGGCTCGGGCTGCTCGCCCTGCTCGCCCATCTCGCCGTCCGCTTCCGCGCCCCGTACGCCGATCCGCTGCTGCTGCCCATCGCCCTCCTGCTCAACGGCCTCGGCCTGGTGCTGATCTACCGGCTCGACCTGGAGACCCCGAAGGACCAGGCGGCCCCCACCCAGCTGGTCTGGTCCACGCTCGGCGTGGCGTTCTTCATCGCGGTGGTGGTGTTCCTGCGCGACCACCGGGTGCTCCAGCGGTACGCGTACCTCTCGGTCGCCACCGCCCTCGTCCTGATGATCGTGCCGATCTTCTTCCCCGCCGTGAACGGCGCCAAGATCTGGATCAGGGTCGGCGGATTCTCCTTCCAGCCGGGCGAGTTCGCCAAGATCCTGCTCGCCGTCTTCTTCGCCGCCTACCTCGCGGCGAACCGCAACGCCCTCGCGTACACCGGCCGCAAGATCTGGAAGCTGCAGCTCCCCACCGGCCGGGTGCTCGGCCCGATCGTGGCGATCTGGCTGTTGAGCGTCGGGGTGCTGATCCTGGAGCGGGACCTGGGCACCTCGCTGCTCTTCTTCGGGCTGTTCGTGATCATGCTGTACGTGGCGACCGGCCGCATCGGCTGGATCGCCGTCGGGCTGCTGCTCGCCGCCGTCGGCGCGTTCGTCGTCGGCTCGTTCGAACCGCACGTGCACAGCCGGGTGCAGGACTGGATCGACCCGTTCGCCTCCATCGACGCCGGTCAGGGGCCCGGCCAGCTCGCCCAGTCGCTGTTCGCCTTCGCGGCCGGCGGGATGCTCGGCACCGGGCTCGGGCTCGGGCACTCCATCCTCATCGGCTTCGCCGCCAAGTCCGACTTCATCCTGGCGACGGCGGGCGAGGAGCTCGGCCTGACCGGGCTGACGGCGATCTTCATGCTCTACGCGCTGCTGGTGGCGCGCGGCTACCGGGCCGGACTCGCCCTGCGCGACTCGTTCGGGCGGCTGCTCTCGATCGGTCTCGCCTCGATCCTGGCGCTCCAGGTGTTCGTGATCGCGGGCGGGGTGATGGGGCTGATCCCGCTGACGGGCATGGCGATGCCGTTCCTCGCCCAGGGCGGTTCCTCCGTGGTCACCAACTGGATCATCGTGGCGCTGCTGATCCGGGTCAGCGACCTGGCCCGCAGACCCCACCCCGACCAGGTGGAGACCGGAGTCATCGCGCCCATCCTGGAGGACGAACTGTGATCCCGTACGCGCCGACCGTGCTGCGGGGGCCCCGGACATGATCCGCTACATCCGGCGCGCCGCCGCCTTCTGCCTCCTGCTGCTCGTGGCGCTGCTGCTGAACGCCGCCCGCGTCCAGGTCTTCGAGGCCTCCTCGCTCGACGACAACCCCGCCAACCGGCGGATCACGATCCACCGTTACGACCAGCCGCGCGGCAACATCCTGGCCGACGGCAGGTCCGTCACCGGCTCGAAGGACACCGGCGAGCAGCTCGCGTACGAGCGCACCTACCGCTACGGCCCGCTGTACGCCCCGGTGACCGGATACGCCTCGCAGACGTACGGCACCACCCTGATCGAGAACGCCGAGGACCCGGTCCTCTCCGGCACCGACTCGATGCTCGCCCCGTTCCCCCTCTGGAACGAGATCACCCGCAGCCGGCAGCCCGGCGGCGACGTCGTCACCACGGTCAAGGACTCCATGCAGCGTGCCGCGTTCGAGGGGCTCGGCGGCCGGCGGGGCGCCGTCGCGGCCATCGAGCCGACGACCGGCAAGATCCTGGCGCTGGTCTCGACCCCCTCGTACGATCCGGGGCTGCTCTCCGGTACCGGTTCGTCCGTCACCGACGCCTGGCGGCAGCTCAACTCGGGCCGGACTCAGCCGATGCTCAACCGGGCCATCCGGCAGACCTATCCGCCCGGCTCCACGTTCAAGATCGTCACGGCGGCGGCCGCCCTGGACGCCGAGGTCGTCACCGACCCGGACGCCTCGACCGACACCCCCTCCCCCTACGTGCTGCCGGGCACCTCGACCACGCTCCCCGACGAGGCGAGCGGCTGCGACGAGGCGTCCCTGGCCGAGGCGATCCGGGTCTCCTGCAACACCGTGATGGCCCATCTGGGGGTGCAGGTCGGGCTGGAGGGCATGGTGCACGCGGTCGGCAGGTTCGGCTTCAACGACACGGGGCTGAAGATCCCGTCCGGGGTGGCGAAGAGCAACTTCGACACCCGCATGAGCGACGACCAGCTGGCCCTCTCCTCGATCGGCCAGTTCGACACCACGGCGACCCCGCTGCAGATGGCGATGGTGGCCTCGGCCGTGGCGAACGGCGGCGAGCTCATGTACCCGCATCTGGTGGACCGTACGACCACGCACGGCGGCTCCACCGTCCACACGACGAGGTCGCGCTCCTATCACCGGGCGATGACCTCGCAGACGGCGACGCGGCTGCGCCAGATGATGATCGACGTGGTGCAGGACGGCACCGGCTCCAACGCGGCCATCGACGGGGTGACGGTCGGCGGCAAGACCGGCACGGCCCAGCACGGCATCGACAACTCCGGTACTCCGTATGCCTGGTTCATCTCCTGGGCGCAGGCGCAGGACGCGGCCCGGCCGGCCGTCGCGGTCGCCGTGGTCGTCGAGGACGCCGCCGCCGACCGGGCCGACATCAGCGGCGGCGGCAGTGCCGCGCCGATCGCCCGTTCCGTCATGGAGGCGGCGCTGGGAGACTGAGCGGATGACGGCTCCCAGGGATGTGCGCGGGGCGCTGGCCGCGATCGGACGGACGGACCCGCGGCTCTGCGCCTTCATCGACGTCTGGCACGAGGAGGCGTCGGCCCGGCTGCCCGGCGCGGCCCGGCTCCCGCTGGCCGGGCTCCCGTTCGCGGTGAAGGGCCCCACCGGCATCCGCTCGTACGCCGCCCGGCGGCTGATCGCGGCGGGCGGTGTCCCGGTCGGCTCGACCTCCGTGCCGGGCCCCGGCACCTACTGGCAGACCTGGGGGCTGGGCGCCCACGGACGCACGGTCAACCCCTGGCGGTCCGACCGGACGCCTGGCGGTTCCTCGGCGGGCTCCGCGGCGGCGGTCGCCGCGGAGCTGGTGGAGCTGGCGACCGGGAGCGACGGGGCCGGATCGGTACGCATCCCGGCGGCCTGGTGCGGGGTGTTCGGGCTCAAGACGACCAACGGGCTGCTGCCCTCCCCCGACCGCTCGGGGCTCGCCTCCGCCGGGGTGCTGGCCCGGTCCGCCGCGCACGCGCACCTGTATCTGCGCTGCGTCCTGGACGCGTACGAACCCGCCGTGACGCGGCTGCCCCTGCGCGCCGTCTACAGCCCGGACCTCGGGTACGCGGACGTCGACCCGGAGGTCGACGTCCGCGTACCCGA
>NZ_JAFMPZ010000421.1 GCF_017353455.1 Streptomyces laculatispora
CAAGACCAGCAGCCGGGCGCGCGGCCGGTCCGCAAGCCGCCCGGCGAGGAGCACGACGAGGAAGGCGCCGAGCAGGGACCAGCGCAGGGCAGCTGGTCCGGCACGCTCTCCCTGCGCTCCGGAGGCGAGGACGATCATCGCCAGCCCCGCGCACACCATGGCCTCCGGCCCATTCGGCGACGGTCATCCCGACGTCGAGGAGCCGGGCGGCGACCACGGCGGTGACAGCGGGACTGGCCGCGAGCGAGGCGCATGCAGGGGCATCGACCGCAAGGCGACGATCTGGAGGAGGAACGCGAGACCGGCGACAGAGCGCCACCGGCGCAGAGCGCGCAACAGCAGCACCGGGTCGACGCCGGAGCCGGAGCCGGTCTCCACGGCACGTGCGGCGATGGCCTGGAGAACGGAGGCCGTGCCCAAGCAGCAGGCCCGAAGCGAGTGCGCACACCATCCCCGAGGACACGGGAAGGGCGGTGGGCCAGAGCTCGGCCAAGAGCCGGGGGCAGGCCGACGACCACGGGGGGTACACGCGTACGGGAATACCGGGACCGTGCGCGGTCCCGGTCAGCGGCCGGGCGGCGGGTACATCGACCGACCCGATGTACTCCTGGGTCTCCTCGTCCGGGAGCCGGACCGACTACGCCCAGTAGTAAATCAGCAGACTGAACAGCGCAATGATCGCCATGTCGCACCACAGGGGCAGGGCGCCGGTCGCGCCGCAGGATACCGACGCGGCCGGCCCGCCGCTGCAGTAGCCGCCCTGCCAGGAGATCAAGCCCAGGCCGCGCGCATTGGTCCGTTCGAAGACCGCGGGCACATAGCCGTTGCGGGAGAGGCCGTACGACACCCGGGAGGTGGCGGTGGTGTAGATCAGGCCCGTGCCGGTCGGCGAGACGACCACGTCGACGCAGATCAGCGCGGCGAGCCGGCCGAGCCCGGCGGAGAGGGCGAGTCCGGCGGAGAGGGCGAGTCCGGCGAACGGCCCCGCCTTGTCGGCGAAGCGTGCGGCGGCAAGTCAGGTGCGGGGCGGCCGGGGGCGCTGGACCTGATCGCGGTAGCGATCTTCATCGCCCCGGCAGGTGCAGCACGTCTCTCCACACAGCCCGGTCGATGGTCCGGCCGGGTTGCTGACCCCGTTCGTCCATGCCGGCACCAACCCGGCCGCTGGGACGACCCCCGGATCAGGCCCACTGGACCACTTTCAAGGACGCATCCAGGTGTTCCTGGGAGTTTCCTCGGTGACCGCGGCTGGGGTGCCTGGGCGCGAAACCGCAGTCCAGGTCGCCGCGCATGCGCCTGCCAGGACTGCGCGTTACCTTCATCTAGGAGGAAGATTCGCCCCGATACGACCACGTTCGAGCCGCTTTGGTGGCCGTGTCGTGCCGGAGACAACGGGCACACGGTCCTTCGGCGCGGACCTGGAACGAGAGGCTTGATTCCATGCCCACTCCGCGAGTACGTGCACTGACAGCGCTGGCGGCGGCCGCAATGGCCGCTCCCCTGAGCCTGACAGGCCTGAGCACCCAGGCCCAAGCGCAGACCGGCTCACCCTCACCGAGCCCTTCGGCCACCGGCACAAGCACAACGGAGATCTTCGGATCCGGCTGCTCGTCCCTGCCCAAGACCGGCGCCGGCAGCGCAGCCGTCATGGCCAAGCAGCAGGTCATCGCCGCCGCCACCGGCAACCCCCAGTTGAGCCAACTGGTCTCCTACGTCAACCGCGCCAAGATCGCCAACACGCTCAACACAGCGAAGAACATCACGCTGTTCGCACCGACCAACGCCGCCTGGCAGAAGCTGTCCGCCTCGCAGCGCAACACTCTGGTGAACAACCCCACGCAGCTGAAGAAGGCCCTCACCTACCACGTGGTGAACCAGCACATCACGCCCGCCCAGCTCCCCAACGGGTCGTTCACCACCAAGGAAGGCTCCAAACTCACCACCTCCGGCTCGGGGACCACCTTCAAGGTCAACAACACCGCCCACATCGTCTGCGGCAACATCCCCACCGCCAACGCCACCGTCTACCTGGTAGACACCGTCCTGATGCCGCCCAAGTGATCGAACAGAACCCGGACCCCCGAGACGGTGCCACCGCCATCCACACGATGGAGAGGGGCGCCGTCTCGGCAGGACGAGGGGACTCGCAGCAAACGGCGTGCTCTGCACGACGCCCTGAGGGCTGTCCCGTAATCCCTGGCGGGCGCGCGACGCAGCCGGCACCTCGCCGCGTTGCCGGAACATCCGCATACATCCAGTGTGCGGATCCCTCCGCTGTGATGCACCGCATGCAACGCCGCGCGCTGATCCACCAAGTACTGCGGGACGACCCTTAGCCTCGTGTCGGTGCACATCGGAAACAAGGCGTCAGGACGCGAACCGGCGCTCGATCACAGGCTCGAGTATGGTTCCGGGTACCCCTTGGCTACCAGCCCCACGGCGGAGAACGCTACCGCCGAGTACGGGAGTGGAAGGGCGGGCGGCGAGGCCGGCCACCTGGGCGGGCCCTGCAACCCGGTCGCGGCCGATCCCTCCATCTCCAAGTGGCGCGTGCCTCTCGCCGTAACCGCCGTCGCAATCCCCCTCTACGGTCTGTGGGCGGCGCTTTTCGCTACCGGAGGAGGCGATCTCGCGGCTCAGCTGGCGTGGGCCGGGTTCATGGCGCGCCACCCCGGATCCGCTTACAACCTGTCGTGGCACGGCGGCATAGACATCTTCAACTACAGCGTCCTCGCCCCGGTGGCGATGGCGACGTTCGGTGTCAGGACTGTGTCCGTGGCAGCCGGGCTCGCCGGGACGTGGGCTCTAGCGGCCTTGTTTTTCCGGGCGAAGGTCCGGGGCGCACTATGGGCCGCGCTGCTGGGAGCGCTGGCTGTGTGGTGCAACGTGGCATCCGGACGGACCACGTTCGCGCTGGGCGCGGCCGTCGGGCTACTGGCACTTCTCGCACTCCAAATCTCGCATAGACGTGTGGCGATGGTGACGTGCGCGGTGCTGGCCGCTCTCAGCGCGTGTGCAAGTCCGGTCGCCGGCGTCTTCCTCACTGTGGCCGGTGCCGCGTATCTGCTGGACCGGCAGTGGGCGAAGGCGGCCTCACTCATCGCTCCGCCGATCGTGCTGACCGGCGCGGTCACACTGCTGTTCCCCTTCTACGGCGAACAGCCCATGCCCAGGGACAAGCTGTGGGTTCCACTGACCCTCTGCGCGGCCCTGTGGTGCGCTGCGCCTCACGGATGGCGCCTCGTGCGCTGCGGCGCGGTCGCCTACGCCGTCGGCGTCCTTGCAACGTTCTCCCTCGCGTCGCCGATGGGCGCGAACGTCGACCGGCTGGCCATACTCGCAGGACCCCCTGTTCTCCTTGCGGCGTTGTTGACCCACCTCCCGATCCGCGCGCCGCGTCACGCCCTCCCCCACGCCGTACTGGCGGCCATGCTGGCCACCTGCGCAGCCTGGATGATCAGTAACACATACGACGATGTGACTGCCTCCAGCCCCTTGCCGTCGTGGGCCGAACACACCGACGGGGTGATCGCCGCGCTCGCCCGACTGCACGCGGACCGCACTCGCGTCGAGGCCGTCCCCACCGGTAACCACCGCGAGGCATACCTTCTCGCCCCGCACGTCAATATGGCACGCGGCTGGAACCGCCAGCTCGACGTCGAGCGTGGCCACCTCTTCTACGACGGTACATTCAGCGCCGCGAAGTACCGTGCCTGGCTGGATCGTTGGGCAGTGGGCCTGGTCGTCGTGGCAGCCGGCCGCCCCGACGACGCCGGCCTCGCCGAAGCCAACCTGGTCAAGAACCCACCGGGCTGGCTCAAGCGCGTATGGCGAGACAACGGCTGGGTCATCTACCGCCTGCAAGAACCCGAACCACTGGTGTCCGCTCCGGCAACTGCCCTCCATACCAACGAAGCCGGCCTGGTCGTACACATGCCGTCGCCAGGGTCAACCATTGTACGAATCGCCTACTCCCCTTGGCTCAGCGCACCAGGTGCGTGCGTCGAACGCGCTGGTGCCTGGACTCGGCTCACGGCCCCCGGACGAGGTGACTACCAGCTCGGCTCTGCCTATCGCCTCCCAAGACTGAACGGCTGCGGCTGAACGTCGGGGCGGTACGGACAACTGGGCCCTAAACGCTCGGATTTTGGACACCGGAGAGACTTGGATTTTGACGTTCCAGGAGAACGGCGTCCAAGATCCGGGGTCAGGATGGCGCGTGCCGTTTCGGGGTCCGGCGCCCGGACCAAGGCTGCCGTGCCCAGCCAGATGGCGCCCTCGTCGGACAGCAGCGGCCCGTAGGCGATCAGCTCGTCCCGGTCGGGCGGCACCGCGAGGACGGCGGCCCGGCCCGTGCCGAGGCCGAACACCAGGTACCGGTTGCCGCCGCTCCGGCCGCCCGGGAAGTCCCACATGGTGCGCCCCAACGTGTTGCGCCACCGTCGCAGCAACACGTCCCGGCAGACGCCCGCCTGGTAGCCGGGCTCGTCGGAGGCGAACGCGCGGGCAGCGGCGGGATGAGGCAGGTCGACGATGTGCACGCTGCCGGTGGGTGTGTCGCCGTCATCGGCGAGGGTCGGGCCCCGGGCGATCATCTCCTTCGTGTACCGGTCCATGTAGGACCAATGCTCTTCCAGCAGCTCAACACGCTGCGCCAGGGAACCGGGTCGGTCGCGGTGGCAGCAGAGGAACTCCATGCCCAATGGATTTCGTCTGGGAGGTATCAGGTCGAGCGGGTTTCACTGCGATGGCTGCTCGGCAGCCTCATCCAGAAGCACGGGTACCGACTCCGCACAGCGGTTGCTTCTTCTCGTCGACGCCGAAGTACAGCGGGTCGGCGCCGTGAGTGAGGGCCTATTCGAGCCGACGGTCGACTCGCAGCCTCTCGAAGGCGGCGGTGAGGTTGCGGGTAGCCCGGGTGGTTCAGAGAGGGCTGCCGGGCCGAGTTCGACGGCGGTCTGTTGGCAGCAGGTGGGGGGGGTGGGCCTCCGTGCAGGCGGAGCCCGCAGCGATTCGAGCACCACCGTCCGGCGGCATCAGGAGGTGCCGTGTCCGCGGCAGCTGTCCCGGTAAGGCAGCCCCGGGGCGTACTTCGCCCCCGTCTCGCGGTTGAACCCTTGGCCCGCCAGCTTGCACGCCATGCCGATGGGGTTGGCGCTGAGGGCCGGGAGAGAGGCCAGGTCCCAGATCTGGGCCGTTGTGCCACGGGCGATCACGGCCAGATGGCCGTCAGGGCTGAAGGAGAGAGTCGCCAGCTTCTCCTTGAGGTCGGAGATCTTGGCGGCGACGTGGCTCTGGCGGGGGTTGCCGATGTCCGCGACCAGGACGTCACCGGATTCAGTGGTGGCGGTCAGCAGGTTGCCGCCGGAGTGGAAGACGGGATCGAGGGTGCCATCCCGTTCGTCGCCGGACAACCCGCCGACCGGCCGCCGCGTGTCCGAGGAGCTGATGCCCACAATCCCACGTCTCTGCTCGCGACAGATGTACTGGACCCGGCCCCCGCCGCTGGGCTATTCCGCGGGCGCCTTGTGGCACCCGGTGACGTCTCGTGCGCGCGGGCGCGTTGACTGGCCCGTCACCGACGGAAGGCCCCCGAGAGGGCGCGGTGCGCCTTGTGGACCAGGCCGCGGGCCGTCAGACGGAGCTGCGCACCGGCGCACGGCCCGTTGAAGAGGATGAAGTCGTCGAAGGTGTGCACCCCGGGTCGGTCGGCGACCGCGTGAGCCGCGTCCCGCACCGCGATCAGATGACTAACCGTCATCTGCAGCTCGCGCTCGTCTGGTTGGTAGCGCGCGCCGAGCGGGAAGTCCACGCCCGGACGGGCGGTGAGCTCGATGTGGCAGCCCAGGACGTGAGTCACCGGCCGGGTCCGCGTGAAGTCCACCAGTCGCTCAAGGGTCGCGGTGAACTCCGCGAAGTCGAAGGCGTAGAGCCGGCCCGGGTAGACGGTGTCGCCGGTGAGCAGTACGCCCGTCCACGGGTCGTGGATCGTCACGGCCGCCCGGTGGTGGCCCGGCGAACCGATCACCTCCAGGACTCGGCCGCCGAGGTCGAAGTCGATGGTCTCCCGCGGCCAGGAGGTGAAGCCGAAGAACTGCTGGACCGCCTCCAGTTCCCGGGCCACCACCGTGGTCCGGGGCCGGTCGGCGAACTGGGCGTCGGCGGCGACGTGATCGCCATGCCCGTGCGTGTGGGCCACGACCAGCTCGTAGCCCGGGCGCGGGTGCTCGCGCAGCCAGGCGTCCACCAACTCGTCGACGGTGGCCCGCAGCGGGAAGCGGGCCGGGTCGGCGGTGGCCCCGGTGTCCAGCAGCAGGGCCCGCTCGTTGCCGAAGAGCAGGTAGATGAAGGGCGCCTCGTAGTTGACGGTCTTGCTCTGGCGCAGGACGAAGGTGTGCTCGTCGTAGGCGTGCACCTGGATGAGCGGCTCGGCGCCGTCGGCCTTGGAGCGCGCGCCGTGGTTCCAGTGCACGTCGAGGCTGCCGGTCACCGGCGCGTTGCGGGTGAAGTCGATCGGGTCGACCGTGTTGCCAGTGGTCATCGGTGCTGTCCCCCAGGTCCGTGTCGGCAGACGGCGAGGCCGCCGTGATCAAGGCGCAGTGGCGCGCGATCCTGGCCTCGTACCTGGCGAGGGACGCCGCCGAGGTCCAGGGCGCCGCCCCGGACGCACACGCCGACGACCGGCGACACGTCCGCTACTTCACGGCGGCCTCGCCGTCTGCCG
>NZ_JAFMPZ010000422.1 GCF_017353455.1 Streptomyces laculatispora
GGCTGGGCCCGAGGTTCCGATGCTCCTGCATGCGTCCGCCAGACTCAATGCTGAGCCGACCCGCCGCTTCGAGCTCCATGAGCTGGTTCCGTTCGGTACCGTTCACGATCAGCCGTGCGCCCGGTCGGTCCTTCACTCGGCTCTGGAGGCGGACCAGCTCACCGACCAGGCTCGCGCAGCCGTGCTGAGTCCCGGCGGCGCCGAGATACCCGGGCCCGCCTTCCACGAGGCCAACGAGCGCAGGTGGTGCTCAATGACCGTCGCCGCACACCCCACTGCGGCACCGTCCGGGACAAGGTCTGGCACCACAGGGATAAGCAGTGGTACTTCTTCCTGCGCGACGACTCCGGGCGCAAGATCAGTAGGCGGTACTCCGCCGCGGACCTGCAAGCCCGTTGCTTCTGACAACCGACCCACGGCACAGGCAGCCTGGCTGGACTCACCGTGTCCGCTCAGGGTGGTGAGCTGGGCGTTGGAGTGCTGTCGCAGGATGGGGGACGGGTGTCGGCTCCGTCGCCCAATGTCTCCAGAGGACCGGCCGTTCCATCCAGTGCTCGTCACCCCCGCCGTGCAAGTCGTGCTGACCGCCTCCGAGCGCCGTCTGGCTTTGTCATCTTGAACTGGGCCTGGCGCGAACAGGGTGAGACCGGGGTCCTGTCGAAGGGATCACGTGGTCGGGCTATACCTCGGGCGGGGGCGCGAGCACCATCGGCCAGTCGTCATAGGTCGCGAGCAGCTCGTCCAGTGGAACGTCCGGGCCCGCGGTAAAGACGACGGTCCCCTCGGACAGTCGTACGGACGGCTCCGGGCTGGCCGCGGTCTGCGCGCGCAGGACCACCACGGCCTCCGGGTCGACGGCCGACCGACCAGGGAAGTCGGCGGGGCCCACGCCGACCGCGCGCAACGCGGCCGGATAGACGGCGACGTCAACCACCAGCCAGCCGCCGTCGCGTGCGTGCTCGGCCCAACCGTCGGTCTGCAACAGGCAGGCCCACCCGTTCATCTCGTGGCAGTAGTCGCCGAGCCGGACCACGGCGCGCTCCCCGGGCGTGCCTTCGGGATCGACGACGAGGACGGCGACGGGCACGTCCGGTTCGTCAGGTTCGACGCCGGGGCGAACGTAAAGCCGGCCCACAGGGGAACCTCCAAGGGGGTGTCGGGTCGGGTGGGCGCTAGTACAGCACAATGCGACCGGACACCTCACCTGTACGGGAACACGGCCGATCACCCGAGCGGGTGCGCCGGTATCCGTCGGACATGACCGACGCGGAGGAGACGGTTGCCCGGACGATCGTCAGTGGCGGGTGCTAAGTTCCGGTCCTCGTCACGACGGAGGGGATTCCCGATGCAGCAGATATGGGCACGGATCGAGACCGTGCTCGGGCGGATCGCCCCGAGGGTGCTGGCCGCGATGCCGCCCGGTGCCACCGAGGAGGAGATCGAGGCAGTGGAGGCCGTGATGGGGGTGGAGCTTCCGGAGGATGTCAGGGACTCCTACCGCTGCCACGACGGTCTGCCGGGGGTCCTGATCGGTTTGCACGCCGCGCTCTACTCGCTCGGCGAGATGGTGGGCGACTGGCGCGAGCGGGCCGTTGACGCCGGAGACCCGCCCGAGGACGAGCGGGAGGAGGACGGCGTGATCCGCCGGGACATTTCCTGGTCCGCAGGGTGGATCCCCTTCATCGGGATCGGCAATGGTGACGTGATCTGCATCGATCTGGATCCGCCCACCCCGGAGCGCCGTGGCCAGATCATCGACTGGTCGCACGAGGGCTGGCGGGCCCGGTACGAGACCGCCGGTCTGCGGGAGTTCCTGGAGGACTTCGCCACAGACCTGGAGGCCGACCGCTACCAGGTCGACGAGACGGGCGGCGCGTGGAGCGACAGCGGCCTGCCACTGGTGATGCTGAAGGACTGAGGACGAGGCCCGCCCAGTAGGTAGGTACCGGGCAACCCAGGGGGCGGGGGGGCTGTGCTCTGCGGGAGGCCGCGGGCCGACGTCTTCCGGACTCGCGCAGCTCCGCGCGCCCCTGTTGTCGCTGATCGATGGCCCACTGGCTGGCGGAGCCTCATGGAAGCAGTGGTCGTACCGATCAGTCCCTCTGGCGGTCGAACGGGGGTTCCCGCCTGTTCCCCCATCGTCCCCCGTAGGATCGGCTGCCCCTTCCCGTGCTCGTCGCCCCTGCCGTGCCCGTCGTCCTGACCGCCTCCGAGCGCCACCGGCTGAAGAAGACGGCCTACGGCCACAAGACCCCGTATCAGGCCCGGCAGCGGGCAACCATCGTGCTGCTGGCGGCTCGGGGGCGTTCCAACACGCGGATAGCCGCGCGGACGCAGATGCACGTGGACACGGTGCGTACCTGGCGGGGCCGGTTCGCCGCCGACGGCCTGCCCGCCCTCGCCGACCGCAAGCGCTCGGGCAGGCCGCCCTCGTTCAGGCGCTGCGAGCCGAAGACCGGCATCGTCCCCTTCATGAACCTGGTCACCCAAGTCATGACCACCGAGCCCTACGCGAGCGCCAGACGCGTCTTCTGGATCGTCGACAACGGCTCCTCCCACCGGGGGCAGAAGGCCATCGACCGCCTGACCACAGCATTTCCGAACGCGGTCATGGTCCACACCCCCGTCCACGCCTCCTGGACGAACCAGATCGAGATCTTCTTCTCCATCGTCCAACACAAGGTCGGCCAACCCAACGACTTCACGGACCTGACCCAGGTCCGGGACCGGCTCCTAGCATTCGAAGACCGCTACAACGCCAAATACTGCTGCCCGGCAGTTCGTCCCGACGCTGTTGGTTGATCAACCAACAGCGTCGTTCGTCTCTGACGGGCCTTTCCGATCTTGGCTACGAGAGAAAACCTAAACCACGCCACCACCCAATATCTACTCCAGTTGGGATAGATTTCCGCGTGTTCCGGGGCGAGGTAATCCGCCTCGCCGGGTGTCAGGCGGTGGACCCGCGGTGGTCGATGCTGGCTTGGCGGAGCCGGGTGGCGTTGTGGGTGATGGTCTCGATGCGCGCTGCCAGGTCTGGATGGCCCGCCTTGAGGTGGGCATGGATGTCGACCAGCGGGTCGATGAGGCGGGCGGCGTCATTGTCGGCGAGCGCCTCGGCCAACCGGGCCAGAGGGGTGCGCGCTCGGGCGGGGACATCGGTCAGGCCGGCGATCTGACCGGCGAGTTGACGCAGTTCGGCGGCGTTGCCTCTGGCCCAGGTGGTGACCGTGCGGTCGGCGGCGCGATGGTCGCGGGTGGCTTGCACGCGTTGTTCGCCGGTAGTGCCGGGCGTTCCGGGGCATACGCGCAGGTAGCGGCGCTCGGCGGCCTGTCGGCTGGCACGACGCCCTACGGACGAGAAAGGCACCCGTTCCGATGCTCACGCTGCGTGAACCGGCTCCGACCCGGGCCGGCATGACGTTCCACCAGATGCTGGAAAGGATCCGGTACGAAGGCGCGTACCCCACCCGGGAGCGGGCCGAGCATGTCGCTCACGCCGTGCTGGCGGCACTGGGCCGTCAGCTCACCGGCGAAGAACGGGCCGATCTCGCCACCTGCCTCCCGCCCGAGGCCGCCCTCGTCCTCACTGGCCAGATCCCCGACGGCCAACCACTCACCGGCTGGGGCTTCGTCAAGGAACTGGCCACCCGCACGGGCGGCACGCCCGCCACGACGCGCTGGGACACCGGAGCCGTCCTCGACGCCGTCGGCCACCTCGCCGGCCCCGGCCTCCTAAACCGCATCCTCACCCAGCTTCCGCCCGGATACGCGCTGCTGTTCGGCCGTGCGGAACACATCCAGGCCGCCTGACCCCCACGGACCGGTCACAGCAGCCGGTCAGACGCCGTCTGGAACCTTCAGTCCCCGCCCTACGACGCGAACGGGAGAAAGGGGAACTCCCCATGACGACGCCAAGCCGCTGCCGTGACGGTTGACAGGACCCCTTGACCACAGCAGCAAACGGCTGCGGATCCTGCCGGATCCGGCAGGAG
>NZ_JAFMPZ010000654.1 GCF_017353455.1 Streptomyces laculatispora
CCTCGTCGGCGCCGACGAGGAGTGCCGCCGGGCGCCCTCGCGCCGTACGGGGCCGCACACGGCGCCGCCCGGCAGCCCGGTGGCCGGGGCACGGGCCCGGACCGTCTCAGCATCCGGGCCACGCGTTGGCTCCCGCCCGCCGCCGGGTCCATACTGAGCCCCATGCGTCAGCACACGACCTTCGTCTTTACCTATGGCAACCGGCCCGCCGGCTGCCATGGTCGTGCTGCTTGAGCAACTGACAAGCAACGTTCCAGGCGCCCCGGGCCGACAGGCCCGGGGCGTTCTGGCGTTCCGGACCGGTCGGCCCCCGGGGAGCCGCACCCCACCGGGAGACCACCATGAGCAGCACCTCGACCGACCGGCCCGCAGCCGTCCGCACCGCCACCGAGGAGACCGGCGCGCACACCGCCGAGGCCGCGTCCCTGATCGGCGACGCCCGGTCGCGCATCGACGCCCTCGACGGCCGGATCATCGGACTCGTCCAGGAACGGATGGCCGTCTCCTCGGTCATCCAGGAGGCCCGGATCACCTCCGGGGGCCGCCGGGTGAACCTCTCCCGGGAGATGGAGATCCTCGGCCAGTACCGGGACGCGCTCGGCAAGCCCGGGACCTCCCTCGCGATGACGCTGCTGGAGCTGTGCCGCGGCCGCGTGTGACGCACCGCGGGCCGGACGGCCCGTGGCACCGCTGGGCTGTAGGGGCGTATCCCAGTTCGGGCTGACTCTCACCCGTACGGCGCGTGACCGGGCCCGGCGCGGCTTCGTTGGTCCCGGTGTCCGTGCCAGCCAGGGGCGGCTGTGGAAGGAAACCACGCGTGGCTCCGCCGGGGCGTGTGGCGTACTGCGTGTACGCCGTGGGACCGCGCACCGGCGTGCGTGACCGGTCGGCAGGGGACAGCAGCCCGGTCACCCGAGTACGGCCGCTTCCGGGGACGCCTGGAAGCAACCGTGCTCCAGGGCTCGTGGACCGGTGTCTTCCGGCCCACGAGCCCTGGTGCTTCGCCCACTCCCGCTAACGGGCGGCGCGGCGCCGGGACGTCACGTACAGCACGCCGCCGGCCAGCAGCGCGACCGCCGCCGCGAACGCGGCCGTCAGCGCGGTGGAGCCGGTGGCGGCCAGGCCGCCGCCCGTGCCGGAACCCGATCCGGTCGATCCGGTCGATCCCGTCGAACCCGTCGAACCCGTGGAGCCGGTTGCGGCCGAGCCGCCGGACGTGGCGCCGTCGTCGCCGGTGGAGCCGCCCGCCGCGCCGCCCGCGGTGGACGAGCCGCCGGTGGAACCCGACGTCGCGGCTCCCGTGCTCCCGGTCCCGGAGTCCCCGGAGTCGTCGGCGTTCAGGACGAAGGACGCGGTGTTGTTCTCCCGCTTCGGGTCGAACGGCAGCTGCGGGTCCCGCGTCCGCACGTTGCGGACGACGACCGCGCCCGAGGCCCCGGCGACGACCTCGGCGACCTTCATGTCGAAGTGCAGCGAGAGGTACTGGTCCTCCCCGAAGGCCGTCGCCGCCTCGCACAGATAGCGCGGTGCGCCGGTCTGCTCCTTGCGGTACTGCCCGTCGGCCGTCACGCCCCGGCACTTGTCGGGCCATTCGGTGACCGAGGCGCCCTCGGGGACGGTGAAGTCGAGGGTGGCGACGGACTCGCCCGAGCGCAGGTTGGCGATCCAGGCCGGTCCCTCGTTGTGGAAGCCGATATCGGCCTCGACGGTGCTGCCCCGCACGCCCCGCGCCGAATCGCCGTCGGCCACGAAGTCGGCGGTGTTCGCGGTGCTGAAGTCGGCCTCCTGCTGGTTGTCACGCGGGTTGAGGTCGGCGGACCGGGCGACGGGGAGTTCCTTGAGGGTGAGCACGTTCCCCTTGGCGCCCGTGGTGAGCCGGGCACCGGTCCGCTGGGCGTCGAGCGCCGCTGAGCCGCCCTCGTCGACCCGGTAGACGAAGGTGTCGCGGTAGGCGCGCCGGGTGGCCCGGAGCATCAGCGGTTCGGCGAGCTCATAGGTGGCGCCCGCTTCGTAGCTGCCCTCGACCGAGCAGAGTGCGGTGGTCCGGACGGGGACGCCCTGGCCGGCGTCGTCCTCCTCGTACTCGCAGTTCCGGTACCGCTCGGTGAACTCGATGCCGTGCGTGTACATGAGGGTGAGCAGTACGCCGTCGGCGGCGCGGGTGCCGTTGTTGGAGAAGGCGAGCGGGACCGGCTGGGTCTCGCCCGGCTTGAGCTCCGTCTTCAGCGGGGCCTGCTTCATCACCAGGTCGGGGCCGCCGATCCCGATCCGGGTGGAGAACGCCGTGAAGGTCGCGCCGTCCGCCTCGCCGGTGACCCGGACGGTGCCGAAGTCCCCGTCCTCGCTGCCCTTGGCGGCGGTGACGCGGAGTTCGAGCAGCGGGTTCGTGCCGGGCGGGATGCCCGCGTCGTGGCAGACGCCGGTGGTGCCGGTGATCGCGCAGTCGGCGCCGCCCTGCTTGCTGAAGACGGCGTCGGCGACGCCCGCGATCCCGCTGAGGTCGAAGGTCACGGTGTACTCACCCGCGAAGCCGCCGTGCTCCTCGTCCTGGGACGGGTTGTCGACGGTGATCGCGACGGAGGCCTGCCGCGGCGCCCCGCTCGCCGGATACGGGTGCAGGGCCGTCTCGGCGGGACCGCCGAAGTGCAGGACGGGGCCGTCGGCGTGCGCCGGGGCGGTCAGGGCGAGCGATCCGGCGGCCAGCAGGCCGACGGCGGCGAGGCTGCCCGCGGCGCGGCGCAGCGCTGCTCTCGGAGTCGTGCGTCTCATCGCGGGACCTTCTGGGGGTCGGTGGGGACTGTGCGGCTGCTGTGGCAGCGGTACGAGTTCGACCCCGGGGCCCTGCGAACAGTTGCGCGGGCACAGGTCACGGATTGAGCACGGAAGCAAACGTGAGCGACATCACATAAGGGTTCTGTGAATTCCGGGACAACCATCGGGACACCTTGCAGGTCATGCATGCGGAACCACCGGTCACATCCGTAACTCGGCTTCACCGGTAGAGCATGAGGGGCTGCACTCGGAGGGGGGTGCAGCCCCTTCTGCTGTCCTCTTCCGCTGTCCTCGGTCCTCTTCCGCTGTCCTCGGTCCTCTTCCCGTGCGCTCCCCGGCCGGCCGGATCCGGTCAGGCCTGCCCGGCCTTCTTCGGCGGCACCGTGGGCATCCCCAGGAACGGCAGCCTCAGCGCGCCGAACGCCTCCTCCGGAACGGCCGGCGCCTGCGGCTCGACCGCCGCCAGCCGCTCGTACGCCTCGCCCGCCGCCGGGCGGGGGTCCTGCTCGCCCTTGTTCGGCCAGAAGGACATGGCCCGTTCGGCCTGCGCGGTGATCGTCAGCGACGGGTTGACGCCGAGGTTGGCGGAGACCGCCGAACCGTCGACCACCGAGATGCCCGGGTGCCCGTACAGCCGGTGGTAGGCGTCGATCACCCCGTCCTGCGCGCTCGCGCCGATCGGGCAGCCGCCGAGGAAGTGCGCGGTGAGCGGGGTGCCCATCAGCTCGCCGATGTTGGAGCCCGCGAAACCGTTGATCTCGTCGGCGAGCAGCGTCGCGCTCCGGGTCGCCTCGGCGATCTGGGTCGGGTTGGGCGCACCGTGGCCCTGCCGGGCGGTGAGCAGGCCCTTCCCGATGCCGCCGGGCTTGCGGTACGCGGTCAGCGAGTTGTCCAGCGACTGCATGACGAGCCCGATGATGGTCCGCTCCGACCAGCGCCGGTTGGAGAGCGAGCGCACGGCGAGCGCCGGGTGCTTGGCCATGTTGCCGAGCCAGCCCAGCACCCGGTGGGTGCTGTAGGGGACCTGGAGGATGGTCATCCCCCCCATCGCGTTGGATCCCTTGCCGTAGCGGACCGGCTCGATGTGGGTGTTCTCGTCGGGGTGGATCGACGAGGTGATGGCGACGCCCCTGGTGAAGTCGGCCTTGGCGCCGTGCTTCCTGCGGTACCGCCGGTCGGAGGTCTGTGCTCCCACGAGCCCTTCGGAGTTGGTCCGGGTCAGCTCGCCGAGCCGGGACGAGATACGGGGCAGCAGCCCCCGGTCCTTCATCGTGTGCAGCAGCGTCTGGGTGCCGTACGTGCCCGCCGCCACGACCACCTTGCGGGCGCGCAGCCGCGTCGGCCTGCCCTTCCTGCGGCGGTCGGTCGGGACGGTGGTGACGTGGAAGCCGCCCTCCGGGTCCTCCGTGACCGCGACGACGGAGGTCATCGGGTGGATGACCGCTCCGGCCTTCTCGGCGAGGTGGAGGTAGTTCTCGTTGAGGGTGTTCTTCGCACCGTGCCGGCAGCCCGTCATGCATTCGCCGCACTCCGTGCATGCCTTGCGGGCGGGGCCCGCACCGCCGAAGTACGGGTCGGCGACCGTGCCGCCGGGCTTGGCCCTCGCCGTGCCGTCGGCGTCCCTGCCGTCGCCGAAGAAGACCCCGACGGGGGCGAGATGGAAGGTGTCGCCGACGCCCATGGCCTCGGCGGCCGCCTTGAGGTGGACGTCCGAGGGGGTCGTCGTCGGGTTGAGCCGGACCCCGAGCATCCGCGTGGCCTGGTCGTAGTACGGCTTCAGCTCGTCCTGCCAGTCCGTGATGTGCGCCCACTGCCGGTCCTCGAAGAACGGCGCCGGGGGCACGTACAGCGTGTTGGCGTAGTTCAGCGAGCCGCCGCCCACCCCCGCACCGGCCAGCACCATCACCTTGCCGAGCAGGTGCACCCGCTGGATGCCGAAGAGGCCGAGGGCGGGGGCCCAGAGGTAGTTCTTCAGGTCCCAGGAGTTCTTGGGCAGTGTGCCGGAGGTGAACCGCCGGCCCGCCTCCAGGACGCCCACCCGGTACCCCTTCTCGCTCAGCCGCAGAGCCGACACCGCACCGCCGAAGCCCGATCCGACGACCAGTACGTCGTAGTCGTACGCGGCGTCGTCGTCGGCCGCACCGGCCGGTCCGGCCTGATTCTGGGCAGGGCTGTCCTGGGACATGGCACTCCTCGGTACGAAAAGGACAGGGATGCCGCGGTGGCGCGGCGGGTCAGCGCAGGCGGAACGCCTTCATCGCCTTCAGGCTGCGGCTCATGAAGGCCGCGTACTTCTCGTCGTCCATCCCGAAGGACGGGGCGAGCGGGATCAGCCGCTGCTGGGCGACGGTCTGCGCCTCGGTGTACTTGAGGATGCCCTCGGAGCCGTGCCGGCGGCCGAGTCCGGACTCCTTCATGCCGCCCATCGGGGACTGCACGCTGCCGTACGCGGGGGCGTAGCCCTCGTTGATGTTGACCGTGCCGGTCCGCAGCCGGGCGGCGACCCGGTGGCCGCGCCTGCCGTCCTTGGTCCAGACACTGGAGTTGAGGCCGTACGGGGTGGCGTTGGCGAGGCCGATGACCTCGTCCTCGTCGCTGAAGCGGTAGAGGGACACGACCGGTCCGAAGGTCTCCTCGGTGCAGACGGCCATCGGCGCCTCGACGCCGTCGAGGATGGTCGGCTCGTAGAAGAGCGGGCCGATGTCGGGACGCGCGACCCCGCCCGCGACGAGCGTGGCGCCCTTCTCGACGGCCTCCGCGACATGCCGGCTGACCGTCTCCAGCTGGCGCTCGCCCACCAGGGAGCCCATGTCGGCCCCGTAGGCGAGGGAGTTGCCGAGCCGCATGGCCTTCGTACGGGCGGCGAACCGCTCCACGAAGTCGTCGGCGACCGACTCGTGGACGTACAGCCGCTCGATGGAGATGCAGAGCTGGCCGGCGGAGGAGAAGCAGGCCCGGACGGCGCCCGCGGCGGCCTTCTCCACGTCGGCGTCCTTCAGGACCAGCATGGCGTTCTTGCCGCCGAGCTCCAGCGAGACCCCGACGAGCCTGGCCGCGGCGCCCTGGGCGACCTCGCGGCCGGTGCGGGTGGAGCCGGTGAACGAGACGTAGTCGGCGTGCTTGACGACCTCGGGGCCGACCACGGGTCCGTCGCCGAGCACGATCTGGAACACCTCGGCCGGAAGCCCGGCCTCGATCAGCAGGTCACGGGCCCAGAGCGCGGTCAGCGCGGTCTCCGTGTCGGGCTTCATCACCACGGCGTTGCCGGAGACGAACGCGGGCAGGGCGTCGCCGACGGACAGCTCGAACGGGTAGTTCCACGGCGCGATCTGGCCGATGACGCCGCGCGGCTGGCGCAGCTCGGTGACCTTGGTGAGGGTCGGGACGACACCGGTGTGCCGCTTCGGCTTCAGATACGAACCGGCCTTGCGGCCGTAGTGCCGGGCGGCGACGGCGACCGCCTGCACCTCCTCATGGGCGTGCAGACGGGCCTTGCCGGTCTCCAGCTGGATGAGGTCGAGGACCTCGGACTGGCGGCTGAGCACGAGGTCGTGGAAGCGCAGCAGCACGGCGGCCCTGGCCCGCACGGGCGTCGCGGCCCAGACCGACTGGGCGGCACGGGCCCGCTCGAAGGCGGCCGCCACGTCCTCGGGGGTGGACTCGGGCAGGTCGGCCAGCTTCTCCCCGGTGAAGGGGGTGTGGTTGGCGGTACGCCCGGAGCCGACGACGCCGCGGGTCAGCTGGGCGATCACCTCGGGGGTCACGACATCGGCGGCCGTGCGCACGCCCGCGGGCGCGGCGGCCACCGGGTTGGTGCCGACACCGGCGGCGGAGGTGGGCGTGGAGGCCTGCGAGTCCGTCATGAGGGCGAGAGTACGTCCAGCCGGATGCTTTGGGTACCCGTGGGTAACGGCTTTTCACAGTCCCCACAACAGCGCTCCGCGAGCACCCGTTGATCGAGCCAGTGACTACTGGCTACGTAAGTGCTGATCAGGGGCTATCTCCACGGGTCGCGCTCAGGAGGCGTGAATCCTCAGCCCCTCGGCCAGCTGCTGGAAAATCTTCTCCCCGTCCTTGAGCGCCTGGCCCGCCCGGCCCGCCGCGGGCTCGCGGCCCGGGCCTCCCGGTACGACGCTCCTCTCCTCCGGGATCTCTGTCCCCCGTCACCCGTCATCCGTACCTCCTGTCGGAGGACAAGTGCGGTGGACACCAGCCGGCTGAGCGATGACCGACCCGCGACAGTCCGGTCGCGGGCGGTTTCCGGCGTCAGCCGGTGTCCCCCGGAGCGCGCCAGCCGCGCAGCATGGTGTCGAACTGGTCGCGGGTGGTGTCCCAGTCCGCCGCCGGACCCGTCATGTACAGCGCGTACTCCGGCCCGGCGTCGCCCCCGTAGTACATCTGGTCGATGGCGTGCCTCGACTCGCCGTTCTTCTCGGTCCAGGTGAACTCCCAGAGCGATCCGGGATGGTCACGGTAGAAGTTGGGTTCCAGGCCCAGACCCTGGTAGGCCGGCAGCCGCTCCCGCAGGCTCAACTCCATGTTCTTCATGTGCAGGTAAGAAGTCTCGAAGTCGGGCTGCTGGTCGATGCTGATGCGCAGGTAGTGCTTGCCGTTGTCCGGGGTGTAGTCGATGTTCGTCTTGGTCTGCCGGCGCTGCCAGCCGTTCGGCACCAGGAGGCTGAACCCCTCCCGGTCGTGGACCCGCTGCCAGCCGTCCGGTACGCCCTTCAGCGTCGGATCGGGCTTCGGGGAGGACTTCGGCGAGGACTTCGGCGAGGACTTGTGGGGGGCCGGGTCCGGTGACCGGGCGCCGGGGGTTCCGGTGCCGCCGCTCGCACTGCTGCTCCCCGGGTGGTCCCGGTACTTCATCGCGGCGATCCCCGCGCCGCCGCCGAGCAGCGCCGCCAGGGCGACGACCAGCATCGCCGTGCGCCACCGGCCGCGGCCGCGCCGGGTCACCGGTGCGGCCCCGGGGGCCGGGGCGGCGGCGGGGTGGGGCAGCTGGGCCGTACCGCCCGACGTTCCGCCCGAGCCCATCGCGTGCAGCATCTCCTGTGACACCTGCTGCGTCGGGACGTACGCCTGGGCCGCCCGGGGCTGGCGCCCCTCCATGGCCTCCAGCAGCATCCGTTCCGTCTCCTCGGCCGACGGCCGGTCCGCCGGGTCCTTGCGGAGCAGCGCGGTGATGACGGGGGTGAGGGCACCGGCCCGGGTGGGCGCCGACGGTTCCTCGGCCACGACGGCCTGCATGGTGGATATCGGGGAGGTGCGGCGGAACGGTGATCTGCCCTCGACCGCGGTGTACAGCGTGGCACCGAGCGACCACAGGTCGGATGCGGGGCCCGGGTCGCCCCCGCGCACCCGCTCGGGTGCCAAGTAGTCGATGGAGCCGACCAGTTCACCGGTCCTGGTGATGGTCGAGTCGCCCTCTATCGCCGCTATCCCGAAGTCGGTGAGCAGTACCCGGCCGTCCCGGGCGAGCAGTACGTTGCCCGGCTTCACATCGCGGTGCAGCACCCCGGCGCTGTGTGCGGCGCGCAGCGCGCCCAGCACATGGAGGCCGATCCTGGCGGCCTCGCGCGGCTCCAGCTCGCCGGATTCCTTGCAAGCGTCGGCGAGTGACGGGCCGTCGACGTACTGCATGACGATCCACGGCCGGTTGTCGTGCTCGATGACGTCATGGACGGTGACCACGCCCGGGTGCGTGATGCGGGCGGCGGCGCGGGCCTCCTTCTGCGTGCGGGCGTGCAGCACCACCCGGTCCGCCTCGGCGACGTACAGCCCCGCTGTCAGCTCCTTGACGGCGACGGTGCGGTGCAGCACCTCGTCGTGCGCCCGCCAGACCTTGCCCATGCCGCCGCGCCCGAGGACTTCGCCGAGCCGGTATCGCCCGGCCAGCACCAGTCCCGCGTCCGTGCCCTGTGATCGATCCACGTGTACCTGCCCCGTTCCTTCGGATGACAGGTTACGGAGAGGAGGTGCGGCCACGGAACCTCGCACCGCCCATGAAATCGCACTGTGATGCTTGTCGCTCCGGCCCGTCGCTCTGGGGTCCCCGTGTGTATCAGGGCGTCACACGGTAGGAAGCGATGGCTTGTTGGTAGATGTCCGACACCTTGTCGCGCTGGTCCTCCGGACCGATGACCTGGAGGATGTGGTAGCGGCCCGCGACGATCATCGCCAGGTTGCGTACGTACACCTCCCGTCCGGAACCGTCCTGCCAGGTGAACTGGCCCTCCGCCATGGCCTGTCGGCCGACGTCGATCCGGCGCAGTCCGCTCGCCGAGGACCAACTGGAGTCCCGGAAGGGCTTCAACTCGGCTTCCTTGTCGCGCTGGTAGTCGAGCGGGTCGACCCCGTTCGCCTTGACGGTGTCGCGGCCGGGGACGATCAGCAGGGTGAAGCCGTCGCTGCCGTAACGGATCTGGCGGTCCGTGTTGGCGGGGCTGCGCTGCCACCCCTTGGGCACCCCGACCTCGAAGCCCTCGTCGTCCTTGCGCAGCACGTAGCCGGGCGCGAGTGCGACGGCGGAGCGGCTGGTCTGCGGCTTCTGCGCGCCGCTCGACCGGGACGGCGACGGTCCGCCGGAGCTGCCGGAGCCCGGATCGGGCGCTCCGGTCGCCGTACGGGACGGACTGGCGCCCGCACCGGACTGCGTACCGGACTTGGGCATGAACATCACGGCGTACACGATCGCCGCGACCAGCACCAGCAGTATCAGGACGAGCAGCAGCCGGCCGAGCCGTCGCGGCGCGCGCTGCCCGTCCTGCTGCGGGCGCGGCGGGGTGCGCAGCGCCTTGGGGCCCTTGGGCTCGCGCGGCGGCTTGACGGCTCTGGGCTCGCGCGGTTCGGCGAGTACCGGCTCCGCCTCCAGCCGTCCCTTGGTGTGGCGGTGACGGCCGTGCGCCGGGCCGTTGCGACGGCCGCGGCGCTTGCGGACGAGCTCGCCCCGGCGGCGCACGACGGGCAGCCGGGTGTCGTCCACGGACGGCAGCGGTACGACGTCGAAACCGGCCTCGGGCTCGGGCGCCGCCCGTACGAGGGAGCGCAGCCAGCCGCGCAGCTCCTCGAAGTCCGGGCGCTCGGTGGGGTCCTGGCGCAGCAGCGACTCGACGACGGGCCGCAGCGCACCGCACTCCTCGGCGAAGGCGGGCGGCTCACCGCAGACCATCTGGACGAGCTCGGCGGCGTTGTCCTCGGGGTACGGGGCGTGGCCCTGGACGGCGCGGTAGAGCAGCGCGCCCAGCGCCCAGAGGTCGGTGGAGGGGCCGATGGGCGGTGCCAGCTGCCAGTTCTCGTGGACCGGCCCGGCCTGCTCGGGCGCCCAGCGCTCGGTGACCGCGCCGACGACCGCGATCCGGGCCTGCCGCGCGCGCTCGGCGGCCAGCGTGGTGGCGGGGCCCCGGTAGGCCGAGGTGTCGCGGTTCCCGGCGACGATCTCGTCCCAGCGGCCCGGGGCGGTCTCCCGGCTCTCCGCGGGCGGCTGCGGGCGGGCGGGCGCCGGGGTGGCACCCTGGCGCCGGGAGTCGGCCCGCAGGGCGTCCTCGCTGGAGCCGCCGGCGGGGACCGGACGTCCGGCGCCCGGGCCGTCGTCCCAGGAACCGGTCAGATGCAGCCGCCGGGGCGGCGCCTGACCGCCGCCGTCGCTGCCACCGTCCTCGTCGTCCTCGTCGTCGTACGGGTCGTCGTCGTTGTCGTTGTCGAAGGCGTATGCCTGGGGGGCCGGCGGGCCGGGCGCGGGGGACCGGCCGCCGGGCTGCTGCGGCCCGGCGGCACCTTCGCGCTGGACCGGCAGGGTGCCGGTGTCCCGCGCCTCGTCCGTACCGGCCCGGCGCTCCTCCTCGCTGATGCGCGCGGCGGCGCGGGCACCCGCGCGGTACGCGGCGATGGCGCCCGCGCCGCCGCGCGCATCAGCGAGGAGG
>NZ_JAFMPZ010000655.1 GCF_017353455.1 Streptomyces laculatispora
CGACAAGAAGTACGTCGAGCTCGGCCGCGAGAAGACGGACAAGATCTTCACCATCCTGGTGGAGTTCGGCGACAAGGTCGACAGCACGACCACCTACGACCCGGACGGCGAAGGCCCCAAGCCTCCCGTCCCGAAGTACGGTGGCGTACCGGGACCGGCGCACAACAAGATAGCCAAGCCGGACCCCAAGAAGGACAACAGCACCGCCTGGCAGGCCGATTACAACCAGGCCCACTTCCAGGACCTGTACTTCGGCACGGGCGCCGGCAAGGACTCGCTCAAGACGTACTACGAGAAGACGTCCTCCGGACGCTACTCGGTGGACGGCGAGGTCTCCGACTGGGTCAAGGTCCCGTACAACGAGGCCCGCTACGGCTCGAACTACTGCGGTGCGAGCAACTGCGCCAACGCCTGGGACATGGTCAAGGACGGCGTGAACGCCTGGGCCGCGGACCAGAAGGCCAAGGGCCGTACGCCCGAGCAGATCAAGGCCGATCTCGCCAAGTACGACCAGTGGGACCGCTACGACTACGACAACGACGGCAACTTCAACGAGCCGGACGGCTACATCGACCACTTCCAGGTCGTGCACGCCGGCGAGGACGAGTCGGCCGGCGGCGGCGTCGAGGGCACCAACGCCATCTGGGCGCACCGCTGGTACGCCTACGGCACGGACGCCGGCGCGACCGGCCCGGCCGGCAACAAGGCCGGCGGCACCCAGATCGGTGACTCCGGCATCTGGGTCGGCGACTACACCGCGCAGCCCGAGAACGGCGGCCTGGGCGTCTTCGCCCACGAGTACGGCCACGACCTCGGTCTGCCGGACCTCTACGACACGACCAACACCGCCGAGAACTCGGTCGGTTTCTGGTCCCTGATGTCGGCCGGTTCCTGGCTCGGCACCGGTAAGAACAGCATCGGTGACCTGCCCGGTGACATGACCGCCTGGGACAAGCTCCAGCTGGGCTGGCTCAACTACGCCAAGGCCAAGGCCGCGACGAAGTCGACCCACAAGCTGGGCGTGTCCGAGTACAACACCAAGGACAAGCAGGCGCTCGTCGTCGACCTGCCCGACAAGGAAGTCACCACCGCCGTCACGGCGCCCGCCGAGGGCGCCAAGCAGTGGTGGAGCGACATGGGTGACAACCTCAACAACACCCTGTCCCGCCCGGTCGACCTCACCGGTAAGTCCAAGGCCTCCCTCGACCTCGCCGGCTGGTGGGACATCGAGAAGGACTACGACTACCTCTACACCGAGGTCTCCGAGAACGGCGGCACCAGCTGGACCGCGCTCGACGGCACCGCCGACGGCAAGGCGATCCCGCGCGACGCCAGTGACAAGCCGGCCCTGACCGACGTCTCGGGCAAGTACCAGAAGCTCTCGTACTCGCTCGACGCCTACGCGGGCAAGAAGATCGACATCCGCTTCCGTTACGCCACCGACGGCGGCGCGGGCGGTATCGGCTTCGCGGCCGACACCATCGCGGTCAACGCCGACGGTGCCGCGCTCTTCACGGACAACGCCGAGGGCGACGACAACGGCTGGACCGCCAAGGGCTTCTCGCGGGTCGGCAAGTCGTTCACCAAGGACTACAAGCAGTTCTACCTCGCGGAGAACCGCCAGTACGTCAGCTACGACCGGACCCTCAAGGTCGGCCCGTACAACTTCGGCTTCTCCAAGACCCGTCCGGACTGGGTCGAGCACTACCCGTACCAGAACGGTCTGCTCGTCTGGCTCTGGGACACCTCCCAGAAGGACAACAACGTCTCGGTCCACCCGGGCCAGGGCCTGATCCTGCCGGTCGACGCGCACGCCAAGCCGCTGAAGTGGGCTGACGGCACGATCCTCCGCAACAAGATCCAGCCCTTCGACGCTCCGTTCAGCTGGTACCCCACCGACGGCTTCACGCTCCACAACGGTGACGTGGCCACGAAGATCAAGCCGCAGCTCGGCGTGCCGGTCTTCGATGACCACAAGGGAACCTACTGGTACAAGGAGAACAAGACCGGAAGCGTGCAGGTCGCTGACACCAACACCAGGATCTCGATCATCAGCGAGCCGCTCAGCGGCTCCACGATGACCGTCCAGGTTGGCGCCTCGCACAAGTAAGCCGGTATCACCGCAGGTCAGAGCATGATCGGCCGTCGCCCTCTAGCGGGCGGCGGCCGATCGTGTTTAGGTGCCTCTTGTTCCGTTTCTTATTGACACGACGTCTCACGGGGGAGCGCGGAGTATGGCAGGCGGAGGATTCAGCAAGTTGCCGAACGGCAGTGTGGTCGTCGCGATCACGCTGCCGAGTCCGGCGCAGAGCGTGGGACCGGACACCCCGGTCCGCGTCCTGGTGCACGCGGCCAACCGCGCCCGCGCACTGACCCGGCTGCGCAATCTGGGGCTGCGCGCCGTCTATCTCCGCGGCAACGCCGAGCCGCCCACCCCGGACGAGATCACCGCCGTCCTGCACCATCCGGACGGCGTGCTCTGGCGCGCGAGACCCGAGCGCGCCCAGGAGCTCTGGCACCCGATCCGGGCGCTCCTGAGGCCCGCCCTGCCGGCCCGGCGGAGCTGACCCGGCCCTCCGGCTGCACCACCTACACCACGGGCTTGCCGGCGAGCACCACGCCCGCCTCCCGGAGCTCCGTCAGCGCCCGGTCCGTGGTCGCCTCGGAGACGCCCGCGGTCAGATCGAGCAGTACGTGCGTGGCGAAGCCCTCACGGACCGCGTCCAGCGCGGTGGCCCGGACGCAGTGGTCGGTCGCGATGCCGACCACGTCGACCGCGGTCACCCCGCGGTCACGCAGCCACTCGGCCAGCCCCACACCGTTCTCGTCCAGGCCCTCGAAGCCGCTGTACGCCGCGGCGTACGCGCCCTTGTCGAAGACGGTGTCGATCGCCCCGGAGGCGACCGCGGGCGCGAAATTGGGGTGGAAGCCCACCCCTTCCGTACCGGCCACGCAGTGCGGCGGCCAGGAGTGCTCGAAGTCCGGCGCCGACGAGAAGTGGCTGCCGGGGTCGATGTGGTGATCACGGGTGGCCACCACATGCCGGTAGCCGGGCTGGGCCTCGCCGATCAGGTCCGTGATGGCGGCGGCGACGTCGGCACCCCCCGCCACCGCGAGGCTCCCGCCCTCACAGAAGTCGTTCTGAACGTCCACGACGATCAAGGCGCGGTGCATGGCGGGTGTCCTTCGGTGGGGGAGGGAACAGCGGAACGGCGGTTACGGGGGTGACAACGAGCCTAGAGACTCGAACCGGCCTTAGGGAGAGGCCTGCGCATTCGGGACGGCCGGGAAATTTCGAGCCCGTCCGGAGATCGGGGGCAAAACGGCCGCGGACCGCCTCCGGCCCCCGCCACCCTCACACGTACTCCGTGGGAATCACCGGCTCGCCCCGCGACAACTGCATCGCGGACATCGGCAGCCCCGCCCGCGAAGCGATATGCCGCTCCCGGGCCGCGTCCAGCGGCTCCCGCGCGACCACCTCGCCGGCCCTGACCAGCTCCGCCAGCAGCTGCCGGCCGGCCAGCTCCGGCGGCACCGGACCGGTCCCGATCACCTCCGCCTCGGCGACCCCGTCCGCGTCCAGCCGGCGCGCCGCCCACTTGCGGCCGCCGATGGAGGTCTTCGCGCCCAGCGACTTCTTCGCCACCGGCCGCAGCGGGTCCGCCGGATCGGCGGAGACGGCCCGCGCCACCAGCTTGTAGACCATCGAGCAGGTGGGCTGCCCGCTGCCGGTCACCAGCTGCGTGCCCACCCCGTACGCGTCCACCGGGGCCGCGGCCAGCGAGGCGATGGCGTACTCGTCCAGGTCCGAGGTCACCACGATCTTCGTGCCCGTCGCGCCCAGCTCGTCGAGCTGCTGGCGCACCCGGTGCGCGACCAGCAGCAGGTCACCGGAGTCGATCCGGACCGCCCCCAACTCGGTCCCGGCGACCTCGACCGCCGTCCGGACCGCCGCCGTCACGTCGTACGTGTCGACCAACAGCGTCGTGTCGCGCCCCAGCGAGTCGACCTGGGCCCGGAACGCGTCGCGCTCGGAGTCGTGCAGCAGGGTGAAGGCGTGGGCGCTCGTGCCGACCGTCGGGATGTTGTAGCGGAAGCCCGCGGCCAGGTCGGAGGTGGTGTCGAAACCGCCGATGTACGCGGCACGGGCCGAGGCCACCGCCGACAGCTCATGGGTGCGCCGTGCACCCATCTCGATCAGCCCGCGCCCACCCGCCGCCGACGACATCCGCGAGGCCGCCGCGGCGATCGCCGAGTCGTGGTTGAGGATCGACAGGATCACCGTCTCCAGCAGCACGCACTCGGCGAAGGAGCCCTCGACCCGCAGGATCGGCGAGCCGGGGAAGTACACCTCGCCCTCCGGGTAGCCCCAGATGTCCCCGGTGAAGCGGTAATCGGCCAGATAGTCGAGCGTCGGCCCGTCGACGACGTTCTGGTCGCGCAGGAAGGCGAGCATCTCGTCGTCGAAGTGGAAGTTCTCGACCGCGTCCAGAACCCGCCCGATGCCCGCGACGACGCCGTAGCGCCGTCCCTCGGGCAGCCGACGGGTGAACGCCTCGAAAACCGAGCGCCGGCCGGCGGTGCCGGCCTTCAGCGCGGCCTGCACCATCGTGAGCTCGTACTGGTCGGTGAAGAGCGCTGTCGAGGGCACACCGACCCGTCGCCCAAGGTCCGCTGAGTTCATGCCGGGGATGCTACCCCTATTTCGTCAGAGTGACGAGATGGGGGTAGCA
>NZ_JAFMPZ010000423.1 GCF_017353455.1 Streptomyces laculatispora
TGCTGCGGCTGCTCGCCGGGCTCGACCAGCCGGAGGAGGGCGAGCTGCGGCTCTCCCCGCCCACCGCCACCGTCGGCCACCTGCCGCAGGAACCGGAGCGGCGCCCCGACGAGACCGTACGGGAGTTCCTGGCCCGCCGGACGGGTGTCGCCGAGGCCCAGGCGACGATGGACACCGCCACCCAGGCCCTCGTCGACGGGGCACCCGGCTCCGACGACGCGTACTCCGAGTCGCTGGAGCGCTGGCTCGCCCTCGGCGGCGCCGACCTGGACGAACGGGCCGAGGAGGTCGCCGCCGACCTCGGCCTGACCGTCGGTCTCGACCTGCCGATGACCACGCTCTCCGGTGGGCAGGCGGCCCGCGTGGGCCTCGCCTCGCTGCTGCTCTCCCGCTACGACATCTTCCTGCTCGACGAACCCACCAACGACCTCGACCTCGACGGCCTGGAACGGCTGGAGCGGTACGTCTGCGGACTGCGCGCCGGCACGGTCGTCATCAGCCACGACCGCGAATTCCTGATGCGCACGGTCACCAAGGTCCTCGAACTCGACCTGGCCCAGCAGCAGATCAACCTCTACGGCGGTGGCTACGCGGCATACCTGGAGGAGCGCGAGCGGGCCCGCAGGCACGCCCGCGAGGAGTTCGAGGAGTTCGCCGACAAGCGCTCCGCGCTCGAAGGCCGCGCCCTGATGCAGCGCTCCTGGATGGACAAGGGCGTCAGGAACGCGCGCCGCAAGGCCGGCGACTCCGACAAGATGGCCCGCAAGTTCCGCAGCGAGTCGAGCGAGAAGCAGGCCGCGAAGGCCCGCCAGACCCAGCGCATGATCGAGCGCCTCGATGTCGTGGACGAGCCGCGCAAGGAGTGGGAGCTGCGGATGGAGATCGCCTCCGCCCCTCGCTCCGGCTCCGTCGTGGCGACGCTGCGCGAGGCACGGGCCGGTCTCGGGGACTTCGTGTTCGGCCCGGTATCGCTCCAGATCGACTGGGCGGACCGGATCGCCATCACCGGTGCCAACGGCGCCGGGAAGTCGACCCTGCTCGCCGCTCTGCTCGGCCGTCTCCCGCTGGACTCGGGGCACGCGAGCCTGGGCTCGGGTGTGGTCGTCGGTGAGGTGGACCAGGCGCGGAAGCTGTTCCACGGTACGGAATCCCTGCTGGAGGCGTTCTGCGCGGCCGTCCCGGACACGGAACCGGCCGAGGTCCGTACCCTCCTCGCCAAATTCGGCCTGCGCGCCGACCATGTGATGCGCCCCGCGACCACCCTCTCCCCGGGCGAACGGACCCGCTCGGCACTCGCCCTGCTCCAGGGCCGCGGCGTCAACCTCCTCGTCCTGGACGAGCCCACGAACCATCTTGACCTGCCGGCGATCGAGCAGCTGGAATCGGCACTCGACTCGTACACGGGGACGCTGCTGCTGGTCACGCACGACCGGCGGATGCTGGAGGCGGTCCGCACGACCCGCCGCGTCGAGGTGGCGGCGGGACGGCTCACGGAGATCTGACGGGGCACCGGCTCCCCGGAGCCGTCACCCTGTTGGTATGCCAGAGAGTGCCGTCCTCTCCTCCATGCAGGCTTTTCGAGTCACAGTTTCCGACTAACTTCACATAACTCCTGATGATGCGGGCGCTTGGTATGCCAAGTGTTACTGTCGCCTTGCTCCGACCGAGGACCGCCGTCCGCTCGGGGCGGTCCGGTACACCGCACCCGCAGGAGGTCCCGTGCGAACCCGCTGGCGCGCCACCCACGTCCTCGCCCACCGCGACGGCGGGCACGCACTGCTCCGTGACGGCGAGATCGTGTGGGAGGACGACACGATCGCGTACGTGGGCACGGGGTACGACGGTCCGGTGGACGCGGAACTGGACCTCGGCGAGGCGCTGGTGACGCCCGGACTCATCGATCTGGACGCCCTCGCCGACATCGACCACCTCGTCCTGGACTCATGGGCGCCCCGCGAACGAGGCGCCGGACTCCTCTGGTCCCGGAACTACTTCGCCCACCGCCGCCGGCACGTCTTCACCCCGGAGGAACGGGCCACCGTCCGCGAGTACGCGCTCGTCCAGCTGGCCCTGCACGGCATCACCACCTACATGCCCATCGCATCGGAGGTCCACAGCGCCTGGGCGGAGCCGTACGACGAGCTCGTCCAGATGGCGCAGACCTCCCGGCGGATCGGCCTGCGGGGCTATCTGGGGCCCGCGTACCGGTCCGGCGTCAACGTGGCACTCCCCGACGGCGACCGCGGGGTCGCCTTCGACGAGGAACGCGGCCGCGAAGGGCTGCGGGACGCCGTGCGCTTCCTGGACCACGCCGCCGGGCTCGGCGATCCGCTGGTCAACGGCGTGCTCCTGCCGTGCCGGATCGAGACGCTCACCGAAGACCTCCTGCGCGAGACCGCCGCGATCGCGCGACGGCGCGACGTCCCGTACGGCTGCACTGTCTCCAGGGCATGGCCGAACGGGATCTCGTACAGGAGCTGCACGGCACCAGGCCCCTGCGGCTGCTCGCCCGCACCGGGCTGCTGGACAGCCGGCTCCTCGTGCCGCACGGCATCGTGACCGACCGCCACCCCGACGTGCACGGCGAGGACCGCGGCGACCTGGCCGCACTCGCGGCGGCGGGCGTATCCGTCATCCACTGCCCGCAGACCTCGCTGCGCTACGGCCAGGTACTGCACTCCTTCGACGCCTACCGGCGGGCAGGGATCAATCTGTGTCCGGGCACCGACTCCTTTCCGCCGGACCTCATCCGGGGCATGGACACCGGCGTCCACCTCGCGAAGGCCGTCGACGGACGCCTGGACGCCGCGCCCGCCGAGCACTACGCCGAGGCGGCCACGCTCGGCGGCGCCCGCGCACTGGGGCGCACCGACCTCGGGCGGCTGGAGCCCGGCGCGCAGGCGGACCTGGTGGCGTTCCGGCTGGACGACATCCGCGACGGCGTCCAGGACGACCCCGTCCGTACGTTCCTGCTGAACGGCACCGCCCGGCAGGCCACCCACTCCGTCGTGGCGGGGCGCCCCGTCATGACCGACGGCCGGATACCGGGCACCGACCTGCCGAACCTGCGGCGCCGGGCCCAGACCCTGTTCGAGACAATGCGCGCGGCCTACGGCGAGCGCGACCTGCGCCGCCGAGGCGCCGGCGAGCTGTTCCCGCCGACGTTCCCGCCGTACGAGGAGATCCCACGATGACCAATTCGCCCGAGTCCGGTGCGTCCCATGTCGATCACGCCGAGCGGACGATCCGCGCCCGCATCCTGTCCGGCGAGTACCCGCCCGGCGTACGTCTGCGGGAGCGCGAACTCTCCGAGGCCCTGGGCTTCTCGCGCATCCCCGTCCGGGAGGCGCTCACCCGGCTGACCGGGGAGGGCCTCGTGGTGATCTCCCCGCGGCGCGGCGCATCCGTGCGCAACCTCTCGCTGCGCGATGTGGCCGAGCTCTTCGACCTCCGGCTGAGCCTTGAGGTGTTCGCCGCCCGCAGGGCCGCGGAGGCCTGCGCGGCCGGCCGCGGCGGCGACCGGCTGCGCGAACTCATGGAAGCGGCCGAGGACGCCACCGGGCGGGGTGATATCCACGAGATTCCCGCCGCCAACACCGCCCTGCACGCGGAGATCGTCGCGATGACCGGGAACCGGCTGCTCCAGGACGCCCTTCAGCCCTCGCTGGGCCTGGTGCAGTGGCTGTTCACCCTCACCGGCGGCCTCGACCCGCGTGTGCAGTGCACCGAGCACCAGGACATCTGCGCCGCGATCCACGCGGGCAAGCCGGATCTGGCCGACGCCCTCGCCTATGCGCACATCGAGCGGGGCCGCGGCCCTTCCCTGGCGACCCTGGCCGAGGTGCTTCCGGCGGAGTGACCCGAGCCGCCCGGCACCTCCACCCCGACAACTGAACAGCGGCAACTGAAGAGGAACAACTTCATACCGACAACTTCATACCGACAACTTCATACCGGTCGACCGAACGAAGGAGAGGCACCACATGCTGATCACGAACGTCCGTCCCTGGGGCGGCGAGCCCTGCGACATCGAGATCAAGGACGGCGTGATAGCCGCGCTCACCCCGCACGACCCGAGCCGTGCCGCGGACGACACCGTGGCCGGACGGGGACGGCTCGCGCTGCCGTCGTTCTCCGACGTCCACTGCCACCTCGACTCCACCCGCATGGGGCTGCCCTTCCGCCCCCACACGGGCGCCCCCGGTGTCTGGGGCATGACGATGAACGACCGCGCGCACTGGCGTGAGGACGAGTGGAGCGTCGCCCAGCGGGCCACGTACACCCTGGGCCGCATGATCGAGCGCGGCACGACCCGCGTGCGCAGCTACGCCCAGATCGACGCGGACTGCGGTCTGGAGCGGCTGGAGGGTGTCCTCGCGGCCAAGGAGGCGCACGCCGGCCGGTGCGAGGTCGAGATCATGGCCTTCCCGCAGGCCGGTCTGCTCAAGGAGAAGGGCGTGCCGGAACTCATGGACCAGGCGATGTCCGCCGGTGCGTCCGTGGTCGGCGGTATCGACCCGTGCACCCTGGACCGCGACCCCGTACGTCATCTCGACATCGTCTTCGGCCTCGCCGAGCGCCACCAGGCACCGATCGACATCCACCTCCACGAGCCCGGCGCACTCGGTGTGTTCAGCGTCGACCTCATCCTGGAGCGGGTACGCGCCCTGGGCATGGCCGGTCAGGTGACGCTCTCGCACGCCTATGAACTCGGGACCGTCGACGAGGCGACCACTCGCCGCCTCATCGAGGAGTTCGCCGAGCTGGACATCGCGATGGCGACCATCGCACCGGCTCAGCAGCACGCCCTGCCGTTGGCCGAACTGACCGCCGCCGGTGTGCGGGTCGGCCTGGGGGAGGACGGCCAGCGCGACTTCTGGTCGCCCTACGGCAACGGGGACATGCTGGACCGCACCTGGCAGCTGGCCTTCACCAACCGCTACCGGGCCGACGAGCTGATCGAGCACTGCGTGGCCGTCGCGAGCCGCGGCGGGGCCTCGATCCTCCACACGGACCTGCCCCGTCTGACGTCCGTCTCGGACCGTCCCGGTCTCGCCGTCGGCGACAGTGCCGATCTGCTGCTGGTCGAGGGCGAGACGGTGGCGTCCGCCGTCATGGACCGCAGCGACGACCGTACGGTCCTGCATGCCGGCCGTGTCGTCGCCGACAGCCTGGAACTGGTCGGCTGACCCGCCGCCGCGGCCTTCGCGGCATCCGGCACGCTGCCGTCGTCCGCGACGAGATGGCACGCCACCTGCCGAGGAGCTGCCTCGCGGCCGCCACCGGTGGGCAGCGGGCGCAGTCCCGCTGTCACGCCCGGTTAAGGAACTGCAGGTCCGTGACGCGAGTCATGCAGGGGCCGAGACTCTCGTTGATGTCGGTGGTGGTCAGAGGCCAGGCACGGTGCCGGGGCAGTCTTCGATTTCGTGCGGACATGGAAGGCAGAATGACAGAAGGTCACTGCCGGTCCTCACGGTTTCTGTTCGACGGCGGTCTCCAGAAGCCGGCGTGCGGAGTCCGCGTCACGCATCACGGTCTTCTCGTCGAGCCCGAACACCTCGGCGAGGTGCAGCGGATCAGGCC
>NZ_JAFMPZ010000424.1 GCF_017353455.1 Streptomyces laculatispora
GCGTCGACGGGGTCGGCAGGGGAGGCGGGGCCGGCGGACGGGCCGGGGTCGGTCAAGGAGGAGGCCGGCGCGTCGGTGGCCCCGGCCGGCGGCTGGGCTGTTGGTACGGGCGGTGCGGGCGGTGCGCTCATGGGCTCCACGATGACCAATTCAATCTCGTAGCACAAGTGAGATTTTGTGTGACGGTCCGCGTAGCATTGCTTACATGTTGAATCTGGAGCGCCTGCGCACCCTGGATGCCCTCGCCCGGCTCGGTTCGGTCAGTGGCGCCGCCGAGGGTCTGCACGTCACGACGTCGGCCGTCTCGCAGCAGATGGCCAAGCTGGAGCGTGAGGTGGGTCAGCAACTGCTCGCCAAGAACGGCCGCGGGGTCCGGCTCACCGACGCGGGACAGCTGCTCGCCGACCACGCGGCCCGGATCCTCTCCCAGGTCGAGCTCGCCCAGTCCGACATCGAGGCGCAGCGGGGCGAGGTGGTGGGCGAGATCCGGCTGGGCGCGTTCCCCACCGCGGCGCGCGGTCTCTTCCCGTCCACCCTGCTCGGCCTGCGCGCGGATCACCCCGAACTCCGGGTGCGTACCAGTGAGCTGGAGCCCGAGGCCGGAATTCGCGCGGTGTTCCGGGGCGACATCGACCTTGCGGTGGTGCTGGACTGGAGCAACAAGCGGCTGCCGGTGCCGGGCGGTCTGGCCACGGCGCGACTGCTCGACGACGTCCCGGACGTCGCGATGCCGGCCGGGCATCCGCTCGCGGACCGGGCCGAGGTGGATCTGGAGGACTTCGCCGACGACGACTGGGTGTCCTGGCCCGAGGGCGAGTTCTGTTACGAGTGGCTGATGTTCACCCTCCGCTCCAAGGGCATCGAACCGCGAATCGCCCACCTCGCGGGTGAGCACCACACCCAACTCGCCCTGATCGCAGCCGGTATGGGGGTGTGTGTGGCGCCCAGGCTCGGTCGCGGACCGGTGCCGGAGGGGGTGCGGCTGGTGCCCGTCCGGCAGAGGATGCGGCGTCATGTCCATGCCGTCTGGCGGGCGGACGCGGACCGGCGGCCGTCGATCAGGGCGGCGGTCGCGGCCCTGCGGGAGGCGGGCCGGGAGCTGGACGAGCCGGTGGAGGACAGATAGGTCCCGCGGCGGGCAGCGGGGCGGTGTGCCGCCCCGCCGCACACCCGGGTGCGGCGGTCCTGGTGGGCTGTCAGACGCCGCTCGGGCCGGCGAGCTTGCTGAAGTCCCAGGAGGTGACGGCTTCAGGGGTGAGCCGCAGCCAAGCGTGCCGGCCGTCGTGCGGCATCACCTCCATGCCGAAGTACTTCGCCGCGAACAGCTGCTCGGGGACAGCGAGTTCCGGGCAGGGCTCGCCGGTACGCGGTGCCTCGCCGACGAACACCGCGTCGCCCGAGAGCTCGATGCCGCGCAGCTCCCCGTACTCCACTCCGTCGTCGACGACCACGGCGATCTTCGGGTCGTGGCCGAGTTGCGACCAGCGCAGGCTCCGGGTGATCGAGTAGAGCCACAGTGAGGTGCCGTCCCAGCAGAACCAGAGCGCCCCGACGTGCGGGCGGCCGTCCGGGCCGACGGTGGCGACCCGGCAGGTGCGCTGTTCGGCGAGGTAGGTGTCGCGTTCCTCGTCCGTCATCCTGATCCGGCGGCCCCGTCGCTGAATGACGGCCATGGGGAGCCCCCTCCTGTTAGCTGACTGTGTGTCAGGAAGCATGGAGCCTCTTCCCTCATCGCGCAATGGAGGTTAGCCTCGCGCGCCCGTTCCGTCGCCGAGAGGGGCAGCCGTGCCGTCCAGGGAACAGCTCGCCGAACAGATCGATCCGGCCTCCACCGTCCTGCTGACGGTGGAGTGCCAGCAGGGGGTGGTGGGGCCGGGCAGCGCACTGCCCGAACTCGCCAAGGAGGCCAGGTCCTCCGGGGCGCTGCACAACGTGGCCCGGCTGGTCGCCGCCGCTCACGAGAGCGGTGTCCAGGTGCTGCACGCCGTGGCTGAACGCCGCCCCGACGGCCGCGGTGCCAACCACAACGCCCGGCTCTTCCGCGCCGCCGGGCGACTGCCCGTGCAGCAGCACTCGGGCACCACGGCGGTCCGGATCGCCGAGCCGATCGAGGTGGCGGACGAGGACCTCGTCGTCCGCAGGCTCCACGGGCTCTCGCCCGTCGCGGGCACGGATGTGGACGCGCTGCTCCGCAACCTGGGCTGCCGCACGCTCGTCGTCACCGGGGTGTCGGCCAACGTGGCCATCCCCAACGCGGTGTTCGACGCCGTGAACCTCGGCTACACGGCGGTGGTGCCGTCCGACGCCATCGCGGGGGTGCCTGCCGACTACACCCCCGCGATGATCCGCAACACCCTCGCCCTGGTCGCCACCGTCGCCACCACGGACGAGGTGCTCGGCTGCTGGCTGGGGGGCCGTTCTAGGACGCGAGGCTGATCGTGTCGCCCTGGACCTCGATCGGGGTGGCCGGCAGCGGCTCGGTGGCGGGACCCGCCTTCACGCTGCCCGTCGCCACGTCGAACTTGCTTCCGTGACAGGGACAGTTGATGGTGCCGTTTGCGACGCTCGACACCGAGCAGCCCGTGTGTGTGCACTTCGACGAGAACGCCTTGAACTGACCGGCCGCGGGCTGCGTCACCACGACCCCCTGTTCCGTGAAGATCTTCCCGCCGCCCTCCGGGATGTCGGTGGTCTTCGCGAGCACGCCGCCCCCGCCGCCGGCCCCGCTCTCACCGGCATGCTCGACGGCGCCGGAACCGGCCGCCTCCTTCGAGCCGCCGCACGCGGTGAGTACGGCGGCCACGGAGACGGCGCCGGCCGCTGTGACGAC
>NZ_JAFMPZ010000425.1 GCF_017353455.1 Streptomyces laculatispora
CGCAGGACGCGCCACAGGCGCGCCCTGCGCCGGCCCGCTGGATCACCCTTGCCTGTCTGGACCGGCTCGTCTCCTACGACAGCCCCAGCCTCTGCCCGAGCCCCTGCACACCCGGCCTGACCGACTGGAGACACCGCCCTCCACCCGCGCCTCTGACTTCCGCCCAGGCGACGGAGGCAGCCCGGCGTATCCACGCCGCGACCGCCCACCCGCAACTGTCCGCGGCCCTGGCAGCCACCCTGTTCACCGGCGCATCCTTCCAGCAGCTGGCCACCGCCCGCAGCGACGATTTCCGAGACGCCCCCGCCACGCTCGCCCTCCACGACCGCACCCGCTTCACCGACGGCTGCGCCACCCACCACGTCCCGCCCTGGGCCCGGGTGTTCCTGCGCGCGGCCGCCCGCTACGCCCACCTGACCGGGGCCTCGCACCTGCTGGCCGGACCGGGAGACCGGCCTGCTGTGCTTCGCCTGGCCGAGACGGCCGGACTGCGCCCGCCCCAGCCGCCCGTGGCCGTGCGTGCCGGCAAGCGAGGCGCCGTGGTGTGGGACTGGCGGGAGGTACGGGAAGCACACGGGTACGGGCCGGCGTCGACCGCCCGCTGACGGCACCGTCCGTGCCTGTGGTCACAGGAGGGCGAAGCCGATGAAGTCGATGTCTCCGAGGACCACCTGCAGGCCGTGCGCGCGCTGGCCACTACCGCGGAAGTAGGCGTGCCCGAGCGCACGGGAGAGGATCAGCTCGTGCTGCTTCTCGCCGGCACCCGCCTCCAGGGCGGCGAACATCTCCCGCGTCACCGCGCCGGGCAGGTGTGCCGTGATGAGCCGCAGGCGGGGATCATCCGAGGAACCGGCACCGGCACGGAACCCGAACCGCGCCCGGGTATGGACGACCACACCGCGCTCCTCCGCCTCGGCACGTCGGCGCGCACGGACCCTGGGCTGCCACCGCGCCCGCACGAGATCCGCGATCGTCTGCTCATGGCGGGCGCTGGGACGCCTGCTGCTTCCGGCCTTGCGCGTCACCCACCGCTGCACAGTCCGCTGGGACACGCCCAGGAGAGCGGCCACCTGCCGGGTAGAGCCCCGCTCCCAACGCAACAGAGCCCTCAACTGGTTCGCCGTCGTCGACGGAACCGGCTGCGTGTAGAGAAGCTGCTCCAGCCCCTCGGATATCTCCCCCATGACCAGACCCTTCGACGCCGCGCCTTCTGTTGGTTCAGGCCTCTCACGACCGGACGGCAGACGCGGCCACAATCGGTGTATCGGTGACGTGGAGATCGCCATGCGGTAAAGAATCGGTTATCTCTGGACCACCTGCCGCACGACGACCTCGGGCTTGCCGCCGGGCACCGCTGCCCACTCCAGTCCGAGGGCGGCCAGCGCCTGGAGCTTGTCGGCGGTCAGTTTGGCCCGGCGGGTTTTGCTGTTCGACAGGAACACTCCGAGCTTTACCTCCGTCCCGTCCTCCAGCCGTTCTACGTGGGCCCTGGGGACGGCCAGGGAGCCGGTGCGAGCCTTGTACTGGGCCAGGGCGGCAACCCCCCGCTCAAAGACGCTCACGGGTGCCATGGCCGGCTTCACCGGTGCTTCCAACTCAGGTGCATGCGGGATGACACCGATGGTCTCCAGGCGCTCGCGCTGCCCGTCGGTCAGCGCTGCCCAGGCCTCGGGCTGGCGCTGCCGGGCGAGCCATTTGCCGATGTCCATGCCGTGCACGGTGACCCCGGGTTCGACGTACCCAAGGATGGTCTCCTCCGCGAGCATCTCCCGCACCACCGCGTAGTGCCGCTGCCATACAGCCGGCCATGACGGGTTCCAGTCCTCGTCTACGGCCTCCAGCGCCGTCTTCCACTCCGGGTGCCCCTCCAACGCCCCAGGGCGACGGAGGTTGGACAGCCACTGCCCGATCGGCCGGTCCAGCACAGTCGCGGCCCGAGGCACGCACAGCGTCCAGTGCTGCTCGTAGTACGCCTTCGCGGCCTCCAGGTTCTCCTGGAACCGCTCATCCGCCACCGACCACACCATCCCGAGCCGTTCCAGCCGCTGCGCGCGCTGCCCGCTCATCTCCCCAGCCCCGTACGCCCGCCGCTGCTCCGCCACCCACTGCCCAAGGGGTGTCGTACCCTCCCGGTGTCCGTAGGGCACTCTCGCGTTCTCGACCCGCTCGACGTACGCCTTCAGCTTCGCCCAGCCGCGCGCCCAGTCCTGCCGCTCGGTGTCGATCACGTTGAAGGACACCCAGTCCGCGACCATCACCGGATCCCTGGGAACGGCAAAACGCAGCAGCAGACGGGATTCGTCCTCGCCTTCCTCGGGCGGCGGGCCGATGTACTCGGACGGCTGCGCGATGCCCTTGTGTGGCTCCTGAGGGATCGCAAGCAGCTCGATGGCCTCCTCGTCGTGAGCTCGCAGTCCCTCGAGAACCTTCACCAAGGGCCGATACGATCCCGAGGTGAACATGTCCTCCGGCTTCTCTCCGGGCTGAAGGAATACCGGCACGATCAATGAGGCAAGTTTTCCCTCCCCCGGCTTTTGACGGAGGGCCCGGCCGATGGCCTGGACGATGTCGTGCGGAGCGCCCTTAGGGTCCCAAAGGGCAACACTGTCCACCGCTCTGATGTCGACGCCTTCCCCCAAAACGCGACAATTCGAAAGTACCGCCCGCCGTGCCGTCGTACCGAAGCCGCCCAGGACCTCCCGCCGGCGCTCGGGGACGTGCTCGCCGCACAGCCAGTCCGCCCAGATGTGCTTGGGGTACATCTCGGGCTGGTCGGCGTGCAGCTTCGCCGCGACGTGCTCCAGGCCCTCCGCGTACGCCTGTGCCTCTATCGTCCGGTGATGGAAGGTGATGCAGGTCTGGAGTCCGTGCTGCGCCATCGTGTGCAGGAGCGCGGCTTGGAGAGCCCCGAGGCGCTGCCCGCGGACTTCCTCCGTGTGCCGGTCCTCGCCCATCAGCCGCTCCGGCGTGACGATCGGGTCCTGGAGCTCCAGGACGATGATCTGGTACCGCGCCAGCAGCCTGCGCGAGACGGCCGATGCGAGCGAGAGCTTGTAGAGGACGGGGCCGAAGACCTTCTCGTCGTCCATGGAAGCCGCCATCTCCCGCGGCAGCGGATCACGCACCCCCTCTGTGACCTCCCGGTTCAGCCGCTCCTCCCAGATCCGCGGCGTGGCCGTCAGGTACAGCCGGCGGTACGCCGGGATGACGGTCTGGTCGTGGATGTCCGCCCACGCCTTACCCATCGAGCCCGAAGTCCTGTGGGCCTCATCGACCACCGCCAGGTCCATCGGCGCCAGCTTCTGGCCGTAAGCGCCCTCGAACGCCTCGGCCAAGACGCCCAGGCTGGCGTACGTCGCGTAGATGGTCACCGGCCCCGTCCCGTGCCACAGCGACAGCTGCACGGGGTTCGTGGTGGAGCGCACCTTGAGGCTCCACAGCTCCGGGTCGTCCTGGAGTGAACACACGGCAACCGCCGGCCCCTTGTGCCCGACCCGGTGCCACTCCTTGACTGTTTGCGTCAGAAGATCCAAGGTCGGCACCAGCACGAGAATGCGCCCCTTCGGAAGCATCTCGCGAGCAGCGAATGCGGCAGTGATGGTCTTTCCGGTGCCGCACGCGGAAATCACCTGGCCGCGCAGACCATTGGCCGGAATACCGCCGGGAGGAACGTCGAGACCGCGCCGAATGGCGTCAACAGTCTCAATCTGGTGCGCGCGCAGATCGTTTTTCTTCATTACCACGGAAAAGATCTCCTTCTTTCGGAATGTAGCGCGCAATCAGAAAGGAAATTCCGGCGCAGTGGAGTCGCGGGCCGGGGTGGTAGCTTCTGGGACCAGACTCTACACAGTAAACACCCATGATGCATCGCCCGCAATGTAGGTTCGCTCTATCGTCTGATACCTGACTGAATCCCGCCCACGCTCACGATTCATACAGTATGATGGCGGGGCACTGGTGGGCATGCCAAGGTGGGTCCGACGGCAGGGGAGGGGTTCGGGTGGAGCGCAGCGGAGCCCGTCACTTCGGTGTGGCCGGCGCCCTGCCAGACTGCGGTCCGTCACCCTCGTTGCGGGGTAGTAGCTGAGATTCCCCGGCCCTACACAGTCCCGCACCTGATGCACCGTCCCCTCGTAGCCAGCCCAGGAGTCCCGCTTGCGGGACTCCCCACAATTCGCGCTTGCGCGAATTGATGCCTTTTCAGAATTCCGTTTACGGAATTCATTCCCGCGCTTGCGCGGGAATTCCGAATTGCGCTTGCGCAATTCGCGCTCTATGCCCCGGCTTGCCGGGGCATATCCCGCTC
>NZ_JAFMPZ010000656.1 GCF_017353455.1 Streptomyces laculatispora
CCAACGCCTCCCGGGCCGAGGAACGCTCGGGGTGACAGCCCCTGCGGGCCGCGCTCAGCCGCCCGCCCTCGGCCCGGGAGGCGTTGGTGGTGCCCTGCCAGGTGAGGCTGGTGACGAAGTGGGTGTCGTAGCGGTGCTGCTCGGTGAGCAGGCTGTCGCGGTCGGCCTCACCCCGGCGGATTCTGGCGACCTGCCGTAGGTACTCGAACCGTTCGATGCCAGGGGTGATCACGATCAGGGCATCGGCGGTGCTCTCCGGGGCGGCGCGGAAGGCGTGGTCGCAGCGTGGTGGGACGACCAGGAAGTCACCGGAGCCGGCCGTGATGACCTTCGACCCCATGAGCACCTCCAGCGTTCCGTCGACGACGAAGAACAGTTCGGACGCGTGGTCGTGCCGGTGCGGGACGGCGCCGTCGGCGCCGCGGGCGAGCTGGATGCGGTGGGCGCTGAGCGCGCCGTTGCTGGCGCCGGCGTCAGCCAGCAGGTAGTGGCCGATCTCGGGCAACTGCTCGGCATCGCCCGCGCGGACGACAACCGGGTCGTGGTGGGCGGCCGCAGAAGCAGACATGAGCGGGTCCTTGTCGATGGACTATCTGGCTAGGTATCTAGGATGCTAGCATTCCCTCATGGGTGATACGGAGGTCAAACAGTTCAACGTGTATCTGCCGCTTGAGCTGATCAGACAGGTCAAGCATCACGCGATCGAGACGGAGATGTCGTTGTCGGCGCTGGTCGCCGAGGCGTTGCGTGCCTACCTCGACGACGCCCACGGGCAGCGGCAGCACTCATCCGGAAAGGAGTCATGACATGGCAACCGAAGGCATCGAGGCGATGTTCTTGGAGACCCACAACTGGGGGAAGACCGCGAGCTTCTTCCAGTCGCTGGGTTACGAGTTGGAGACCTCGGAGGGCGACGGCTCCGGCGTACTCCGCAACGGCGAGGGTGCCTACCTCGTCGTTGTCGAGATCCCCGAGGACCGGGAGCCCGGCATGCAGGTGGCGCTGAAGGTGTCCGACGCGGACGCCTTCCGTCCCGGTCCCGCCGTGGAGGTGGTCACCCCGTTCGAGGACACGCACTACGGGACCCGGGAGATGACTGTCCGGGACCCCGACGGACGGCTGTGGAGTCTTCAGGCGCCTCCCAGGAGCTGACGCCGCCCTCTCGCCAGGGTGGCCTGATTCGCCTCGGCCGACGACGCCCGCGCCGCCCTGTCCGGCGCGATGGCCTGGTCGAACCGGCCGGGGCGAACTCTGAGGGACAGCGCCTGACCGGGGGGCTGCGAGGAGCTATGGAGGGGATACGAATGAGTAGATGGCGCGGCAATCCCTGGGCGGTGCTGCTGACGCTCAGCCTGGGATTCTTCATGACACTGCTGGACCTGACGGCCGTCAACGTCGCCATCCCCAGCATGATGGGCAGCCTGCACGCGTCGCTGGACGAGGTGCTGTGGGTGATCAACATCTACATCCTCGTCCTCGCCGCGCTGCTGATCATGTTCGGCCGGCTGGGCGATGTGCGCGGGCCGCGCGCCATGTTCATCGGGGGCGTCGCGCTGTTCACCGTGGCCTCCGTGCTGTGCGGCCTGTCGCAGGACCCGGCCCAGCTCATCGCCGCCCGGGCCGTACAGGGACTGGGCGCGGCGGCTCTGATGCCGCAGACGATGACGATCATCATCGGCACGTTCCCGGCCGAACGCCGGGGCGTCGCACTCGGCGTCTGGGGCGCGGTCGCGGGCGTGGCCACGATCGCGGGGCCCACTCTCGGCGGGCTCCTGGTCAGCACGGCCGGCTGGCGGTGGATCTTCTTCGTCAACGTCCCGATCGGCGCGGTCGTGCTCCTGATGACCGTCAGGCTCGTGCCCGACATCAGGCAGGGAAACCGCCGGAAGCTGGACGTCGTGGGCGTCGTACTCGCCGCGATGACGCTGGTGTGTCTCACCTTCGCGCTCACCGAGGGCCAGCGGTACGACTGGGGCGTCGGCATCTGGGCACTGCTGGGCGGCGCCGCCATGCTGCTGGTGCTGTTCCTGATCCACCAGCGCGCCCGGCAGCACGACGAACCGCTGCTCCCCTTCGTGCTCTTCCGCGACCGCGACTACGCGGTCATGAGTTTCGTGGCCGCGACCGTCCAGGTCGGGATGCTCGGCCTGTTCCTGCCGGTGATGATCTATCTCCAGTCGGTGCTGCACTTCAGCGCGCTCACGGCCGGACTCGTGATGGCGCCGGCGATGGTGGTGTCAGCGGTGCTGTCACCGGTCTCGGGCCGGATGGCGGACCGGATCGGCGGCAAGTACGTCCTGATGACCGGCCTGACCCTGTTCGCGGGCGGCATGGCCTGGCTCACCTGGGTCACCGATGTCGGCCGTGCGTGGTGGGAATTCCAGCCCGCCCTGATCATGTCCGGGGTGGGCATCGGCTGCGTGTTCGGTCCGATGGTCACGGTCGCCATGTACAACGTGGAGCCCGCTATGGCCGGGGCCGCCTCCGGTGTGCTGAACACGATCCGCCAGGTCGGCACGGTGTTCGGCAGCGCAGCGGTCGGCGCCGTACTGCAGAACCGTCTGGCCGTCTCGCTGCAGGACGAAGCGGCCGAGCGGGCTGCCGGTCTCCCGGCCGACGTCCGCGGCCCCTTCCTGGCGGGCTTCCGCGACGCCGCCAGGAGCGGTCAGGAGGCCGGCGCCGGGCAGGACGGCGCGGCGATCCAGCTGCCGCCGGGAACGCCGACGGGCCTCGCCCGTCACATCGAGCAGGCGGCGGCGTCCACGTACGAACACGGGGTCGTCCACGCGATGCGGCCGACCCTGGCGCTGCCCATCGTCGTGATCGCGGTCGGCGCCGTCTCGTGCTTCCTGGTACGACGCCGGCAGAGCACCAGCCCGCGCACCTCTCCGGAACCGGCCGACCTCGGCGCCCCGGCCTGACAGCCGGGGCGGACGCCCCCCGAATGCCGCAGCTGGGCGTGTGGGCTGGGACACATGAGGGAGTGCGCGGGTGATCGGCGGGCAACAGCCTCGTACGAGCAGTTCGGAACGGCGCGCCGATGATCACGTGGTGAGCGGGACATCTCAGCATATGATATCGGCGAGGCGATTCCGGGCTGCTCGTTAAACTGAGCTGACCGCAGCAATGGACTGAGCGAGGAGCGCACGTGGGCCTGGTCGTGCAGAAGTACGGAGGTTCCTCCGTAGCCGATGCCGAGGGCATCAAGCGTGTCGCCAAGCGAATCGTCGACGCCAAGAAGAACGGCAACCAGGTGGTTGTCGTGGTGTCAGCGATGGGCGACACGACGGACGAGCTGATCGATCTCGCGGAGCAGGTGTCACCGATGCCCGCCGGGCGCGAGTTCGACATGCTGCTGACCGCCGGAGAGCGGATCTCCATGGCGCTGCTGGCCATGGCGATCAAGAACCTGGGCCACGAGGCCCAGTCGTTCACGGGCAGCCAGGCCGGCGTCATCACCGACTCGGTCCACAACAAGGCGCGGATCATCGATGTCACGCCTGGCCGCATCCGGACCTCGATCGACGAGGGCAACATCGCCATCGTCGCCGGGTTCCAGGGGGTGAGCCAGGAGGGCAAGAACATCACCACCCTCGGCCGCGGCGGGTCCGACACCACCGCGGTTGCGCTCGCCGCCGCGCTGGACGCCGAGGTCTGTGAGATCTATACCGATGTGGACGGTGTCTTCACCGCCGACCCGCGGGTCGTCAAGAAGGCCCAGAAGATCGACTGGATCTCCTTCGAGGACATGCTGGAGCTGGCGGCGTCCGGCTCCAAGGTGCTGCTGCACCGGTGCGTGGAATACGCACGCCGTTACAACATTCCGATCCACGTCCGCTCGTCCTTCTCGGGACTGCGCGGAACCTGGGTCAGCAACGAGCCGCTAGGGGACCAGCAGGTGGAGCACGCGATCATCTCCGGAGTCGCCCATGACGTCTCCGAGGCCAAGATCACCGTTGTCGGTGTGCCCGACAAGCCGGGCGAGGCCGCCGCGATCTTCCGTACGATCGCCAACGCCGAGGTCAACATCGACATGGTGGTGCAGAACGTCTCCGCCGCGTCGACCGGTCTGACCGACATCTCGTTCACGCTCCCGAAGTCCGAGGGCCGCAAGGCCATCGACGCCCTGGAGCGCAGCCGCGGTGCCATCGGCTTCGACTCGCTGCGCTACGACGACCAGATCGCCAAGATCTCCCTGGTCGGCGCCGGTATGAAGACCAACCCGGGGGTCACCGCGGGCTTCTTCGAGGCGCTGTCCGACGCGGGCGTGAACATCGAGCTGATCTCGACCTCCGAGATCCGCATCTCAGTGGTCACCCGTGCCGACGACGTCATCGAGGCCGTGCGCGCCGTGCACTCCGCCTTCGGTCTCGACAGCGACTCCGACGAGGCAGTCGTGTACGGGGGCACCGGCCGATGACCGCACGCCGCCCTTCGCTCGCGGTCGTCGGCGCGACCGGGGCGATCGGCGGTGTCATGCTCCAGATCCTTTCGGAACACGCGGATGTCTGGGGCGAGGTGAAACTGATCGCCTCGCCGCGTTCGGCCGGCGGCAAGCTGGTCGTGCGCGGTGAGGAGACCGAGGTCCTCGAACTCTCCGAGGACGTCTTCGACGACGTGGACGTGGCGCTGTTCCTGGCGCCCGACGAGGTGTCCGAGCGCTGGGCGCCGCTCGCCGCGTCCAAGGGCGCGGTCGTCATCGACGACTCCGCGGCCTTCCGGATGGACGGCGACGTTCCGCTCGTCGTCCCCGAGATCAACCCCCATTCCGCCCGGATCAGACCGCGCGGCATCGTCGCGAGCCCGAACAGCACGACGCTGGCACTGATCGTCGCGGTCGGCGCGCTGCACGCCGAATTCGGGCTGCGGGAACTCATCGTGTCCTCGTACCAGGCCGTGAGCGGGGTCGGGCGCGACGGCGTCGCCGCGCTGCGCGAGCAGCTGTCGGTGGTGACCGGTACCGAACTGGGCACGAAGCCGGGTGACGTACGCCGGGTCGTGGGGGACACGGACGGCGGCCCGTTCGCCGCACCCGTCGCCCTCAACGTCGTGCCGTGGGCCGGGACGGACGCCGGTGACGGCTGGTCGTCCGAGGAGCTGGCGATCCGCGACGAGTGCCGCAAGATCCTCGATCTGCCGAACCTGCGGGTGTCGGCGACCTGTGTGTACGTCCCCGTGATCACCACCCACTCGATGTCCGTGCACGCCCGCTTCGAGAACGAGGTCACGGTCGACCGGGCGCACGAGATCCTGGCGACCGCGCCCGGTGTGGTGCTGTACGACAACCCCGGGGCGGGCGACTTCCCTACCCCGTCCGACGTGGTGGGCACCGATCCGACCTGGGTCGGCCGGGTCCGCCGGTCGATGGACGAGCCGAGGGCGCTTGAGCTCTTCGTCTGCGGCGACAACCTCCGCAAGGGCGCCGCGCTGAACGTGGCGCAGATCGCCGAATCGGTGGCTGTCGAATTTCCCCGGTCCTGATCGAACCTGTTTTGTACGCTCTGTGAATGCCCTGTGAGCAAGTTGCTGGTCTGAACCTCTTGAGCTGGGGTGTCGCGGTGTCCGACGATGACCCTTCGGCCCGTTGCAACCGCTGGTCGGGCGGCGCGCGTCTATGCCGTCACTTCTTGCGCGACGAGGCGCACATTCGGGGTATTTGGGGAAGAGCGGTTACGTATGAAGGCATTTCGCATGGTGTCAAACGCGGTGCCGTATGCGTACAACCCTGACGGGGGGAAACGTGTCCAACTGGCGTGGCAGAGGTACTCGATATCACAGTGGTGGGCCCCTTGCGCGGCGCTTCGGTGCGACCGCTCAGACGGCCCCGCGCGCCCGGCGGTATGCCGGTGATCGCGCCCATGCCCGCTACGCGCCCGACGGGGCTGCCGTCACAGCGCGAGGGCGCTGACGACAGCGTGGCAGCCGGAACTACCGTTGACCATCTCACCGAAACCTATCGCGCCCACTACCGTTCGCTGCTCGGCCTCGCGGCCCTGCTGCTGGACGACACGGCGTCCTGTGAGGACGTCGTGCAGGAGGCGTTCATCCGCGTGCACTCGGCACGCAACCGGGTACGGGAGCCCGAGAAGACACTCGCGTACCTGCGCCAGACCGTCGTCAACCTCTCCCGCTCCGCGCTGCGTCGCCGCATCCTGGGGCTGAAGCTGCTCTCCAAGCCCATGCCGGACATGGCGAGCGCGGAGGAGGGTGCGTACGACCAACTGGAGCGGGACGCGCTGATCAAGGCGATGCGGGGGCTGCAACGGCGCCAGCGGGAGGTACTCGTGCTGCGCTACTTCGCGGACATGACCGAGGCGCAGGTCGCCACGACCCTGGGGATATCCCTGGGCTCGGTGAAGGCGTACGGCTCCCGCGGAATCGCGGCGCTGCGCGTGGTGATGGAGGCGCAGGCATGAGCCGGCGCGACGGCCACGAGCACGGCCACGAAGGCGAGCACGGCCACGAAGGCGAGCACGGACATCGGCACGGGCCCTCATTCGGACGTCGGATTGACCGGACTGGAAACGGAATTGTGAATCACGGGCCGGACAGCACCCCGGGCACGGACCACGATACGGAGCCGGGCGCGGACCGCGACGCGGCACCGGGCACGGAGCCCGGCGCGGTCGTGGGACCGACGCCCCTGAGGGGTGTCGACGCTCCCGCCGACACCCTGGCGGCCGGTCTGCTGACCGACCTCTTCGGCAGCGGCTCCGGCTCCGGATCAGGATCAGGGTCAGGCTCCGGCGATGGTGGGGACGTCGACGAGGACGCGCTGCGCCGGATGATGCGCGGCGCCGTGCGGGACCTTGAACCCCGCGACGGCAGCCTCGACCATCTGTACCGCGCGGTGCCCGCCCGTCGGGCCCGGCGGCGGCAGGCGCTCGTCGGAGCGGCGGCGGCGGCCCTGCTCATCGGCACCGCGATCCCCGCTTTCGTCCATGTCGCGCACTCCGAGGGCTCGAACGCCGCCAGCCCCGCGATCGCCGGTCACGGCGCGCAGGCGCAGGGCGGCAACGGCCAGGAGCCCGGACCGGCTTCCGGCGGTGCGAACGGCGGCGGCGGGAGCGACGGGCGGGAGGACGCCGGTGACGGAGTTCCCGACAGCTCGGCCAGCCCGTCCGCCAGCCGCGGCCAGGGCGTGGAGGGCACCGTGGCCGGCGGTTCGGCCGACCCGCAGGCCAGTGCGGCGGCCGGTATGCCGACCTGCTCGCCCGACCAGCTCGGGGTCGCCTCGGCCAGCACCGGCGCGGCCGGTGCCGACGGCACGGTGTACGGAACGTTCCGGATCGCCAACGTCTCCGGCAAGAACTGCTCGGTGAACAGCGGCGGCACGGTGGGCTTCGAGGCGATGGGCGCGGCGGACCCGGCCAAGATCGTGGTCGTGCGGCACACCCAGGGGGACGCGGCGTCCGGACTGCCCGATCCCGCCGAGGAGGAGTCGACGGTGCTGCTGAAGCCGGAGATGGCGTACGAGGTGCAGTTCGCCTGGATTCCGGGGGACACCTGCCCGTCGACCGGCAGTTCACCGACCCCGACCCCGACCGACGGTGCGGCCGGCGACGCCGGGGGCTCGGACGGTGCCAGTACGGGCAGCGGGACCGGGGGCACCGAAACGGGTACGGAGGCGCAGCTCGGCAGCGAGGACGGGGCAGGGACGGCGCCGGGCAGCGTCTCCGTGCAGCACACCCCGGAACCGGGAGCGCCGGTCGCGGAGACGAAGATCGCCAACGCCTGTGCGGGCACGATCTACCGGACGGGCGCGCTGGAGCCGTCGTCGTAGGAGTGACGCAGGAGCGGCGCAGGAGGCGTGGGGCGGGCCGTGGGTACGGGCAGGCGCCCCTGCCCCTGGGGACCGGGCTGAGCTGGGCCGGGCTCGGCGTTCAGGGGGCCGCGGGTGTGTCCGTGTCCGCGTCCCGGTCCGGGGTCGCGCCCGTGTCGGCGACGAGGCCCAGTCGCACGTCCCGGACGGCCTCGGCCTCACGCCGGACCAGCCGGAACCACATGAAGAGCACGAACGCCGCGAAGACGAACCACTCGCACAGGTAGCCCAGATTCTGGAAGGCCTTCAGGTCGAGCCCGGTGCCCTGCGCCGCGGCGGCCGGTACGGGGCGCAGGGCAGCGGCGCCCTTGGCCGCACCCGCACCCGCAGCCGCGCCCGAAGCCGCCGGGGTGTCGGGCTGCTGGAGTGTTACCCACGCGTCGTACACGTCGTAGGGCACGAGGTTGACGAGTGACGCGGCGCTGATCATGCCGACCTGGCCGTCGGGGAGCCCGCCCGTCGCGTCGACCCCCGCGGTGGCCGGGTTCTCCGAGGCCTGGAGGTCGCCGGTCACGGTGACGTCGCCGGTCGGCGCGGCCGGCACCGAGGTGTGTCCGGCCTTCCCGGGCAGCCAGCCCCGCACCACGGGCAGCGCCTTGCCGCTGTCGGTGCGCAGCATGTCCACGACGTAGAAGCCGTTCCGGTCGTCCAGCTTCCGGCCGGGCACCAGGAACTGGTCGGCGTACCGGCCGGTCGCAGTGGCGGGACGGCCGGAGGTCACCGTGTCGACGGGCAGCAGCTCGTCGAGTGGCTTGGCGGTCCTCGTGCCCGGAGCGGGCTGCTTGTCGGCGGCCTCGTGCGTCTGCACGCGGTCCTCGAAGCGGCCGAGCTGCCAGGTGCCCATGAACACGCAGAACGGGATGGCCAGCACGACGAAGAGGTTGATCCCCCACCATCGCGGGGTCAGCAGGAACCGGTACACCCCTCCACGGTACGGTCCCCCGCTCCGGCCGTCCGGAGCGGGGGCACTCGTGGAGCAGCCCTTTATCCGGCTCCTACGCGGTTTGATCCGTGCCGGTACGGCCCGGCGTACCCAGGTGGCGGGCGGCGAAGTCGAGCTCCAGGCGCACCTGCTTGATCCGCTCCTCCACGACGAGCGAGCCATGACCCGCGTCGTAGCGGTAGACCTCGTGCACGGCGGCGCGGTCCTTCAGCCGGTCCACGTAGTTCTCCACCTGGCGGATCGGGCAGCGCGGGTCGTTGACGCCCGCCGAGATGTAGACCGGGGCCCGCACGGCGTCGACGTACGTCAGGGGCGACGAGGCCTCGAAGCGTTCGGGCACCTCCTCCGGCGTCCCGCCCAGCAGGGTGCGGTCCATCGCCTTCAGGCCCTCCATCTCGTCGTGATACGCCGTGACGTAGTCCGCGACGGGGACCGCGGCCAGGCCCACGGCCCAGTCGCCGGGCTGCGTGCCGAGGCCGAGCAGGGTCAGGTAGCCGCCCCACGAACCGCCGGCCAGGACCAGCTTCGACGGGTCCGCGAGGCCGGACTTGACCGCCCACTCCCGCACCGCCGCGATGTCCTCCAGCTCGATCAGGCCGATCCGGTGCTTGAGCGCGTCCGTCCAGGCCCGCCCGTAGCCGGTCGAGCCGCGGTAGTTGACCCGGACGACCGCATAGCCGTGGTCCACCCAGGCGGCGGGCCCGCCCGCGAAGGCGTCGCTGTCGTGCCAGGTCGGGCCGCCGTGGATCTCGAAGACGGTCGGGAACGGCCCCTCGGCCGGGGCCGCGGGACGCTGGACGAGCGCGTGGACCCGGCCCCCGGGCCCCTCCACCCACACGTCCTCGACCGGCACGGACCGCGGAGCCTTCGCACCCGGCGGATCGAGCACCACCGCACCGGTCGTGGACCGGACGACGGGCGGCTCGGCGGCCGACGACCAGAGGTACTCCACCGTGCCGTCCGGGCGGGCGGTGGCCCCGGACACCGAACCGGTGGGCGTCTCCACCCGCACCAGGGTGCCGTCGCCCGCCGCCGGCCCGTACCGCCACAGCTCGCTGCGGGCCTCGAAGCCGTGCTCGATCAGCAGCGCGGAGCCGTCCGGGTACCACTCGGCGCCCACGTCGCCGGGCAGCTCGACGGCGAGGTCCGTCTGGGTGCCCGCCACCGGGTCCCAGATCATCGGCTCCCAGCGGCCGCGCCGCTGGTGCCCGACCAGCAGCCGGGTGTCGCCCGCCACCGGGGCGAAGCCGAGAACGGCCAGGCCCAGCTCCTTCGTGCCCCCTTCGGTGTCGTCCAGCTCGGCGACCGTGGTGCCGTCCGGCCGCACCACGCGCAGCGCGGAGTGCATCGCGTCACCGTGCTCGGTGTGCTCCAGGGCGATCAGCGTCCCGTCGTGCGACAGGTCGCCGACCCCGGCCGACTCGCGGTGGCGGTAGATCTCGACGGGCACCGCCCCGGGCCGTACGACGTGGACCGTCGTCCCGTCCTCGTCCGTCGAACGGCCTACCACCGCGGTGCCGTCCCGGCCGATCGCGAGCCCGGCCGGGTACGAGGGCTCCAGTCCGGGCGCCGCCGGCTCGTCCTTCGCGGCCTCGGCGCCGCCCCCGCCGTCGCGGAACGGCCGGCGCATCCACACCCCGAACTCGTCGCCGTCGGTGTCGTTGAACCACCAGATGGCCTCGCCGTCCGGTGTCAGTGCGCCGTCCGTCGTCCCGTTCGGCCGGTCGGTCACCTGGCGCTGCTCACCGGTCGCCCGGTCCCAGGCGTACAGCTCGTACGTCCCCGTCGCGTTGGACACGAACAGGGCGCGGTCCGGCGCGTCCTCCGCCCAGCCGGGCAGGGACACCCGGGGAGCCCGGAAACGCTGCTCCCACTCCGGAACGGAATCGGTCGTCGAACCAGTGGTCTCAGTCATGCTCCCCATTCTGCGCCGGGCCGCGGACAATCCGTTCGCCCCGTCCGCAGCCTGTGGATAACCTCGCGGACATGCATGCACCGATACCCGCCGACTGGCGCGAGGCCAACCGCGCGATGTGGGATGAACGTGTGCCCATCCATACCGGCAGTGACTTCTACGACCTCGACTCCTTCCGCGCGGGCAAGGACTCCCTGCGCGCCTTCGAGCTGGCGGAGGTCGGGGACGTGACGGGCCGGACGCTGCTGCACCTCCAGTGCCACATCGGACTCGACACCCTCTCCTGGGCCCGGCACGGTGCCGCCCAGGTCGTCGGTCTCGACTTCTCCGAACCGGCCGTCGAGACCGCCCGCTCGCTCGCCCGGGACCTCGGCCTGCCCCCGGACCGGGCGGCGTTCGTCGCCGCCGACGTCCACGACGCGGCGGAGGCCGTCCCGGACTCCTCGTACGACATCGTCTACACCGGCGTCGGCGCGCTGAACTGGCTGCCCGACATGGACCGCTGGGCCGAGACGGCGGCCTCGCTCGTCGCGCCCGGGGGTTTCCTCTACCTGGCGGAGTTCCATCCGCTCACCGACTGCCTCGACGACGCGACCGGCACCCGGATCGTGCACGACTACTTCAGCCGCGAGGCCTGGGTGGACGAGACGCCGGGCACGTACGCGGACTTCGACGCGCCGACCGTCCACAACCGCAGCGTCGAATGGCAGCACCCGGTGGGCAGTGTGGTCTCGGCCCTGGCCGCGGCGGGGCTCCGGATCGAGTTCCTGCACGAGCACGACGCCTCGCTCTTCGCACGCTTTCCCGCGCTGGAGCGTCAGTCGGACGGCTGCTACCGCTTCCCGGCGGACCGGCCCCGCATCCCGCTGATGTACTCGATCAAGGCGACCCGGCCGGAACGGCTTCCCTAGCACCGGAGCCGGAGCCGGAGCCGGGCGGGCCATTGCCCATGGTCAGGGCGATTGTCAGTGCTGGGGTCCAGACTCGCATCATGACCACGACTGCTGATCCGCGTGCCACGGTCGAGAGTTACTGGACCGCGGCCGGCCTCCGCGACTGGGACACCTTCGCGGCGACGCTCGCCGACGAAGTGCTGTACGACCTGCCGCAGACCCGCGAGCGCATCCGCGGCAAGGAGCGGTACGTCAGCTTCAACCGGGAGTACCCGGGGGAGTGGCGGGTGCGGGTCGAGCGGATAGTGGCCGACCGGGACGGAGGGCAGGTGGCGGTGCGGACGCTGTTCACGGTCGGCGCGCGGGAGATGCACGCCATCCACTTCTTCACGTTCGACGCGGAGGGGCGGATCAGCGAGATCACCGACTTCTGGCCCGAGCCGTACGAGCCCCCGGCGGGCCGGGAGCATCTCGTCGAGCGGTACTGAGCGCGGCCGGGCGGGGGAGAGGAACCGCAGAAGCGCGGCAGGGCCTGGGAGCCGGGGCTCCGCAGCCGTTGCCGCGCCGCTGCTTCCCGTGGTCCTACGCGGCTGAGCTGAAGGCGGGCAGGTAGCCGCCCGACTGTCCCTCCGCCTTGGGGTGATACGAGTTCTCGATGGGGATCGAGACACTGTGGAGCCACGGGTCGCCGGAGCACAGCTCGTGCCCGGTGAACTCGTCCGCAACGCCGGAGAAGGTGAATCCCGCGTTGGCGGCCTGCTTGGCGATGACGCCGTTCAGTACGTCGGACGCGTTGTTGATGGCCGTGCGCTCCGCCTCCGTGAGTCCGGCGATGCAGCTCCCGCCGATCTTGTAGAAGCGCGGGTAGCCGAGCACCACGACATGTGCCTGCGGGGCCTTCGAGTGGATGGACCCGTAGAGCGAACTCAGACCGGCCGGCAGCGAACCGTTCATCTGCGAGACGGCCGAGTTCACGCCGGCGAGGCAGACGGCCTCACCCGACAGCACGCAGTCCTGCATGACGTCGGCGAACCCGACGTCATTACCGCCCGCGGTCACGCTGACCAGCGAGGTGGACGGGCTCAGCGGGCCGAGCTGGCTGCTCGCCACCGAGCTCGTGGTGGCGCCCGAACAGGCGACGAAGTCGAACGAGGACGGCGAGTTCGCCGCCGCCCAGAGGTAGGCGTAGGCGTTGGTGCTGCGCCGGCAGCCACCGCTGTCGGAGAGGTAGTTCCCCGCGCCGACGCCGGACGAGTACGAGTCGCCCAGGGCGACGTACCCGCCGGCGGCGGCCGAGGAGGATGCCGAGGCCGGCTGGGCCATACCCAGAGCGGCCGCGGCGGCGAGGAGCAGAGTGGATGCGGACGCCCAGAATCTCCGTACTGACATAGCTGTCAGCCCTCCGAAGTGTGGGGGGTGGGTGGGGGGTTGATTGAGCGTCAACTGTTGTAGCAGCTACGGGTACCAGTCGGTAATAGCCAGACTGGAACCTGTCGGAATTGCCCGAATGATCGTTCGGCGGCTGTAGCTCCGCGCGTAGATAATCCTTGAACTCCACCCGAAACAAGGGGTTTACGTCTATCCGGCCGTTACTTCGCAGGCGCTCGCGCGGCGGCTGGATGCATGGTCGTCAGAGGGCGGCGAGCCATCGGGTGGACCCCCGGCGCGCGCCGGGGGTCCGGTCGGCCGCGCTTCGGCCCGATGCGGTCCTGAAGGGGCATCCGCATGGTGGTTCTGATGGGCATCCGCCCGGTGGGCCCGGTGTCCGAATGTGACAGACAGCCGTCATTGCGGTCATGCGGTGCGGCGGTGACGATGGACGCATGTCCTCCAGCACCTGCCGCGTCGTGATCGCGGTCTTCGCCGACGTCGACCTGCTCGACGTCACCGGTCCGGCCGAGGTGTTCGCGCTGGCCAACCGGGAGACCGGTGG
>NZ_JAFMPZ010000657.1 GCF_017353455.1 Streptomyces laculatispora
GGCCGAGCCCTGGGACGCGGTGCGGGTGCGACGCGCCGTACCGGCAGCACCGGTATCCGCACCGGCAGCACCGGCGTCCACGCCCCCCGCACCATCCGCGCCCGTCGTCGGCGCCACGACCGGCTGCTGGCCCTTCAGCGGGCCCCATTCGTTCGGGTCGGGGACACCGGGCGGCAGCATCGTGCGGCGCTTGGGTCCGCCGTGCTCCGACTCGCCCGGCTCCTTGGCGCCCGGCCAGGCCTTGGCCACGCGGGCCGCCAGGACGAAGTCCTTGCGCAGGGGGTGGCCCTCGAAGCCCTCGGGCAGCAGCAGGGGGACCAGGTGCGGGTGGCCGTCGAAGCCGATGCCGAACATCTCGTGCGTCTCGCGCTCGTGCCAGGCCGCCCCCGCGAAGACGCCGATCGCGCTGGGCAGCACGGCCTCCTCGTGCGGAACGGTCGTGCGGACCAGCAGCCGCCGGACCGCCGGACCCGGTCCGGAGCGGTCGGGCAGCGCGGCGAGATGGGCGCAGACCCGGAAGCCGGTGCCCGGTTCGTCCACGGCGCTCAGCCAGTCGAAATAGGTGCAGCCGAGCCCGTCACGCGCCGTTTCCAGGGCGGCGATCCAGGAGGCGGGCGGCACATCGACGGTCAGCAGGTCGTACGCCTGCTCCGCCGTGGCGTCCTCGCCGAAGATCTCGGTCACGGCGTCCGGCAGCCGGTCGTAGCTCTCGGCGGCGGTCACTTCCGCTCCTCCCCGGAGGCGTCCGGCACGGACGGTGCCTGCGGTGCGGCGACCAGTGCGCTGCGCAGCGCGGCGGTGGAGGGACGGGCCCCGCCCGTCGCGTAGCGCTCGCCCAGCGACTCGCGCGCGATCTTCTCCTGGAGCTTGAGGATGCCCTGGAGCAGGGCTTCGGGCCGGGGCGGGCAGCCGGGAACGTAGACGTCGACCGGGATGATCTGGTCGACGCCCTTCGTCACCGAGTACGAATCCCAGTACGGGCCGCCGCAGTTGGAGCAGGCGCCGAAGGAGATGACGTACTTGGGCTCGGGCATCTGCTCGTACAGCCGCTTGATCGCCGGAGCCATCTTGTCCGTCACCGTGCCGGAGACGATCATGAGGTCGGCCTGGCGGGGGCCCGGGGCGAACGGGATCACGCCGAGCCGGATGAAGTCGTGGCGCGCCATGGAGGCGGCGATGAACTCGATGGCGCAGCAGGCGAGTCCGAAGTTGAAGACCCAGAGGCTGTAGCGGCGGCCCCAGTTGAGGACCACCTTCATCGGCTCGGGTGCGAGCCGGGACAGCACGCCCAGCCGCTTCGGCTCGGGAAGGAACGTGGGTACGGGCTCGGGTACGGCCTCGGGACCCGGCTCCGGTCCCGACTGCGGCTGTGGCTGTGGCTGACCGGCTGACGACGGGCTCGTCACGTCCATTCGAGGACGCCCTTCTTCCATGCGTAGAGCAGTCCCACGGCCAGGAAACCGAGGAAGATGAACATTTCCACCAGCGTCGTCGCGCCGTATCCGGGCGCGGCGAAGACGGTCGCCCACGGGAACAGGAAGATCGAGTCGACGGCGAAGATCACGTACAGGAAGGCGTACACGTAGTAACGGACCTGGGTGTGGGCCCAGCCCTCCCCCACGGGGTCCACGCCGCACTCGTACGTGAGGAGTTTCTCCGGCGTCGGGACCACGGGACGCATCAGCCGGCCGGTCCCGAAGGCGACGGCGACGAACAGCACCCCGACCACGGCGAGCAGTCCGACGACCGAGTAGCTGTGGAAGTACTCCGACGCGAGAACGGTCGGTCCCGGCAGGTCCGCAACGTCCGCCACGTCCGCCCCTCGCTCCCTCAAACCTGTTCGACGATCTGTACGCACGGGAGTCTAGGCCCTGTAAAGGAACGGTAAGCAGCCGCGTCGGGCAACGGGTGGGGTTATCCCTACTTCATCGCCACCCATGAGCCCCATGGCGTCCGGGTGCCCCACCCGGCAGGCTGGGCATATGACCATGAGCCCCCAGGTACCCGGCGACGACCGGCCGCCGCCCGTCCGCTCCGCCCTCGACGTGTGCACTTGGAAGGAGATCGCGCATCTTCTCGCCAATTTCCCGCTGGCGGTCGTCGGGTTCATCTACACGGTGCTCATGATCGGCATCGGCGTGGGGCTGGCGGTCACGGTGGTCGGCCTGCCCCTGCTGGCCGCCGGGCTGCAGGGTTCACGGCTGCTCGGCCGGGCCGAGCGGGGCCGGGCGCGGAGTCTGCTCGGGCTGCGGATCGACGAGCCGAGCGCGATGGCTCCGGTCCGCCGGGAGGAGGGGTTCTTCTCCTGGCTGTGGTCGAGCCTGAAGGACCCGGTGGGCTGGCGCGCGGTGCTGTACTCCTTCATCCGGCTGCCGTGGGGCGTGCTCACCTTCGTGGTGGTGCTCGTGAGCCTCTTCGTCCTGTGGCCGGTGCTCCCCTATACGGCGCGGTTCCTGTCCAACGCCGACCGGGGCATGGTGCGCGGGCTGCTTTCGCCCTCCGACGAGCTGGAACGCCGGGTCGCGGAGCTGGAGTCGGACCGGGGCGTGGTCGTCGACACCGCCGCCGCCGACCTGCGCCGCATCGAACGCGACCTCCACGACGGCGCCCAGGCCCGCCTCGTCGCCCTCGCGATGGGGCTCGGCCTCGCCAAGGAGAAGCTGACCGACGACCCCGAGGCCGCGGCGCGGATGGTCGACGAGGCCCACGGAGAGGTCAAGGTCGCCCTCCAGGAGCTCCGTGATCTCGCCCGGGGCATCCACCCCGCCGTCCTCACCGACCGCGGCCTGGACGCCGCGCTCTCCGCCATCGCCTCCCGCTGCACCGTCCCCGTCACGGTGGGGGTGGATCTGCCGGGCCGGCCGGCGCAGGCCATCGAGGGCATCGCGTACTTCACCGTGTCCGAGCTGCTCCAGAACGTCAGCAAGCACAGCGGGGCGCGTACGGCGTCCGTCGATGTGTGGCGGACGGCGGACCGGCTGCTGATCCAGGTCGCCGACGACGGACGGGGCGGGGCCTCGATGGACGGCGGTACGGGGATGTCGGGGCTGGCCGAGCGGCTGGGCGCCGTCGACGGTCTGTTCGTCCTCGACTCCCCGCCCGGCGGCCCGACGACGGTCACCGCGGAGCTGCCCTGGCGCGACCGGGAGGACGGGAAGGGCGCGGCCGGAGCCCGTACGGGCCGGCCCCCCGCGGCCAAGGGGCGCTGAGAGCCGCCGCCGCGCGGCGTGGTGGGGAAAACCCCCGGTCGAAGAGGGATACCGCCCTCATGGTGGGCGGCTCCGCGGGACAGCACACTTGTAGTACGCACAGCAGGCAGAACCGGCCTCACAGACGCAGAAGAAACGGACGGAACCCATGGCCACGACATACGGACCCGGCACGCGGGACGATGATCGACCGGGAACCGGCTCCTTCGACCACCCCGCGGAGAGGCACTTCTTCCCGGCCTGGCTGCGCGCCCCCGTCGAGGGCCGGACCTGGCGCGAGTTCGCCTATCTGCTGCTGAGCCTGCCGATCAGCGTCGTGCTGTTCTCCTTCGCGCTCGTCATGACGTCGTTGAGTGCCGGCCTGCTCATCACCTTCCTGGGGATTCCCGTCCTGGCCGCCGGGCTGTCCGTGTGCCGCGGCTTCGGCGCGATGGAGCGGGCCAGGGCCCGTGGGCTGCTGAAGCTGTACGTGCCCGCTCCCGCGCCGGTACGGGGCAGGACCGGCGGCCTGATGTCCTGGATCGGGGCGGTCCTGAAGAGCGGGGTGTCCTGGCGGCACCTGCTCTACTCGGTGCTTCACTTCCCGTGGGCGGTCTTCGCCTTCTGCGTGTCGCTGACCTTCTGGTCGCTGAGCTGGGCGGCGTTCACCTACCCGCTGTGGCACTGGCTCTTCCCGACGCACCTGGGAAGCAGTGGCATTCAGCTGTACGGGGACGCGGGCCACGAGGTCTACGCGGACTCCCCCCTCGACCTGGCGGCGTCCAGCGCCATCGGACTGGCGCTGGTCCTGATCACCCCGTGGATCATCCGCGCTCTCACCTCCGTGGACCGGGTGATGGTGGCCGGGCTGCTGGGCCCGTCCCGGCTGGCGACGCGGGTCACGGAGCTGGAGTCGGACCGGGGTGTCGTCGTCGACACCGCCGCCGCCGACCTGCGCCGCATCGAACGCGACCTCCACGACGGCGCCCAGGCCCGCCTCGTCGCCCTCGCCATGGATCTGGGCCTGGCCAAGGAGAAGCTGACCGACGACCCCGAGGCGGCGGCGCGGATGGTCGACGAGGCCCACGGCGAGGTCAAGGTCGCCCTCCAG
>NZ_JAFMPZ010000426.1 GCF_017353455.1 Streptomyces laculatispora
GCTCGCCCGGCCAGTGCGGCGGCGCCCCTGTCGGCGAGCTCCTCCAGGGCGAGCAGGGCGATTCTGGTCTTGAGGTCGTGGGAGTTCTTCAGATGCGAGTACAGGCTCGCGACCTTGACATCGAACCGCCGGGCGAGCGCCGAGACGGTCACCTGGTCGAAGCCGACCTCGTCGGCCAGCTCCGCTCCGGCCCGGGCCAGGCGTTCAGCGGTCAGCCCTGCGCGCACCATGATCTCCCCTTCGTCAGGCATTACCCATTATGCAGTTACCTAATAGCTTTAGGCAAATGGGTAGACCGCCACGGAGGTCCCCGGAGGCTACAGGCGCCCACAGGCCTCAGAGATCCCGGAGGCCGGTGCGCCGGCCGCTGTCCGGCATGGCGGCAACCGGTCTCCGGCTGCTGGTGCACCTCAGGGCGGGCGAGACCCCGGAGCGGACCCGCGTCGAAACTGCCGGCGGAACTCGTCGTCCGGGAGAGCGCCGCACCGCCGCCCCGCATCGCCCGGCCCGGCGCGGACACCCGCACCCCGCAGCTCCGCCCGGCCACCTCGTGCACCGCGCCCGTCGCGGCTACTCTCGACAACTCACGTACTCCGCAAGGCCGGTGACAGGATTCATGGTCAGCGGAACCGCCGGGGGCGTGTCGCCGCGCGCCGACCCGGGTGCGCCACCAGGGAGCGGAGACCTCTCATGTCCACGGAGACCGGTCCGGCCGTCGGCGCCGAGCCGCGAGGCCACCGGATCGCGCCTGGCCCGAAGGGGCTGCCCTTCCTCGGGAACATGCCGCAGTTCGCCCGGAACCCCCTCGCCTTCTTCGAGCGGCTGCGCGGCCACGGAGACCTGGTCCAGTGGCGTTTCGGGCCCAACTCCTGCGTATTCGTGTCCGATCCGGAGTGCATCGGCGAACTGCTCACCGAGACGGAACGCTCCTTCGACCAGCCGGCCCTCGGCATCGCGTTCCGTACCGTGATGGGCAACGGCGTGGTGGTGGCGCGCGGGACCGAGTGGCGGCGCAAGCGCTCGCTGGTGCAGCCCTCCGTGCGGCCGAAGCAGGTGCGGTCGTACGCGGCGACCATGGCGGGCAGCACGGTGGAGCTGGCGGACACCTGGTCGGGCGGTGAACGCATCGACATCAAGCGGGAGATGGCGGCACTGACCCAGCGGATCGCCGTCCGCACGATCTTCGGCGTCGACACACCGGCCGACGCCGAGGCGATGGGCCGGGCCATGGACGTGGCCCAGGCGGAGATCGGCAAGGAGTTCGCGGGGATCGGCGCACTGCTGCCGGACTGGGTGCCGACACCTGGACGGGCCAGGATCAGGAAGGCCGCCGCGGTCATCGACGCCGAGGTGGGCCGGGTCGTCGCCCGGCACCGCGACGGAGGGGACGAGCGCCCGGACCTGCTCAGCCGGCTGCTCACCGCCGTGGACGAGACGGGCGCGCACCTCACGGACGAGGAGATCCGCGACGAGACGGTCACGCTGCACATCGGCGGCCACGAGACGACGAGTTCGACCCTGGTGTGGGCCTGGTACCTGCTCTCCCGCAACGCCGGGGCGCGCGCGGCACTGCACGAGGAACTGGACCGGGTGCTCGGGGACCGGGAGCCGGGGTTCGACGACTACGCGCGGCTGGTGTACGCCCAGGCGGTGGTCAAGGAGACGCTGCGGCTGTACCCGACGATCTGGCTGGTCACCGGGGTCGCGAAGGAGGGGGCGCGGATCGGCGGCGTCGCGATGCCGGAGGGCACCAGGGTGTGGAGCAGCCAGTGGGTCACGCACCGCGACGAGCGGTGGTTCCCGGAGCCGGAGGCGTTCCGCCCGGAGCGCTGGGACGCGGACGCGGGCGACGAGATCGCGGAGTACGCGTGGTTCCCGTTCGGCGGCGGCCCACGGGTGTGCCTGGGGACGCGGTTCGCGATGGTCGAGGCGGTGCTGATCCTGGCGGTGCTCGCGCGCCGGTTCGAGCTGGAGGTGGATCCGGGCACGGTCGGCCCCGTGCCGACGCTGACGTTGCAGCCGGACCGCGAGGTGCTGGCCACGGTGCGGGCGCGGTAGCGGGTGCGGCGGGCCGGCTGACGACAGGCATTGAAGCGGCTATATCCGATCTGTCGCCCGGAACTGGCATACCGTTCAGAATGTCCCTGTCGGCCGTACCGGCCGCCGGGCCCTCCGGCCACGAGCGCAGGCTGTCGATCCAAGGGGAGAAACATCATGCGTCTGTCCTTCGCCCTCACCTCCGCCCTCACCGCGACGGCCGCCGTGGCCCTGACGGCCACGGGCGCGTCCGCCGCCCCGGGCGGGCCGCCCCAGCCGGTACGGCGGCCCGCCCGGGCGTCTGCCAGNNGCCGCCGTGCGCACGGCGGCGCCGGGTACCACCGAGGGGCATGTCGTGCGCACCCTGTCCGTGGCGGCGGACCCCTCGCACCACGGCGTCACGTTCGGCGCCGCGGCGGTGGGCATGGACCGCGGAATCCGGGTGTGGGAGCCGGTCTCCACCCTGTGGCACCCCTCGCGGGCCGCGGCAGACCGGGCGCTGGCCGACGCGACACGCTGAGCGCCGGGAGGTGCGGGTGCGGTGCGGGGGCGGCCACCCCCGCACCGGCCACCCC
>NZ_JAFMPZ010000658.1 GCF_017353455.1 Streptomyces laculatispora
GAACCCCGCCGGTACCGGCGGACCCGCTGGTATTCCAGGAGTTCGCCGGCCCGGTCGAGCTGCACCTCGTACGAGGCGAGGAGGCTTGTGGTGTCCGGAATCCGGGGCACTTCCAGGACGTCCACGACCACGCACCAGCCGTCGTCGGAATGTCTGACTGCGGACACACCCTCTGCGGGGTGACCGATGAGCCCCTCCAGGCTCTGACAGGCAGCCTTCGCCGCATGTTCCGGGCCTCGCGCGGGTGCCGCGCGGCGGGCGGTCGCCGTCTTTGCTTTCGCGGCGCGTGTGCGACGTTCTTCTGCCATAAGGCCAGTCTGGCGAATCCGGCCAGTCACGCATCTTGAGCGATGCCATCAGTGCTCGCGGGGCTCCGCACCAGGGTGCCGGAGAGGCCTCGCGGCGCTTCGGCACCCTTCCGCGGGACAGCCCACGTCCACCCGCCCCGCACCCGGGGAGTCAATGCGTTTCGCATATGAGCCCCCTGGAATCCGGGACCGGCGGACGCAGCCCGGGTAAAGCTCCCGGTACACGCTCCCGAGTTGTGGACAGCATCGATCCCGGCAGCCAGGATGCGACTGCCGGGATCGGCGCGGAGTGGAAGCGGTGTTACTCCTTGATGGCGTCCTTGGCCTTCTCCTTGGCCTGGCGCAGGTCACCCTTGGTTTCGTCGGCGCGCCCCTCGGCCTTCATGGACTCGTTGCCGACAGCGCCTCCGACGACCTTCTTGACCTTGCCCTCGACCTGTTCGCCCTTGGCCTGAGCCTTCTCATCCGCAGCCACAACGACTCACATCCTTCCGTATTCGATGAACGCGACATCCCACGTCTGGCCAGAACCCCTGCCACTCAAACCCTCGACTGTTGCCTCACGGAAATTATCGTGACGCAGGGTGGCGTAATCCACACAGCAGGGTGGCGGAACCCGCGCATAGGATCGGCAGGAGTGAACGGTCCGGACCGGGGAAGTCGTTGGCTCGGAGGTTGATAACAATGGTTCCTGTTCTTCTCGTTCTTCTGCTCGCCCTGATCCTTTTCGGCGCTGGTTTCGCACTCAAGATCCTTTGGTGGATCGCCGCCATCGTGCTGATCGTATGGCTGCTGGGCTTCGTCATCCGCCCTGCGGCGGGCGGCGGCAAGCGTGGCCGCTGGTACCGCTGGTAGACAGCGTTCAGCAGATTGATACGGGCGGGGTCCCGACGTGACTACGACGTCGGGACCCCGCCCGCTTTCACGCTCCCGCGAAGAAGAGAAAGGCGACGAGCGATCGTCCAGCTTTCTCCGAACCAAGGATGTGTAAGAGGAGAACGACGGGGCACGCGATGTTCCGAGAGCGCGTCACCGAACACCGGGAGACGCCTTCTCGACTCAAGGCCGACGCTTTTGAGTGAACCATCATTCCAATGAGGGAGCCGTTATATGAGTGACAACATCTGGGGCTATCAGCCGACCACCGGTTACACCGCGGGCGCCGACCTGACGGGGTACAAGGTGGAAGCGACCGATGGAAGCATCGGCAAGGTCGACAAGCACTCGGACGATGTCAACTCCGCCTACCTCGTGGTCGATACCGGTGTCTGGATCTTCGGCAAGCACGTTCTGCTGCCGGCCGGCACCGTGCGCACCATTGATGAGGCCGAGCGGAAGATCTTTGTCGACCTCACCAAGGACCAGATCAAGGACTCGCCGGAGTTCGACAAGGACAAGCATGTCGGGGACGCGGGATACCACGAGCAGGTCGGCGGCTACTACCGGAGCCACCGCCGCTCCTGATCACACCGCACCACTTCACGACGTGGGGTCGGCCGGACTCGTTCCGGCCGACCCCACGTCGTCGCGCGCGAGCAGGCCCGTCCCGGCCCGGTCAGGCGGGATTCCGCCGTCTCGCGAGGCCGGAGGCCGCCAACCGCAGCCCCTCAGAACACCAGCACCCCCCGTGCCACCCGCCCGTGGTGGGCGTCGTCCGCCGCCTTGGCGAAGTCCTCCACCGGGTAGGTCTCGGTGACGAGTTCGTCCAGCAGCAGCCGGCCCTCCCGGTACAGGTCCGCGTACAGGGCGATGTCCCGCTGCGGGCGCGAGGAGCCGTAGCGGCAGCCCAGGATCGACTTGTCCAGGAACATCGACGAGACCAGGAACGACGCCTCGGCCGTCGCCGCGGGCACGCCCAGCAGGATCGCCTGGCCGTGCCGGTCCAGCAGGTCGATCGCGGTACGGATCAGCTCGGTGCGGCCCACGCACTCGAAGACGTGGTCGGCGCCGCTCGGCAGGATCTCCCGGACGCGCCCGGCCGAGGTCAGGAAGTGGGTGGCGCCGAACTGCCGGGCCACCGCCTCCTTCTCCGGGTTGGAGTCGACCGCCACGATGGTCAGCGCCCCGGCGATCCGCGCCCCCTGGATCACATTGAGCCCGATACCGCCGGTGCCGATCACGACGACGCTCTCGCCGCGGTCGACCCTGGCCCGGTTCAGTACGGCTCCGACTCCCGTCAGCACCCCGCAGCCGATCAGGGCCGCCGAGGTGAGCGGCAGGTCCGCGGGGATCTTCACCGCCTGCACGGCCTTGACCAGGGTCCGTTCGGCGAACGCCGAATTGGACGCGAACTGGTACAGCGGCTTCCCGTCCCGCGAGAACGGCTGCCCCGGCATCCCGATCGCCTTGCGGCACATCGTCGGCCGGCCCCGGTCGCACTGGGCGCACGCGCCGCAGCTGGCCAGCGTGGACAGCGACACATGGTCGCCGGGCGCCACATGGCTCACGCCCGCGCCGACCGCCTCGACCACACCCGCGCCCTCGTGCCCGAGCACCACCGGCAGCGGGAACGGTATCGTCCCGTCGATCACCGACAGATCGCTGTGGCAGAGGCCTGCCGCGGCCACCGCGACCAGCACCTCGCCGGGACCCGGATCACGTATCTCCAGATCGTCGACGACCTCGGTCCGCTTGCCGTCGAAGACGACGCCTCTCATCTCGGCTCCCTCGGTAGGCCGAGCACGCGCTCGGCGATGATGTTCCGCTGGATCTCGTCCGAGCCGCCGTAAATGGTGTCGGACCGGGTGAACAGGAACAGGCGCTGTACCTCGTCGAGTTCGTACGGTGAACCGGGCGACCAGTCCCGGGGGCCGACTGCTCCGGCCGCGCCCCTGATCTCCACGGCCAGTTCGCCCAGGCGCTTGTGCCAGCCGCCCCAGAGCAGTTTCGCGACGCTGGGCACGCCGGGGTCGGTGGTGGTGCCGAGGGTGCGCAGGGCGTTCCAGCGCATCGTCCTCAGCTCGGCCCACTGGCGGACGAGCCGTTCACGCAGGACCGGATCACCGGCGGCGCCGCTGTCGACGGCGGCCCGGACCACGCGGTCCAGTTCCGCGGCGAACCCGATCTGCTGGACGAGCGTGGAGACGCCGCGCTCCAGGGCCAGCAGGCCCATGGCGACGGCCCAGCCGTTGCCCTCGCCGCCGACCACCTCCTCGGCGTGCGCGCCGTCGAAGTAGACCTCGTTGAACTCGCTGGTCCCCGACATCTGCCGGATCGGCCGCACCTCGATCCGGCCCGGCTGGTCCATCGGTACCAGCAGGAACGACAGGCCGTGGTGGCGCCGCGAACCGGGCTCGGTGCGGGCCAGGACGAAGCACCAGTCGGCGTCCCGGGCGAGCGAGGTCCAGATCTTCTGGCCCGTTACGCGGTGCCCGCCGCGCTCCGGATCGCGTACGGCGGCCGTCCGCACCCCGGCGAGGTCGGATCCGGCGTCCGGCTCGCTGTACCCCTGGCACCACAGGGTCTCGCCGCGCGCGATGGGCGGCAGGAAGCGGCGCCGCTGCTCCTGGCTGCCGTACGCGATGAGGGTCGGAGCGAGCAGGTTCTCGCCGATGTGGCCGACCCGGGCGGGGGCGCGGAGGCGGGCGTACTCCTCGGCCCAGACGACCTGCTGGGTGAGGGTGGCCCGGCGGTTGCCGTGCGCCTCACCGCCGGCCGCCTCGCCGCCGCGCGCCTCACCGCTGTCCTCCCAGCCGAGGCCGATCCAGCCGCCGCGGCCCAGCGCGCGCTCCCAGCGCGAACCGGGCCGCGACGGCTGGATCGG
>NZ_JAFMPZ010000427.1 GCF_017353455.1 Streptomyces laculatispora
GAGGTCCATCAGGTCGGCGCGGCCGCCGATCGCGCCGACGGGGGCGCCGTTGGCGATGGCCTTGCCGAGGGTGGTGAGGTCGGGGGTGACGCCGGAGATCTGCTGCCAGCCGCCGAGGCCGTGGCGGAAGCCGGTGATGACCTCGTCGAAGATCAGGACACTGCCGGCCTCCGTGGTCTCCTCGCGCAGCGTGGTGAGGAACTCCTGGTACGGCAGGAGCGCGCCGACGTTGTGCGGGACGGGCTCGACGATGACGGCGGCGATGTCGGAGCCGTGCTCGGCGAAGGTGCGCCGGACGGCCTCGCTGTCGTTGAACGGCAGGACGAGGGTGGCTTCGAGGACCTCGGGCAGGATGCCGGTCGAGATCGGGTCGTGGCCGCCGACCTTCTCGGGCGCGGAGATGACGTTGAGGCTGACCGAGTCGTGCCAGCCGTGGTAGCAGCCCTGGAACTTGACGACGAGGCGGCGGCCGGTGGCGGCGCGGGAGACCCGCAGCGCGTGGAACGTCGCCTCACTGCCGGTGCTGGTGAGCAGCACCTTCTCGATCGAGGGGATCAGCTCGGTGAGCTGTTCGGCGAGGAGGACCTCGCCCTCGGTGACGCCGACACCCATGTGACCGAGGGTGGCGCCGGCCTCCGCGGTGGCGCGGGCCACGTCGGGGTCGTTGTGGCCGAGCAGCGGCGGGCCGAACGCCGAGTGGAAGTCGGTGTACTCGCGTCCGTCGGCGGTACGGAACCGTGCGCCGTCGGTCCCGGTGACGACCAGGTCGGTCAGTCCGGGAACACTGCGCTGACCGCTGTTCACGCCGCCGGGTACGACCTGGCGGGCGCGTTCGGCGAGTCGGGCTCCGGATTCGTTGCCTACCGGGCCTGAACTCATGGTGCTTGCTCCTTGCGTCGAGAGTCGTCGGTTTTCGCGGGCCCTGCCCGGCCCGTGAGTCCCTGGCGCCATCCGCCCGGCAGTCGCCGCAGGAAGAGGTGATCCGTGGTGCTCGGTACTGCGTTTCGCTTTTTCAGAACACTGTTCTGTAGAGCAGAACAGTGCCTGGATATTACGTCCGCCTCAGAGGCCGGTCAACCCCCTTTCGGCCACTCAACGCCCCAATTCCGGGCTTTCCTTGGCTCGGACGTACACCTCGGGACCCCAGAGGCACTAAGCTGTTCTGCTATGACGAACAGTGCTGCCCCAGAAGAACCGAAGTACTGGGTCAAGAGCGTGGCCAGGGCAGCCGACATCCTCGAAGCGCTCGCCGCCCCCTCGCAGGGCAACGGCATGAGCGTCACCGAGGTCGGCCAGGTCTGCTCCATCTCCAAGAGCGCCGCCTTCGGCATGCTCCAGACCCTGCGCGCCTACGGCCTCGTCTCGGACGACGGCGAGGGCATGAACCGCCGCTACCGGCTCGGCATGAGCCTGGCCAGGCTCGGCGACCGGGCCAGGTCCCAGGTCTCGCTGCGCGGGGTCGCCCACCCCGTCCTGCGCGAGCTCACCCGGGCCACCGGCATGGCCTCCAGGCTCGCCGTGCCCGAGGACGGCCACGCGGTCGTGGTGGACCAGGTCGAGCTCGACCAGCGCGTCCGGCTCGATCTGCGGATGGGCCAGCGCGAGCTGCCGCACTGCACGGGCCTGGGCAAGGCGCTGCTCTCCGCGGTGCCGCCGGGCGAGGCGGCCTCGATCGTCGAGCGGTTCGGGCTGCCCCGGCGCACGTCCCGCACGATCACCGACCCGGCGACCTTCCTGTCCCATCTGCGCGACATCGCCCGGGTCGGCTACGCCCTGGACGACGAGGAGGACGCCGAGGGCATCATCTGCATCGGCGCACCGGTGTTCGACGACCGCTCGGTGTGCGCCGGGGCCGTCTCCATCACCGGTCTCAAGCTCGGCCTGCCGGCCTGGCGCTACCAGGAACTGGGCGGCCAGGTGCGGGACTCGGCCCGCCGGATCAGCGTCTCCCTGGGCTGGGTGGACGCCCCGGAGGACGACCCGTCGGACACCGCGGCATCGCATTCCGACGAAATCGGGTCTTGACCGATCGGCACAACCCGCCGTAGGTTCCCTGCCAACCGCGGTGACACTCACCCGTCACCGCCGATTTACCCCTCCCGGTCCGATTCCGACGCCTGCCCACCGCGTCGCGAACATCAGACGGCCGGACCCTTTTCAGCCATCCGCCTCATGGCAGTCCACCGCAGGAACGCTCCCTCACTTGTCGCGCTTCTCGGAAGGCGAAGTCCGCATGAGCGTTCCGCACCACCACACCCCTGCGTCGTCCCGCCGGAATCTGCTGCGGGCCTCGGGGCTCGCCGGTCTGGTCATGGCCGGTTCGGCCGTGGCCACCGCCCCGGCCCAGGCCGCACCCGCACACACCGGCGACGTACTGCGCCTCGACACCGTCGCCGAACTGCGCGCCCTGAACACCAAGCCGCTCGACCACGGCACCCAGATCCTCCTCGCCGGCTACCACACCCCCGGCGACGGCGGCGCGATGGCCCTGCGCTGGGACAAGAAGTCCACCACCGCCCACAACGGCGGCACCGTCATCGCACCCACCCACACCAGCAAGACCGGCCGCTGGCACCAGCTCCACACCGGCACCCTCGACTTCCGCACCTTCGGCCACCACGACGCCACCACACCCGCCGACGCCGCACTCGACGCGATGATCGCCGACCCCACCGTCCACCGCATCGAAGCCCACACCGACCTCCTCTTCACCAAACGCCACCTCTGGAACCGCTCCAACATCGAACTCGACTTCGGCGGCCACCACCTCCACACCGAAGGCATCGAGAAGAACACCCACGACAACCCCTTCGGCGCCGTCCTCTCCTTCCGCGGCACCCCCACGAACACCACCGTCACCCACACGC
>NZ_JAFMPZ010000428.1 GCF_017353455.1 Streptomyces laculatispora
GGAGGGTGTGGACGGGGCCGGTGCCGGCGAGGCTGCTGTCCGGGACGAGTGTGAGCCCGCTCGACGAGCGGACCGGTGCGCCGTCCAGCGAGGCGGTACGCAGTTCGTACGAGGCCCCGGGGAACCGGGAGGCGCCGGCGAAGACCTCCATGGGCCCGCTCACATCGAGGCTCTGAACGCCGTCGAAGAGGACGACGAGTACGGATCGCTGCTTCATGCCTGCCATCCTGGGCGGCCTCCCCCACGGCCGCAATGACGGGTTCCCCACCTTTCCTGCCATGGCGGCGGCGCGACGCACTTCACGTACGGCCCGGGGTTCCCTGCCGTACTGACCAGTCGGTAACGTGCGGGTATGAGTACTCTGCCGCCCCGTGCCGGACGCCGCTGCCACAACGCCCTCAACCCGTTGCACTCCGCGGTCTACTTCTCCCCCGATCTCGGCAAGGAGTTCGGCGGGATCGGGATCACCGCCCCCGCCGCCGTGTACTTCGCCGGGCGCTCAGCCGCCCTGGGTGCCGTGGGCCCGGGTACGGTCACCGCGACCTTCTACAACTTCAGCCACGAACTCGTGGCCGCGCACCTGCCCGCCGTCTGGGACATCGCCTCGCCCGAAGCCGTTCTGGCGGCGCGGCTGCGTGCCGCCGACTCGACGCTGCGCCGGCTCCTCGGCGAGGAGGCCATCGCCTCCCCCGAGCTGGCCGAGGCCGCGCGGCTGGCGCTGCGCGCCACCGCGGGCTGCACGCGACACGCCCGGCCGCTGTACGCGGCGCACGCCGATCTCCCGGTGCCGGAGCAGCCGCACCTGGCGTACTGGCATGCCGCGACCCTGCTGCGCGAGCACCGCGGGGACGCCCATCTCGCGGCGCTCCTCGCGGCCGGTCTCGACCCCGTCGAGGCCCTGGTCAGCCACACCGCCACCGGCAAGGGCATGTCGCCCCGCTGGACCCTGGCGACCCGCGGGTGGCACCGCAGCGACTGGGAGGACGCCTCCGCCCGGCTGCGCGACCGCGGACTGCTCACCGCCGAGGGCGGGTTGACGGAGGCGGGCGTGGCGCTGCGGACCGGCCTGGAGGAGGCCACGGACCGGATGGACCTGGCGCCGTACGAGGAGCTCGGCGGTGCGGGCGTGGCCCGCCTGACCGAACTGGGACGCGGGTTCCTCGGCACGGCGCTGGCCGCGGGCGCGTTTCCGCCGGATCTGAACGGCTGAGGACTGTCCGGCGGATCGGAGTCGGGCAGGACGGCGGCCGGTACAGGGAGTGGCCGGGCGACACGGCGCCCGGCCACCCGGCAGAATGCAGTCGAGTGGCCCAGGACCGGTCCGGACAGCGGACCCCGGGGCCCGACCAGCACAGCCAGTACGAGAAGGCGAGTCGGTAAAACCGTGACGACGTCCATCGAAGGCAGGATCGCCGAGGAGCTCGGCGTACGCGAGCGACAGGTGAAGGCGGCCGTCGAGCTGCTCGACGGCGGATCGACCGTGCCGTTCATCGCGCGCTACCGCAAGGAAGCGACCGAGATGCTCGACGATGCGCAGCTGCGCACGCTCGAGGAGCGGTTGCGGTATCTGCGGGAGCTGGAGGACCGCCGTGCCGCGGTCCTCGAATCCGTACGGGAACAGGGCAAGCTCGACAGTGAGCTGGAGGCGCGGATCCGGGCCGCCGACACGAAGGCGCGCCTTGAGGACATCTATCTGCCCTTCAAGCCGAAGCGGCGGACGAAGGCGCAGATCGCCCGGGAGGCCGGGCTCGAACCGCTCGCCTCGGGTCTGCTGGACGATCCGTCGGTGGATCCGCTCGTCGCGGCCACGGCCTTCGTCGACGCGGCCAAGGGCGTAGCGGACCCGGCGGCCGCTCTGGAGGGGGCCCGCGCCATCCTCGCCGAGCGGTTCTCGGAGGACGCCGACCTGACCGGCGAACTGCGTGAGCGCATGTGGACGCGGGGCCGGCTGGTGGCGAAGGTGCGGGACGGCAAGGAGGAGGCGGGCGCCAAGTTCGCGGACTACTTCGACTTCACCGAGCCGTTCACCGCGCTGCCCTCGCACCGGGTGCTCGCGATGCTCCGGGGCGAGAAGGAGGACGTCCTCGACCTCGTCCTGGAGCCGGAGGAACCGTCCGGGGAGCCCGGTCCCTCGTCGTACGAGAACATGGTCGCCCGCCGCTTCGGGGTGAACGACCGCGGCCGTCCCGGGGACAAGTGGCTGGCCGACACCGTGCGCTGGGCCTGGCGCACCCGGCTCCTGGTCCACCTCGGCATCGACCTGCGGCTGCGGCTGCGCACGGCGGCGGAGGACGAGGCGGTACGTGTCTTCGCGTCGAACCTGCGCGATCTGCTGCTCGCCGCGCCGGCCGGGACGCGGGCCACGCTGGGGCTCGACCCGGGTTTCCGTACCGGGGTCAAGGTCGCCGTCGTCGACGCGACCGGCAAGGTCGTCGCGACCGATGTCATCCACCCGCACGTCCCTGCCAACAAGTGGGACCAGTCGCTGGCGAGACTGGAGCAGCTGGCGAAGGCGCACGATGTCGATCTGATCGCGATCGGCAACGGCACGGCGTCGCGCGAGACGGACAAGCTCGCCGGCGAACTGTGCGACAAGCACCCGGAGCTGAAGCTCACCAAGGTGATGGTCTCGGAGGCCGGCGCTTCCGTGTACTCGGCGTCCGCCTTCGCCTCGCAGGAACTCCCGGACATGGACGTCTCGTTGCGCGGCGCCGTCTCGATCGCGCGCCGGCTCCAGGACCCGCTCGCGGAGCTGGTGAAGATCGACCCGAAGTCGATCGGGGTCGGGCAGTACCAGCACGATCTGTCCGAGGTGAAGCTGTCGCGTTCGCTGGACGCGGTCGTCGAGGACTGCGTGAACGGGGTCGGGGTCGACGTCAACACCGCCTCGGCGCCGCTGCTTTCACGGGTCTCCGGCATCGGTTCGGGGCTCGCGGAGAACATCGTCGCGCACCGTGACACCAACGGCCCGTTCCGCTCCCGCAAGGGGCTCAAGGACGTGGCCAGGCTCGGCCCGAAGGCGTACGAGCAGTGCGCGGGCTTCCTGCGGATCCGGGGTGACGACCCGCTGGACGCGTCCAGCGTGCACCCGGAGGCGTACCCCGTGGTCCGGGCGATGGTGAAGCGGACGGGCAGTGACGTCGCCTCCCTGGTCGGCAACACGAGTGTGCTGCGGTCCCTGCGGGCCGACGACTTCGTGGACGAGAAGTTCGGGCTGCCGACCGTCACCGACATCCTCAGGGAGCTGGAGAAGCCGGGGCGCGACCCGCGTCCGGCGTTCAAGACGGCCACCTTCAAGGAGGGCGTCGAGAAGCTCGGCGATCTGGCGTCCGGGATGGTGCTGGAGGGGGTCGTGACGAATGTCGCGGCGTTCGGCGCGTTCGTGGACATCGGGGTGCACCAGGACGGCCTGGTGCATGTGTCGGCGATGTCGAGGACGTTCGTGAAGGACCCCCGTGATGTCGTGAAGCCGGGTGACATCGTCAAGGTCAAGGTCATGGAGGTCGACATCCCGCGGAAGCGGATCTCGTTGACCCTGCGGCTGGATGACGAGGCGGGGGCG
>NZ_JAFMPZ010000429.1 GCF_017353455.1 Streptomyces laculatispora
GCCCGGTCGAGCTTGCCGTTGCCGTTGATCGGCATCTCGTCCAGGCGCACGAACACCTCGGGCACCATCGACCCGGGCAGCCGCTTCGCGAGATGGGCGCGCAGCTCCGCGTCCGGGGGCGCTTCCCCGTTCCGGCCCACCACGTACGCCACGAGCCGCTGCGCGGTGCCCGTGCCGCGCACGGTGGCCGCCGCCAGGGCGACGCCCGGCGCGCCGGCCAGCAGGGTCTCGATCTCGCCGAGTTCGATGCGTACGCCGCGCAGCTTGACCTGGAGGTCGGTGCGTCCGAGGTAGTGGATGAGGCCGTGCGCGTCGATCCGGCCGAGGTCGCCGGTGCGGTACATCCGGGTGCCCGGTGCGCCGTGCGGGTCGGCGACGAACCGTTCCGCGGTCAGGCCCGGCCGGCCGATGTAGCCCCGTCCCAGCGAGGCGCCGGCCACGTAGATCTCACCGGCGACCCCGGCGGGAACCGGCCGGAGCAGCTCGTCCAGGACGTAGACACGGGCCCCGGGCACGGTGCCGCCGAGCGCCACCGGCTCACCGGGGGTGAGGTCCCCGGTGGTCGCGTAGACGGTCACCTCGCTGGGCCCGTACGCGTTCACGATCCGCCGGCCGGGCGCGCTGAGCCGTCCGACCAGCTCGGCCGGGCACGCCTCGCCGCCGACCGCGACGGTCCGCAGGTCGGGCAGCTGCCCGGTCAGGTCGGGCAGCAGCATCGCGGCGGACGGCGGCAGGAACACGTACGTGATGCGGGAGTCCCGCAGCCGCTCCAGCAGCGCCTCGCCGATCCGCTCGTCCTCCCGTGGGATGTGCAGCTCGGCTCCGGCCACCCAGGGGAAGAACAGGTCGGAGACGGCCACGTCGAAGCCGAACGAGACGAATTGCAGCACCCGGTCGTCGGCGTTCACGGGGAAGGAGTGCCGGACCGCCCGGGTGAGGTTGACCAGCGCCCGGTGCTCGACGGCGACGCCCTTGGGGACCCCGGTGGAGCCCGAGGTGAACAGGACGTAGGCGAGATCTCCGGGCGCCGGTGCGGCTGCGGTCGCGGCGGGCGCCGGCATGACCGGGTCCGTGACGGCCGGGCGGTCGACCCGGATGCACGGCACCTCCAGGCCCGCCCCCTTCTCCGCGGTCTTCCGGGCGGTCAGCAGGAGACCCGTGCCCGAACTCTCCAGCATGTGGCGGAGCCTGGCCTCCGGTTGTGCGTGGTCCAGCGGTACGTAGGCGCCGCCCGCGCGCAGGACGGCGAGGGCCGCGATGCCCTGGTCGGCCGAGCGCGGCAGGAGCAGGCCGACCCGGAAGCCGGGCCGGACCCCGGCGGCGCGCAGCCGGGCGGCCAGCGCGTCCGCCCGGCCGAGCAGTTCGGCGTAGCTCAGCCGGAGGCCGCCGCAGACCAGGGCCGTGGCGTCGGGGCGTTCGGCCGCCCGGTCGGAGATCAGGTCCGGCACCAGACGGTCCAGCGGCGCGGCCTCGGCGAGCCGGTCGGCGCCGTCGATGATCCGGCGGCGCTCGTCGGCCCCCACCATCTCCACGCTGGACAGCGGCGCGGACGGGTCCGCGAGGAGCCCGGCCAGCAGGGTGCGGAAGTTGTCCGTCCAGCGGCGGACCGTAGCGGCCTCGAACAGGTCGCTGCGGTAGATGAACTGGGCGGCGAGCAGATCGTCCCACCGCTCCACGAACAGGTGGAAGTCGAACTTGGCGGTGTCCAGCGTCAGGGCGAGCCGCTCGGTCGTGGCCCCGGCCAGCCGCAGACCGGGCGCCGCCTCGTCCTCGTAGCTGAGCGCCACCTGCACCACCGGGTCGTGGCTGGTCTCACGGACCGGGGCGAGGGTGTCGACCACCGCCTCGAACGGTGCGTCCTGGTGCGGCCGGGCCGCCAGCAGGGAGGTCCGGACGCGGCGGGTGAGCTCGTCGAGCGACGGGTCGCCGGACACGTCCACGCGCAGCGCCAGGGTGTTGGTCAGCATCCCGACCATCTCCTGGAGTTCGGGCCGCTCGCGCCCCGATGCCGGGTAGCCGACGACCAGGTCCTCGCCGCCCGAGAGACGGGAGAGGAATGCGGTGTACACCGCGAACACCGTCATGAACGGGGTGGCGCCCTGGGCCGCGGCCACTTCGGCCAGGCGTTCCCTGACCTCGGCGCCGAGCAGGAAGCGCTCGGTGCCCCCCGCGGCGGTGCGGACCGGCGGTCGCGGACGGTCCAGCGGCAGTTCCATGGCGGTGGGCGCGCCGCGCAGCCGGTCGACCCAGTGCTCCACGGACGCCTCGAACGCGCCGTCGGCGGTGCGCTCCCGCTGCCAGGCCGCGTAGTCGGGGAACTGGAGCGGGAGTTCGGCCGGCCGGTACGCCGAACCCCCGGTCTCGTGCCGGTATCCCTCGGACAGCCCGTCCAGCATCAGTCCGAGCGACCAGCCGTCGCAGACCAGGTGATGGGCGACCAGGAGTACCCGGTGGCTGCCGTCGTCCACCGCGTACACGGCGCAGCGCAGCAGCGGCCCCGCGGCGGTGTCGAAGGGGCGGGCGGCCTCGGCGCGGATCAGGGCGTCAGCGCGGTCCGCGGGCACGTCCCGGTGGATCACGGGCCGCACCCGCCCGACGGCCGAGACACGCTGCGCCGGGGTGCCGTCCTCGGCGGTCCGGAAGACCGTCCGCAGCGCCTCGTGGCGGGCGACGAGCGCGTCCAGCGCCCGGCCGAACGCGAAGGTGTCGAACGGCCCGTGCACGGCGAAGGCGACCGGCACGTTGTACTGGGCGGAGCCCGGATTCAGCTGGTCCAGGACCAGCAGGCGGCTCTGGGCATTGGATGCGGGGAACTCGTACTGCTCGTTCCCGCCTCCCTCCCCGGCGTAGAGGTCGATGAGATCGACGGCGTCGACGGTCATGGGATTCAGTCCCCTCGGAGGGCGGATTCGAGGGCCGCGGCGATCTCGGCCGCCGGGCCCGGATTGAGTACGTCGCTGTGACCGCAGTCCAGTTCGTGCACGTCGAGCGAGGCGGTCACGCGCCGCCAGGCCCCGGTCTTCTCGGCCGTGGTTGGCCAGGCGTCGCGCGTCGCGGAGAAGAGCGTGAGCCCGCCCCCGTAGTCGGACGGCCGCCATGTGCGTACGAGCGCGCTGTGGTGCGCCCCGATGTCGACCAGGGTGTGCAGACGGGCCTCGGACAGGCCGTCGAAGGCCCCTTCGTGGGTGGTGGAGAACACCGTGGCCCGGTCCAGCGGCCCGTCCGGCACCGGCGCACCGGGGGCGTGGGAGTGGAGCAGGATGCGCAGCATCTCGTCCTCGACGGCGGCGGGGTCCAGCGGGGTGCCGAGGATCTCGTCCGGCATCGGCATGGCGTCCACCACGGCGAGCATCCGCACCTCCTCGCCGGCCCGGCGCAGCCGCACCGCCAGCTCGTGGGCGAGGGGCCCGCCGAAGGACCGGCCGAGGAGCAGATACGGTCCCCGCGGCTGGAGTTCACGGATGCGCGGCAGATACAGGTCCGCCATCTCGCCCATGGCCGGCGGGAGCCGGTCCACGCCGGTGAGCAGCGCCGGGCTCTGGAGGGTGTGCACGGGGCGGGCCGGATCGAGGTGCGGCAGCAGGTTCACGTACGACCAGCCGAGACCGAGCCCCGGGTGCACGCAGATGAGGGGGGTGAGGTTCCCGCCGGCCCGCAGGGTGAGCACGGGCGCCAGGCTGTTGTGCTGCGGATCGGCCGTCGCCGTCGCCGTCGCCGTCGCGGGGCGGCTGAGGCCGGGGCGCAGCGCGGTCCGCGGCGCCGGGCCCTTCCCGGACGGTGGCGCGTCGAGCCGGGCGGCGAGAGCGGCCGGGGTCGGTGCGTCGAACAGGGCGGAGAGCGGGATCCGGACGCCGAGCACCGTCTCGATCTTCGACTTCAGGCGCAGCGCGGTCAGCGAATGGCCGCCCGCCAGGAAGAAGTCGGTGTCGGGCCCGACCGCGGGGATGCCGAGCACCGTGCCGAACAGGGCGCACAGCTCGCGCTCGCGCGGGGTGCGCGGAGTCCGGTGGGCCGCCGGTGCCCCGGTGCGCCCGGGGTCGGGGAGTGCGGCCCGGTCGACCTTCCCGTGGCGGGTGAGCGGCACCTCGTCGATACGGGCCCACAGGGACGGCACCAGGTGCGCGGGCAACCGCTCCGCGGCGTGCGCCCGTGCCCGGTCGAGGGTGCGCTGCCACCGCTGCGCCTCGTCCGCGGGGGCGCCGGAAGCGTCCTCCGCGTCCCTGGCCGGCACCAGCCAGGCGGCCAGCAGCTTGCCGCCCGCCGCGTCGAGCCGGGCGCCGGCCACGGCGCGTGCCACGCCGGGGCAGTCCGCCAGCACGGTCTCGACCTCGGCGGGTTCCACCCGGAAGCCACGCACCTTGACCTGGTCGTCGGCCCGGCCCGCGAACTCCAGGGCGCCGTCGGACCTCCGCCGGGCCAGGTCACCGGTGCGGTACATACGGCTGCCCGGCGGCCCGTACGGATCGGCGACGAACCGCTCCGAGGTGGGCACCGGCCGCCCGAGGTAGCCCTGGGCGAGCCCGGTGCCGCCGATGTACAGCTCACCGGTGGCGCCCGCCGGGACGGGGCGCAGCCGGTCGTCCAGGACATGGGCCCGGGTGTTGTCCAGGGGCCGCCCGACGGGGATGCCGCCGGGCTGACCCGCCGGCTCCTCGGTGGCGGTGTGCGCGGTGGCGAACACCGTCGTCTCGGTGGGCCCGTACCCGTTGACGACCACCGTCCCCGGGCAGTGCTCGTGGAGACGGCGCACGGTGTCGGGCGCGAGGACGTCGCCGCCGGACCACACCTCGCGGAGTCCGGACAGCGCGTCGGGCGCGATCTCCGCGACGGTGCGCAGCAGTTCGGGTGTGAGCATGAGGGCGGTGACCCGCCGGTCGGGGACCACCCGCTTGAGCAGGTCGGGAGTGATCGCCTCGGCGGGGGCGACGACCACGGTCCCGCCGTTCAGGAGCGGCACCCACACCTCGTAGGTCGACGCGTCGAACGTGTACGGGTTGTGCAGCAGCACCCGGTGGTGGGCACCGCCCGCGAAGCGGCCGTCGGCGGCGAGTTCGGTGATCGCCCGCTGCGGGACCACCACTCCCTTGGGCTCTCCGGTGGAGCCGGAGGTGTAGATCACGCAGGCGGCGGCCCCGGGATGGGCGGGGACCCCGTGGAAGGGCTCGGGACCGGACTCCTCGGTGACGTCCAGCACCGCGGTTCCGGCGGGCAGCCGGATCGCGGTGGAACCTGCCCCCGCCGTGAGGACGAGGGCGGGAGCCGCCGCGGCCAGCAGCCGGGCCAGCCGCTCCGGCGGATGCGCCGGGTCGAGGGGGAGCCAGCAGGCGCCCGCCTTGAGGACGGCGAGCTGGGCGACGACCACGGACGCCGAGCGGGGGAGCAGGAGGCCCACGGTCTGCCCCGGCGCCACGCCGGCCCGGACGAGCCGGCCGGCCAGCCGGTCCGAAGCGGCGTCGAGCCGGGCGTAGCTGAGGGTCTCGCCGTCCGCGTCGAGGGCCGGCGCGTCCGGGGTCCGGGCCACCTGGGCGGCGAACCGCCCGGTCACGGTGGCAGGCGCGGCAGGCGCCCGGGAGGGGCCGTCGGCCAGGGCCAGCAGCTCGTGCCGCTCCGCCACGGGCAGCGCGTCGATGTCGTCCACCGGTGTGTGCGGGGAACGGGCCAACTGCTCCAGTACGTGGGCCAGGCGCCCGGAGACCGCGGTCGCCGAGATGCCCCGGCGACAGCTCACCGAGAGCAGCAGCCGGTCCTCCGCGACCGCTGCGATCGTGACCGGGTAGTGCGTCGCGTCCGTCACCTTCGCCAGCCGCACGGCGCCGGGGGCGTCCTCGCTCCCTTCGGTTCGCGGGAAGTTCTCGAAGGCGATGATGGAATCGAAGAGTTCACCGACCCCGGCGGCACGCTGCACCTCGGCGGCGCGGGCGTGGTGGTGGGCCAGCAGCCGGGACTGCTCGTCCTGGACCCGGCGCAGCAGCTCGTCCACCCGCTCGCCGTCCCGCAGCCGGACTCGTACCGGCAGGGTGTTGATGAACAGGCCCACCATGGACTCGACGCCGGGCAGGTCGTGCGGGCGGCCCGAGACGACCGCGCCGAAGACCAGGTCGCGGGAGCCGGTCAGCCTGGCCAGCACCAGGGCCCAGGAGACCTGCACCAGGGTGTTCAGGGTGACGCCCGCCGCGGCGGCCCGCCGGACCAGCATCCCGGTGAGACCGGTGGTCAGCCACACCTGGGAACGGTCGGGTGCAGTGTCCGGCCCGGTGGGCGCCAGCAGCGCGGGCCGTTCCAGTCCCTCCAGCGCCTCGCACCACGCGGCCTCGGCCTTGTTCCGGTCCTGACCGCCCAGCCACACCAGATAGTCCCGGTAGGGCGCGGCGGGCGGCAGCGGCCGCCCTGCCACCAGGGCCGCGAGATCCCGTTCGACGACCGGCATCGACCAGCCGTCCAGGAGGATGTGGTGGAACGACACGATCAGTTCGCCGCCGGTGTCGTTCCGCAGGAACGTGGCACGCACCAGCGGCGGGCGGGCCAGGTCGAAGCGGAGCGCCGCGTCCTCGCGCAGCGCCTCCTCGGTCCGCACCCGCACCTCGTCCGGGGCGAGGCCCGTCAGGTCCACGTCGGCCCACGGCACCGTTACCGCCTTCGGTACGACCTGGACCGGCCGGTCCAGGCGCTCGTGCCGGAAGCAGGACCGCAGATTGGGGTGCCGGTCCAGGAGCGCGGTGACCGAGGCCCGTACCGTCTCCTCGGCGGTTTCGGGGCCGGTCAGGAACCGGGCCTGCACCAGATAGGGGTCGGGTCCCGCGGTCTCCCGGGCGGCGTGGAAGAGCAGGCCCTCCTGGAGCGGGGAGAGCGGCAGTACGTCCGCGATGCGCGCGTTCATCGTCGTTCCCCTTCGTCTTCGTCTTCGTCTTCGTCCTCGTGCTCGTCCTCGTGCCGGGCGGGGCCGATGCCGTCGAGGCCGTCGTCCGGATCGTCGAAGTCCATGTCCAGCGCCAGCAGTTCGAGCTGGTCCCCGGTGAGGTCGACGAGCGGGAAGTCGGACGGGGTGTGGACGGCTCCGCCGTCCGGCCCGCAGTGGTCCGCGAGGACTCCGAGCGCCTGTGACCACGCCGCGGCCAGTGCGCCCACCTCGTCCTCGGTGAACACCCCCGACGGGTAGGAGAAGCTCGCCTCCAGCAGGGGCTCGCCGTTCTCCTCGCGGGCCAGCACGTCCACCTCCAGGGTGTGCGCCAGCGGGACGGCGTCCGGCCCGAGGTCGAGCAGCCGCCCGCCCGCCGCGTCGGTCGCGGTGAACCGGCCCAGATAGTTGAAGCGGACATCGGGTGCCGGCAGTACGGCGAGTGCCGGGCCGGTCTCCGGGTGGAGATAGCGCAGGAGCCCCCAGCCGAGCCCGCCGGAAGGCACCGCCCGCAACTGCTCCTTGACGCACTTCAGGGCCTCGCCCGGGTGGCCGCCGGGCTCCATCGAGGCGGCGCCGATGTCCAGCCGGACCGGGTACTGCGTGGTGAACCAGCCGACGGTGCCCGACACATCGACCTGAGTGGAGACGACCTCGCGCCCATGGCCCTCCAGATGGACGAGCAGAGCGGATCCGGTTCCCCGCCGCTGTACGGCCGCCGCGGTCAGCGCGGTCAGCATCACCGCGTCGGGACGGCAGTTGAAGTCGGCCGGCAGGGTGACGAGCACACTCCGGGTGAGCTCGGGGCCCAGCTCGAAGGTGAGCGTCTCCCGGCGCCCGCCCGCCTCCCGGTCCCCGGTGAGGCGGGCGGCGCTGTCCGCCAGCTGCCTTTCCCACCAGGGGAGTTCATCGATGCGCAGTCCCGCTTCCCGGGACAGCAGCCGGGACCACCGGGTGAACGAGGCGGTCCCCGCGGGCGCCGCTTCGTCCTCGGGGCGGGGGTCGAGCGCCGCGGCCAGTTCCTGACCGAGCACCCGCCAGGAGAACCCGTCGACGGCCAGGTGGTGCACGGTCAGGACCAGGGCGCCGGGCCGGGCTGGACCGGGGTCCAGCCACACCGCCCGCACCATCTCGCCGTCCTCGGGCCGCAGGGTGGCGGTGCGCGCCAGTTCCGTCGCCCGGGAGTGCAGGTCGGCGTCCGCCGCCACGGCCAGCCGGACGGCTCGCGCCCCGGCCGGCGCGCGCTCGGCGGGCACCTCCAGCTCCCAGCCGGTGTCGCCGTCGCGCACCAGCCGCATCCGCAGCGCGGCGTGCCGCTCGGTCAGGGCGGCGACGGCCTCCTCGATCGCCGCGAGTCCGGTGCCGGGCGCCAGCGGGAACAGCATGGACTGGGTGAACGCCGAGGTGTCCCGGACCTGTTCGCGCCACCAGTGCATCACCGGGGTGAGCGGCAGCCGCCCGGACCCGGTGTCCTCCTCGGCCGGGGCGTCGGTGCCGGGCGTCCGCGCCAGCACGGCGAGCCGGGCGGGGGTGCGTGCGGTGAACACGTCGTGCGGCGAGAGCACCAGACCGGCCGCCCGTGCCCGGGCGGCGAGCTGGATCGCCATGATGCTGTCACCGCCGAGACGGAAGAAGTCGTCGTCGGCACCGGCCTGTTCGACATCCAGGAGCTCGGCGAAGAGTCCGCACAGGACCGCCTCGCGCGCCGACCCGGGGAGCCGGACGGTGTCCCCGGTCCGTTCGGCCGGTGCCGGCAGCGCGGTCCGGTCGAGCTTGCCGTGGGACGACAGCGGCAGCGCGTCCAGAACCACCACGGCCGCCGGGACCATCGCCGCGGGCAGACGCTCGGCGGCGTGCAGGAGCAGCGCGTCCTCGTCGGTCTCCACACCCTGCGCGGGCACCACGTACGCGACGAGCTGCGCGGTACCCCGGTCGTGCCGTACGACGGCCACCGCCCGCTCCACACCGGGGTGTTCCACCAGTGCGGCGGCGATCTCGCCGGGCTCGATCCGCAGCCCGCGCAGCTTCACCTGCTCGTCGCCGCGCCCGAGGTAGTACGTGCTGCCGCTGTCGTCCCGGTGGACGAGGTCGCCGGTGCGGTACATGCGGCCACCGCGCGTGTCGTACGGGTCGGCGACGAACCGGGTGGCGGTCGGCGCGGGGCTCCCCTGGTAGCCGCGGGCGACGCCGTGACCGCTCACGTACAGTTCCCCCACCACTCCGGGCGGCACCATGCCGAGGGAGTCGTCCAGCACGTACAGGCTCATCCCGTCGAGGGCCCGGCCGATGGGCGGCACGCCCGCGGCGCCGGCGTCGACCGGGTGGCGGGCGGTGAAGGTCGTGGTCTCCGTGGGGCCGTACACATGCAGGACGAGCGTCGCGGGCGCCGCGGCGGCCACCCGCTGCATGAGGTCCGGGGTCGCGGCCTCACCACCTGCGGCGACCATGCGCAGCCCGGCGAACGCCGTCGGGTCCGCCTCTGCCACCACGTTGAACAGTGCCGTCGTCAGGAAGAGCGCGGTGACACCCTGCCGGTTCACCATGTCGTGCAGCACCCGTGCCTCCACGACACCGCCGGGTGCGACAACCACACGGCCGCCGCTCAGCAGCGGCACCCAGATCTCGAACGTGGAGGCGTCGAAGACGTAGGCGGAGTGAAGCAGCACCGCCTCGCACACGCCGTCCTTCCAGGTGCTGTCGGCCGCCAGCGCGAGAACATCGGCATGGGTGACGCCGACGCCCTTGGGCAGGCCGGTGGAGCCGGAGGTGAACATCACGTAGGCGAGTCGGTCGCCGCGGGTCGGACAGGGCAGCGGGCCCGGTCGTGCCGGAGCGCCACGTAAGATTCCGCCGAGAGCGTCGACGACGATCAGCGGCAGGTCGGCGGCCGTCTCCTGCACCCAGGATTGATCGGCGGCGGCCTCGTCCACCACCAGGGCACGAACGTGGGCGGCCTCGGCAACGCGGGCGAGCCGTTCGGCCGGCCAGGCGGCGTCGGTGCGGGAGCGGCGTAC
>NZ_JAFMPZ010000659.1 GCF_017353455.1 Streptomyces laculatispora
GCCCCCGACACCACCACCGACGTGGTCCTCGTTGTCGACTTCGGCGCGCAGTACGCCCAGCTCATCGCCCGACGCGTCCGTGAGGCCCGGGTCTACAGCGAGATCGTGCCCTCCACGATGCCGGTGGCCGAGATGCTGGCCAAGAACCCCCGGGCGATCATCCTGTCCGGCGGACCGTCCTCCGTGTACGCCGAGGGCGCGCCCTCGCTCGACCGCGCGCTGTTCGAGGCCGGGGTCCCCGTCTTCGGCATGTGCTACGGCTTCCAGCTGATGGCCACCACGCTCGGCGGCACCGTCGACGACAACGGTGCCCGTGAGTACGGCCGTACCGCGCTCGCCGTCTCCAAGACCGGCTCGACCCTCTTCGAGGGCACCCCGGCCGAGCAGCCGGTGTGGATGTCGCACGGCGACGCCTGCTCCGCCGCCCCCGAGGGCTTCACCGTCACCGCGTCCACCGACGTCGTACCGGTCGCCGCCTTCGAGAACGACGAGAAGAGGCTCTACGGCGTCCAGTACCACCCGGAGGTCCTGCACTCCACGCACGGCCAGCAGGTGCTGGAGCACTTCCTGTACCGCGGCGCGGGCATCGAGCCGAACTGGACGACCACCAACGTCGTCGAGGAGCAGATCGCGCTCATCCGCGAGCAGGTCGGCACCAAGCGCGCCATCTGCGGACTCTCCGGCGGGGTGGACTCGGCGGTCGCCGCGGCCCTCGTGCAGAAGGCCATCGGCTCCCAGCTGACCTGCGTCTACGTCGACCACGGCCTGATGCGCCAGGGCGAGACCGAGCAGGTCGAGAAGGACTTCGTGGCCGCCACCGGCGTTCAGCTGAAGGTCGTCGACGCCGAGGAGCGCTTCCTGACCGCACTGGCCGGTGTCTCCGACCCGGAGCAGAAGCGGAAGATCATCGGCCGCGAGTTCATCCGCGTCTTCGAGCAGGCCCAGGCCGAGCTCGTCGCCGAGGCGGGCGCGGCCGGCGAGGACGTCGCCTTCCTCGTCCAGGGCACGCTCTACCCGGACGTCGTCGAGTCCGGCGGCGGCACCGGCACCGCCAACATCAAGTCCCACCACAACGTGGGCGGGCTCCCCGACGACATCGAGTTCCAGCTCGTCGAGCCGCTGCGCCAGCTGTTCAAGGACGAGGTCCGGATGGTCGGCCAGGAGCTCGGCCTGCCCGAGGAGATCGTCCAGCGCCAGCCCTTCCCCGGCCCCGGCCTCGGTATCCGCATCGTCGGCGAGGTCACCAAGGAGCGGCTCGACCTGCTGCGCCAGGCCGACGCCATCGCCCGCGAGGAGCTGACCGCGGCCGGCCTGGACCGTGACATCTGGCAGTGCCCGGTGGTCCTGCTCGCGGACGTCCGCAGCGTCGGCGTCCAGGGCGACGGCCGCACCTACGGCCACCCGATCGTGCTGCGCCCGGTCTCCTCCGAGGACGCCATGACGGCGGACTGGTCCCGGCTGCCGTACGAGACCCTCGCCAAGATCTCCACCCGCATCACCAACGAGGTCGCGGAGGTCAACCGCGTGGTCCTCGACGTGACGAGCAAGCCGCCGGGCACCATCGAGTGGGAGTAGGAGCGCCCGGCACAGGCCGGTACCGATGCCGCCGCCCGTTCCCACGGTCGGCGGCATCGCCGCTCCCCGCCCCGAATCGATGACCCATGCCTCTGGTCACCTGCGGCAACCGGCGGTAACTTCCGATCCCGTACGACTGATCCCGTACGCCTGGGAGCCCCGAGGAGCCGCTATGCCCGAGCCCGCACCCATACCCGTGGAGCAGCTGCGCTTCGCGATGCCGCCCGTGCACGCCTCCGCCGGTGACGAGCGCGCCCACCGCAAGGAACGGCTGGCCGGGGCGCTGCGGCTGTTCGGCGAGTACGGGTACGAGGACGGCGTCTCCGGGCACATCACGGCGCGCGACCCGGAGTTCACCGACTGCTTCTGGGTCAACCCCTTCGGCGCCCCCTTCGAGGGGCTGCGGCCGGACGAGCTGATCCTGGTCAACGGGGAGGGCCAGGTCGTCGAGGGAAGCCACCACGTCAACCAGGCGGCGTTCGCCGTCCACGCCCAGGTCCACCGGGCCCGCCCGGACGTCGTCGCCGTCGCGCACACCCACTCGGTGCACGGCCGCGCGCTGGCCTCGCTGGGGGAGCTCATCGAACCGATCACCCAGGAGTCCTGCGCCTTCTACGAGGACCACGCCCTCTACGACGCGTACACGGGGGTCGTCGTGGACGAGGACGAGGGGCGCCGGATCGCGGCCGCCCTCGGCACCCGCAAGGCGGTCATCCTGCGCAACCACGGACTGCTGACCGTGGGCGACTCGGTGGACGCGGCCGCCTGGTGGTTCCTCACGCTGGAGCGGTCCTGCCAGGTGCAGCTGGCCGCGCGGGCGGCCGGGAAGCCGGTGCTGATCGAGCACCGGGACGCGGTCACCACCCGGGAACAGCTCGGCAGCGACCTGGTCGCCTGGATCAACTACCAGCCGCAGTGGCGGCGCATCGCTCGAACGTTCTGACGATCCCACCCGCCCGATGCGCCCCGATGCGGGAGCAGCCCGTCCGGTACGGCACAATTCGCAGCAATCACAGCTGAGTTGGATTGAGCCACAGCTGTACCGGGGCGGGAAAGGGTGGCGTTCTCCGTGGCGTTGGACGAGGCACGACAAGGCGCGCACGGCGGTGGCTGTACGTGCGGCGACTGCCCGCACGGAGCGCGCGAGGGACACCGGCGCGCGGTGGCCGCCTTTCTGGCCAAGCGGGACGAACTCGCCGCGGGTCAGGGGCTGCCCACCGGGGTCGCCCAGTCCGCCTCCGCGACCCGGCAGTGGGTCTCGGACGAGCTGACCCAGTCGGCGCGCGCCGTCGCCGACCGCGGCCGGGAGGCGGGCGACGCCTGGCTGTACCGGGTGTGGCAGCGCACCCTGGTCATCGTGTGGGGTGCCGTCGCCGTGCTCGCGGTCGCCGAGGCCGCCACCGCGATCGGGGCGGGCTGGACCCACGCCCGTACCGCGGGCCTGGTCGCCGGACTCGTCACCGCCGGGCTGCTGACCACGGCCGCCCACGTCCACCGGGCGCGCGGCGGCCTCCTCGCCCCGCTGATCGGCGAGGACAACCGGCTCTCCACCTCCCGCGCGGTCGCCGCGTCCTGGGTGCTGCTCGCGGTCTTCTCCGTACTCGTCCTCGCGCTCCAGCTGGCGGGCGCCTCCGGCCACGCACAGCGCGACGCGCTGATCGAGGGCCTGGACCTGGCGCGCGGCGCCGGGGTGGTGAGCGTGCTGGCGCTGGTGTGCGCCATCGCCGTGGTGGTACGCCGGGTGGTGAGCGTACGGGTGGTGTCCGGGCGGCTCCAGAAACTGCGGGCCGACCGGCCGCGTGCCGCCGATCTGCTGACCGACGACTCCGGGCGGGGCGGCTTCACCGATGTGCAGTACGTGCTGGTGAGCACCGTCGCCGTGCTCTTCGCCGCGGTCAGGCTGGCCCGGCGGCCCGAGCAGCTGCCCGACCTGCCCTGGGGGCTGGCCCTGCTGGTGGCCGTCTCCGCGGCGGCGTACTTCGCCGGGAAGTACACGGAGTCCGGCCGGCCGGTGGTGCTGTCGGTGGTCAGGGCCCGGGAGGCCGGCGATCTGGACGCCCCGATCCGTACCGGCGACGACATCGAGATCCGCGGCGCGGGTTTCGTCCCGCCCGGCGCCGGGGCCCCCGACCGGCTGGCCCGCGTGGTCGTCCGGATCGGCCCGGTCCACGTCCATGTCCCGCTGATCCCGGTCCCCGGCGGCTTCGCCAACCCGACCGACACGGTGCTGACGGTGCCGGTGCCGGTGGAGGTGGAGCCGGGGGTGGTCGAGGTGCAGGTGGTCACGGCCGCGGGGACGGAGTCGAACCGGGTCGAGATCGACGTGACCGACTGAGGCCCTCCGGGGCAGCGGATCCGACCGCGTGTGACGTCCCGTCCGGCGCCCGTCCGGCGCCCGTCCGGCGAACTCGCCGGGTGTCCGGTGAGCAACGCCATCCCCGTCTACGTAAGGTCTGGTGACGGGTCGAACGGTCCGGCGAGGGTCGAATGGCCCTGTGGGCGGGACCCGGTGGTCCGCCCCGGGGCTGCGGAAGGCGGGAGAACCATGCACTACGGCATGAACGGACGGGGTCTGGGCGAGGCCAGGAGCCTGCGGGAGCTGGCGCGGGAGCACGCCCTGCTGCCGCTGCGGATCTTCCTCGGGGTCACCTTCATCTACGCCGGGCTCGACAAGCTGACCGACAGCGCCTTCTTCCGCACCACCGGCAACGGCTCCATCGGCGAGACGATGAACGCGGTCCGGGACTCCTCCGCGATCCCGGCCCTCGTCGACCTCGCGCTCAAGAGCCCGTCCGGCTTCGGCCACGCCATCGCGATCGGCGAACTCGCCGTCGGGATCGGCACGCTCCTCGGCCTGTGGACCAGGGTCGCCGCGCTCGGCGGTGCGCTGATCTCGCTGAGCCTGTGGCTGACCGTCAGCTGGCAGGTCGAGCCGTACTACCTCGGCAACGACCTGGCCTACCTCATGGCCTGGCTGCCGCTGCTGCTGGGCGGGGCCGCGTCCTTCTCCGTGGACGCCCTCCTCGCGTCGCGGCGGCGCCGGATCCTGTAGGCCACCCAGGTGGTCAGGACGGCGATCCAGAGGCCGCCGGTGAAGAGCGCGACGAAGAACGTCCACGGAACGTTCCATAGGCCGGCGGCATCCGCCGCGTATCCGGCCGCCAGGCCCAGCATCACCAGGCCCGCCACGGCTCGTCCGGGCCGGATCTCATGACGCAGCACGGGCGACCTCCACCTGTCCGACGCCGACTTCCAGATCGAGTTCCACGGTGCCGGCCGGGACGGCGCCCGACGGAGGGCGCAGCGTCCGGTGCTCGTTCTGCGAGGCCCTGATGTCCACGTCGCCCTTTCGCCATTCGCCCGGCAAGGTGATGTCACCGAGACCGGCCCGCGCGCTCAGCCGCACGGTGACCGCTTTCGGCACGTGCACGACGACACGACCCGCACCGACCTCCACCCGGGTCCTGAGGGTCTCGCCCTTCGGCACGGAGACCCGGGTGAGGTCCAGATCCGCCACCCCGGAGCCCACTTCGTAACGTGGTTGCACCGCGGAGACCGAGGCCGGCCGCCACTCCTCGCGCACCCAGTGCGCGGTGATGTCGGCGGGGAGCACGGACGCACCCGCCAGCAGGCCCGCGGTGAGTACCGAGAGCAGCACCGTACCGAAGCCGGTCCGGCCGACGAAGGCACTGACCAGCATCCCCGCCCCGAACACCGCGAGCGCGGCGGTCAGGCCGTTCTGCAGACTCGTACCCAGCGGCTGGGAGTCCCAGTTCGCCCTCGCGCCCAGAACGCCCGCCAGCAGGGCCAGCAGGAAGACGGCCCCGGCGATCGAGGTCGCTTCCGGGTTCTCCCGCGACCGCCGGGGTGCCCGGAACGGGGCATCGGCCGTCGCCCCGGGCGGCCCGGCCGCCCGGCCGCCCAGAGTCGTGTCCGGCGGCCCCCACAGATAGCCGGAGCCCACCGGCCCCGAGGTGCCGTCCTTGACGATCGGGTCCCGCCACCAGGACGGGCTTCCCGGCCGCGGCGGCGCCTTCACCTCGGGCGGCGCGTCCGACACCGCCTGCGCGGCCGCCGGATGCAGCGGGCCCTGCGGATCGGCCGTCCTGCGGTGCTGCGTCCAGACGGAGAAGCCGAGCACCGCGAGGGACAGCATCGCGGCGAACGCCAGCGTGCCGCCGTTGCCCAGCATGGACAGGAACAGCCCGCAGCCGATCAGCGCGAGCAGCACCGCGATCAGCGACGCCCCCTCGACCCGGCCCGACAGCAGCCGGCGCGCCTCGTTCTCGTCCTCGCCCTCCAGCGGGATCAGCAGCCACGCGAAGCCGTAGAAGATCAGTCCGAGACCGCCGGTCACGGAGAGCACGCCGAGCACGATCCGGAAGATCACCGGATCGACGTCGCAGTACCGGCCGAGGCCGCCGGACACCCCGGCCACTACCTTCTGCCGCGAGCGCCGCAGCCGCGGGCCGGGCCCGGGGGGCGGTACGACGCCGGGCGGCGCATCCTGGGGAACGGTCATGGCTCCATGGTGACGGGCGCCGGGCCCGTCCGGCACCCGCCCCGACCCTGGCCGAACCCTGAGATCGGCCCGCCCGACCCTGAGGGGGCCGTTCCGCGTCCCGGCCCCGGCCCCCGGCTCCCCGGTTCTCCGGGCCGGACGCTCTCAGGGTCGAAGTGGGGGCCGACCCTGATGCCACCACCCGTACGCACGTGTGACGATCGGGTCATGCCAGCCGCCACCACCCGAGCCGCCAGCTCCCTCAGCCCCGACCCGGAGGAGCCACCGCTGCGCAAGCTGTACCGCAGCGCCGACGGACGGCTGCTCGGCGCTGCGGTACAGCTTGCGCAGCGGTGGCTCCTCCGG
>NZ_JAFMPZ010000430.1 GCF_017353455.1 Streptomyces laculatispora
CCGGGACACCGGTGTCCCGGTCCTCAACATCGACCTGATCTACGGCATCGACGGACAGACCGGGGCGAGCTGGCGCACCTCGCTGGACGCGGCGCTCCAATGGCGGCCGGAGGAGCTGTACCTCTACCCGCTGTACGTACGTCCGCTGACCGGCCTGGGCAGGATCGGCACCTCGGCCGCGGACGCGGAGTCCGTCTGGGACGAGCAGCGGCTGGGGCTGTACCGCGCGGGCCGCGATCACCTCCTCGGCAACGGCTACGAGCAGGTGTCGATGCGGATGTTCCGCCGCGCCGACGCCCCGCAGACCGCTGGACCCGACGACTACGCCTGCCAGACCGACGGCATGATCGGGCTGGGCTGCGGCGCCCGCTCCTACACCTCGCGGCTGCACTACTCCTTCGACTACGCCGTGGAGATGCGGGAAGTGCGGGCGATCATCGACGGCTACACGACGGCCGAGGACTTCTCGCACGCCGAGGTGGGCCGGTTCACCGACGGCGACGAGGCGCGCCGCCGTCATCTCCTGCAGTCGGTCCTCCAGGCCGAGGGGCTGCGGCTGTCGGAGTACCGCGAGCGGTTCGCCACCTCCCCCGACGAGGACTTCCGCGAAGAGCTGGCCCTGTTCGAGGAACGGGGCTGGCTCGATCCGGACGCGCCGGCCGCCGGGCTGCTGCGCCTGTCCCCCGAGGGGCTGGCGCACTCCGACGCCCTGGGCCCCGACCTCTTCTCCCCCCCAGTGCGGGCCGCGATGGCCTCGTACGAGCTGAAGTGAGCCCCTTCATGGACCTGACGATCCTCTACCGCGGTCCGCTCGCGTCGTGCGATTACGACTGCCCGTACTGCCCGTTCGCCAAGCGGCGCGACAGCCGGGAGCAACTGCGGGCGGACCGGGCCGCGCTGGAGCGGTTCACGGCGTGGGCGGCGGCGCAGACCGGTGACCGGATCTCGGTGCTGTTCACCCCGTGGGGCGAGGGGCTGGTCCGCTCCTGGTACCGCCGGGCGCTGGTCGAGCTGGCCCGACTGCCGCACATCCGCCGGGTGGCGATCCAGACGAACCTCAGCGGCCGTACGCAGTGGCTGGCCGCGGCAGGCGCCGCCGGCCGGGACAAGATCGCGCTGTGGTGCACGTACCACCCGGGCCAGACGCCGTACGAGCGTTTCCTGGCCCGGTGCGGGGAGCTGGCGTCCCTGGGCATCCGCCACAGCGTCGGTGTGGTCGGTCTGGACGGCCACCTCGACGAGGCCCGGCGGCTGCGGGCGGCGCTGCCCGAAGAGGTGTACCTCTGGGTCAACGCCGCGGAAGGGCACAGCTACACGGACGAGGAGGCCGACCGGTGGACGGAGATCGATCCGCTGTTCCCCTACAGCCGTCATCCGCACCGTTCGGCCGGGCTGCCCTGCCGGACCGGTGAGTCGGTCATCTCGGTGGACGGGGACGGCACGGTGCGCCGCTGCCACTTCGTCCGGGCCGAGCTCGGCAATCTCTACGACGGCAGCTACCGGGGGGCGTTGGGCCCGCGGGCCTGCCCGCTGGCCGTGTGCGACTGCCACATCGGCTACGTCCATCTGGAGACGCTGCCGCTGTACGACGTGTTCGCGGGCGGCGTGCTGGAACGCGTTCCGGCCCGGCTGCCGCGTTCTGTTCAGCGGGTGAGCCCCTAATTGCCTGGACGGAGCGCTGAACGGCCTGGTGGCATGGGCGCCATGAAATCCTTCTGGACAGGCGAGCGGGTGCGGCTGCGCGGCATCGAACCCGATGACTGGCAAGCGTTCATGGAGATGGACGGGTACTCGGATCACCAACGGTCGGGGGACATGCTCCACCCGCCGCGCTCCGCCGAGGGGTACCGCGCCTGGGCGGCGGAGCAGGCCGTCGCCAAGCCCACCGGGGATTGCTTCCGGCTGGCGATCGAGGCCCTGGACGGCGGAGTGCTCGTCGGTGGCATCTCGACCCATGACGCCGACCCGCGCACCGGCAGGTTCACCTACGGCATCGGGGTCGGCGGCGGTCATCAGCGGCGCGGGTACGCGTCCGAGGCGATCGTGCTGCTGTTGGGCTTCATGTTCGGCGAGCGGCGCTATCACAAGTGCGAGGCGCGGATCTACGCGTACAACGGCGCGTCGGTCGCATTGCACCGCGGGCTCGGCTTCACCGAGGAGGGCCGGCTGCGCGAGCACGAGTTCTTCGCCGGACGCCATCACGACCTGGTGCTTCTGGGCATCACCGCCCCCGAGTTCGCCGAGCGGCACCCGTTCGGCGAACCCTGACCGGCCCGGTCCCTCAGAGCGGCAGCAGGTCCGGCCGCTTCGCCTCCACGTGGTCCCCCGAGGACTCGCCGCGCAGGCGTCGCCCGATCCACGGCACCAGGTACTCGCGCGCCCAGTTGATGTCGTCGCGCCGGACCTCCAGCGTTCCCCGGTACGCCTGCGGGGGCCACTCCTGGTCCGGGTCGGCCGGCACGTCGAGACCGAGCACCTGGGCGGCGCGCAGCGCGACCCGGGTGTGTCCCTCGGGCGACAGATGCAGCCGGTCGCCGTCCCATGCGCGCCGGTCCTGCACGGAGCGCAGCGACCAGAGGTCGAGCACCGGGCAGTCGTAGCGGTCCGCGATGGACCGCACATGGGCGGTGTAGGTGGCGATCTTGCCGCGCAGATGGCGCAGCACGGGAACACCACGGGTGTCGAAGCCGGTGGTGACCATGACGGTGCCGACCGATTCGGTCAGCTCCGCGACCGCGCGCTCGAAGCGCTCGGCGACGTCGTCGGGGTCGGTGCCCGGCCGGATGATGTCGTTGCCGCCCGCGCAGAAGCTCACCAGGTCGGGGGCGAGTTCCCTGGCGCGCGGCACCTGCTCCTCGACTATCTGGTCGAGGAGACGTCCTCGTACGGCGAGATTGGCGTACCTGAAGTTCCCGTGCGCGGCGCCAGTAATGCGCGGCGTCCTTTCGGGGTCCGGGAGCTGGTCCGCGAGGATTACCGCGAACCGGTCCGCCCAGCCGACGAATGTCCCGTCAGGGCCGAGGTCGCCGACTCCTTCGGTGAAGCTGTCGCCAATCGCCGCGTACGACTCGATGGCGCCCTGTCGGTTGATGACGCCCTGTCGGATGTTTCTCGAATCGTTTGCCACAAGGGCATATCCTGCACCGTCGAATGTGACCTACGCGACCGTAATACGGGGTTGACGGGTGGTGAGATAGACCACCCGGTCAGTTTTTGGTAAAGGGGGAATAAGCAGAGGGACGGTGCGCCGCCGCGCACCGTCCCTCTCTGTATTGCTCTGGTCCGGGTCACCGGACCGGTGCTGCCTGGATCAGACGTTGATCCCGTGCGACGCCAGGTAGGCGATCGGGTCGATGTCCGAGCCGTACGCCGGACCCGTGCGGATCTCGAAGTGCAGGTGCGGGCCGGTCGCGTTGCCGGTGGCGCCCGAGAGGCCGACCTGCTGGCCCGCGGTCACGGTCTGGCCCGCCGAGACGGAGAGCGAGGACATGTGGCCGTACTGCGAGTAGTGGCCGTCGGCGTGCCTGATGACGACCTCGTTGCCGTACGCGCCGCCCCAGCCGGCGGTGACGACGGTGCCCGAGGTGATCGCCTTCACGCTGGTGCCGGTGGAGACGGGGAAGTCGATGCCGGTGTGGCTGCCGCTGGACCAGTTGGCGCCGGAGGCGCGGTAGGCGGTCGTGTGGCTGCCGGGAACCGGGTGGACGTAACCGGAGGCGGTGCCCTGGCCGGCCGGGGCCGAGGTCTCGTTGGACGCCTGCGCGCCGGAGGAGGGCGCGGAGTTGGAGGCCGCGGGGGCCTTCGACTCGGTCTTGGCCGGAGCCGGGGCCTTCGACGGGGTGGTGGCACCCGCGGAGGTGTGCGAGCCGGTGGCCGAGGCGTGGCCCCAGGCCTCGCCGCCGAGCGTCAGCTTCATGCCCGGGAAGATCAGGCTCGGGTCGTCGCCGACGACCTCGCGGTTGTCCTGGTACAGCTTCTCCCAACCGCCCTTGAGCTTGTGCTGGGCAGCGATCTTCGACAGGTAGTCGCCGGAGACCACGGAGTACGTCTTGGTGCCGGCCTGCTTCTCGGCGACCGGCTTGGCCGGGGCGGCGTGCGTGGCGGCGGCCGACTTCGCGGTGGCGGGAGCGGCATGCTCCGCGGCGGTGGCACCGGTGGCACCGAGCAGCGGAAGCGCGATGACGGCTCCGCCGGCGCTGGCGACGACGATGCCACGGGCGATGGTGCTGGACTTCGGACGGCGGTGCTTACCCAGTATGGGCATGAAGATTTCCCTCTCCGGCGCCTACGAGGTGAGCTGTCGGGTTCGGACTGGAGATGCCCGGTCACGCCTGGCGCGACTTAACCCCGAGCCGGCCGGATCTCTCCGGTCGGCGGCTTACCTGGTTCCCCCGCTCCTGCCACACGGTGAGTGGGTGCGAATTCCGGACGGCGGCAGGATTAGGCGTTCCATCCGGATTGAGAGTGAAGGTAAGCGAGCCGGGACGGCGGAAACAAGCCATGGGTTCCATTCCGGATTCCGCTCCGGAAAATCGGCGCGGAATTCCGGTGACACTCCGTGGATTATGGATCTTGGCTTTCCGCACGACGCACGGATTACCCAACCGGCGCACCGCCACACACCGTCACGGATATGATCCCGCTCACGAGTGGGCGACCATCTCCCTTATAAGCAGGGCATGTTCGCCTAAAAGCCTCAATACGGACATGTCGCACCCGCCGTTCACTCCGGAGCCCCGGCCGCCCCGCGTCGGCACTACCGTCGCTGCGCGTGCCGCGACGGTCCGGAACCGTGGCGGTCCGGGGGCCGCGCAAAGGGCGGAAGAACGGCCCGTGGGGCCGTCACCGACATGATTGCCCGAGTATCCGATGTCGTATCGTCACGGGAATGGACCCGTCGGCGACACGCGTCGGCGGCAGAGCCTCCAGGAGCGACCGTGACGCAGCAGCTGCCGCAGACCCCGTCGACGGAACCCGAGCTGGCAGGAGTCCGTAATTTCCGTGACGTGGGCGGGCTGCCCACCTCGGACGGCCGCCGGGTGCGGTACGGACGGCTGTACCGCAGCGGTCACCTGGCGGGCGCCACCGCCGAGGACGCCGCGTTCCTCGGCGGCCTCGGCCTCCACACCGTCTTCGACTTCCGCAACGCCACCGACCTCAAGCTGGACGGAATGGACGTCGAGCTGCCCGGCGTGCGCCATGTGAACATCCCCCTCACCGATCCGGCGGACGGCACCGAGTTCTGGCAGATGGTGCGCGACGGCAACATGGACGAGCTGCGCGGCATCCTCGGCGGCGGCAAGGGGACCGACCGCATGGTCGCCTCCTACCGCTCGATCATCCTGGACCGCACCGCCGAGCACAGTCGCGTGCTGCACGCCCTGGCCGAGGACAGCGTCCCCGCCCTGATGCACTGCGCGGCCGGCAAGGACCGGGCAGGGCTCTCGATCGCGGTCTCCCTGCTCGCGGTCGGCGTCGGGCGCGAGGCCGTCGAGGCCGACTACCTCAAGTCCAACGAAACCCACCGCCGCTACCGGGTGCGCCGCAGCGACACCTCGGCGGCCGGGATGTCGCCCGAGGTGATGGAGCTCCTCAGCCCGCTCTTCGGCGCCCACAGCGAATATCTCGCCGCGGCCTTCGACACGATCGACGAGACCTGGGGCGGCACCGACCGTTACCTCTCCGAGGGGCTGAAGATCACCCCCGAGACACGGGAGCGGCTGCGCGAGCGGCTCCTCGACGAGGCCTGACCGGCCGGCCGGGCCACAGAGCGCGCGGCTACTGGTTGTGCATCCCCACCGCGAACAGCAGGTAGAGGAAGCCCGCGATGACGTGCCCGGCCACCAGGTAGGCGAACAGCCTGATGACCAGGCCGCGGGGCATCTTCCGCTCCTGCGAGTCGGAGTCCTTCCGCCTGGCCGGGGTGAGCGGGTCGTAGTTCTCGGAATCGGACATGACAGTCCTCTCTGGCGACCGGACGGGCCGGCGGCGGGGACGGCGCCTCAGCGCCGGTGGATCCCGCTGCCGAGACACAGCTCGGCGGCGGGGCTCTGCAGCAGGGTGTGGACGAAGAGCAGCTCGGCGCCCTCGCGCTCCGGCGCCGCGATCCGGTGCGGGGTGAGCGAGTCGAAGTGCGCACTGTCGCCGGGGCCCAGGTCGTGCACGGTGTCCCCGAGGGTCACCCTGAGGTTTCCGGCCAGGACATACAGCCATTCCTCACCCGGATGGACACGCACCAGGTCGCCCTGCGCGCCGTACGGGACCCGGACGCGCAGCGCCTGCATCGCCCGGCCCGAGCCACCGGCCTGCTGGTACATCCAGCCGTCGGCCTCGGCCCCCTCGAACTTCCGGCCGCGGACGATCGCGTCACGTTCCGGGGGGATCTCGCCGAGCAGCTCGGAGACCGTCGTACCGTAGATCCTGGCAAGTCCGAGCAGCATCGGCAGCGAGGGCTGCCGCCGGCCCGTTTCGAGCCGGGACAGATGGGCGGGTGAGAGCCCTGCGCGCTGGGCGGCGGTCTCCAGGGTGAGCCCGCGGCCGCGGCGCAGATCGCGCAGGCGTGGCGCGACACCGGGCAGCTCGTCGGCCACCCCTCCTTCTGGAGGATTCATGTCTCCATTGGGCCAGGATATTTCCTCGGAGGCAAATTTCTTACCTCCGAGGCAAATCCTCCGCTGATCAACGGTTGGCGACGGCCTGCTTCACCAGGGTCCGGCCGAAGTCCCACATCAGCCCGCCGTTGTGCGCGTCGTCCATCACCGCCGTGAACGCGGTCACAAACCGGTCCACGTCCGCCTCGTCGATGACGAGCGGCGGAATCAGCTTGATCACTTCGAGATGGTCGCCGGAGACCTGGGTGAGGATCCGGTGCTTCTGGAGCAGCGGCACGACCACCATCTGCGCGAACAGTCCCTTGCGGGCCGCCTGGAGCATGGTCCAGCGGCTGCGCAGCTTCAGCGAGGACGGCCGGCCGAACTCGATGCCGATCATCAGCCCGCGCCCCCGCACCTCGTGCAGCAGCTCGTAGCGGCCGACCAGTGCGGCCAGCCTCTCGCGCAGCAGATCACCGGTGCGGCGCGCGTTCGCCACGATCTCCTCGTCCTCCATCACGGTGAGGACCGCGAGCCCGGCCGCCATCGCCTGGGCGTTGGAGCCGAAGCTGGCCGAGTGGACCAGCACCCGGTCCATCGACGAGTAGACGCGTTTGAAGATCCAGTCCTTGCCGAGGGTCGCCCCGACGGGAACATAGCCGCCGGAGAGCGCCTTGGCGACGCAGACCAGATCCGGTTCGACCCCTTCCTCGTGCTGGTACGCGTAGAAGTCACCGGTCCGGCCCAGACCGGTCTGCACCTCGTCGGCGATGAGCAGGGCCTTGTGCTTGTGCAGCAGCTCCTGGGCGGCGCGCAGGAAGCCGGGCGGCGAGGCGTGCACGCCCTTGCCCTGGATCGGCTCGACGACCAGGCCGGCCACATCGCCCCGCTTCAGTTCGCGCCGCAGAGCGTCGAGGTCACCGAGCGCGATGGCGGTGTCGGGCAGCAGGGGGGCGAAGCCGTCCCGGAATCCGGCCTCGCCGTTGACCGAGAGCGCGCCGGTGGTCAGGCCGTGGAAGGCGTGCGTGCAGTACAGGATCCTTGGCTTCCCGGTCGCGTACCGGGCGAATTTGAGCGCCGTCTCGACGGCCTCCGTCCCGCTGTTGCCGAAGAACACCCGGTCCAGGTGCGGGCTGTGCGTGAGCAGCTTCTCGGCCAGCAGCCCCGGCAGCGGCTGGCAGTCGAAGCGGGTGAGGTCGGCGAGCGAGGCGTCCAGGACGTCGTGCAGGGCCTTGCGTACGACGGGGTGGTGCCGGCCGAGCCCCATCACCCCGAAGCCGGCCAGCATGTCCAGGTAGTCGTTGCCCTCCGCGTCCCAGAAGTGCGCGCCCTCGGCCCGTTCGTAGACCTTGTCGAAGCCGATGGTGTGCAACATGCGCGGTAGCTGGTGGTTGAGGTACTTCGTGTGCAGCTCGTAGCGCTCGGCGCCGCGCTCCGCGAGGAGCTGCGCCAGATCGAAGCCCTTGGGCCCGTCGTCCTTCATGCCCCGCTCTCCTTGTGCCCGTTGCCCAGGGCATTGCGCCCGTGGTACCCGTCGTCGACGGGAAGTCCGTGCCCGTCGGCCGCGACCGGCTGCGCGGCGGCCAGCGTGGCGCTGATCCGGCCCGCGATCTCGACCGGCGTGAGTCCGATGTCGGCCAGCACCTCGGCGCGCTTGCCGTGCGCGAGGAACTGCTCGGGAATGCCGAAGGTGCGCAGCGGTACATCGGTCCCGGCGTCCCGCAGCGCCTGCCCGACCGCCGAGCCGACGCCTCCCGCCCGGCTGTTGTCCTCGACGACGGCGACGAGCCGGTGCCGCGCGGCGAGCGGGGCCAGCTGCTCGTCGACCGGCTTGACCCAGCGAGGGTCGACCACGGTGCAGCGGATACCGGCGCCCGCGAGCAGACCTGCGGCCCGCAGACAGACGGGGGCCATGACACCGACCGCGACCAGCAGCACATCGGCGTCCTCGTCGCGGTGCAGTACGTCCATGCCGCCGATCCGGCCGATGGCGGGGACCGGCTCCCCCACCGACTCCTTGGGGAACCTGATCATGGTCGGGGCGTCATCGACGGCGACGGCCTCGCGCAGCTGGGCCCGCAGCTGGCCGGCGTCGCGCGGTGCGGCGATCCGGAGCCCCGGCACGACCTGGAGCAGGGACAGGTCCCACATGCCGTTGTGGGACGCCCCGTCCGGCCCGGTGACCCCGGCCCGGTCCAGGACGAAGGTCACTGCGCAGCGGTGCAGTGCGACGTCCATCAGGAGCTGGTCGAAGGCCCGGTTGAGGAAGGTGGCGTAGACGGCGACGACGGGGTGCAGCCCGCCGGTCGCCAGTCCCGCCGCGGAGACCGCCGCGTGCTGCTCGGCGATCCCGACGTCCCAGACCCGGTCGGGGAACGCCTCGGCGAACTTCGTCAGCCCCACCGGGTGCAGCATCGCGGCCGTGACGGCGACGACGTCCGGCCGCTCGGCCCCGATCGCGGCGATCTCGTCCCCGAACACCGAGGTCCAGGAAGGACCGGCCGCCGGGGCGAGCGGGGCGCAGGTCAGCGGGTCCATCGCACCGACGGTGTGGAACCGGTCGGCCTCGTCCCGGAGGGCGGGCTGATAGCCGCGGCCCTTCTCGGTGAGGCAGTGAACGAGCACCGGGCCGTGGAAGCGCTTCGCCCGGCGCAGCGCGGACTCGACGGCGGCGGTGTCGTGCCCGTCGATGGGTCCGACGTACTTCAGGCCGAGGTCCTCGAACATGCCCTGCGGGGCGAAGGCGTCCTTGAACCCCTTCTTGGCGCCGTGCAGCGATTCGTAGAGCGGCTGTCCGATGACGGGCGTCTGCTGGAGGACACCCTTGCCCCAGGAGAGGAAGCGTTCGTAGCCGTCGGTGGTGCGGAGCGTGGCGAGGTGGTTGGCGAGGCCGCCGATCGTCGGCGCGTACGAGCGCTCGTTGTCGTTGACGACGATGATCAGTGGCCGGTCCCTGGCGGCGGCGATGTTGTTCAGCGCCTCCCAGGCCATGCCGCCGGTGAGTGCTCCGTCACCGATGACCGCGACGACGTGGTCGGGGCGGCCCAGCACCTGGTTGGCCTTGGCCAGGCCGTCGGCCCAGCCGAGCACCGTGGAGGCGTGCGAGTTCTCGATGACGTCGTGCTCGGACTCCTCGCGGGAGGGGTAGCCGGAGAGGCCGCCCTTGCCTCGCAGCTTGGAGAAGTCCTGCCGTCCGGTGAGGAGTTTGTGCACGTAGCTCTGGTGGCCGGTGTCCCACAGAATGCGGTCCACGGGCGAGTCGAAGGCCCGGTGCAGGGCGATGGAGAGCTCCACCACACCGAGGTTGGGTCCCAGATGACCGCCGGTCCTGGCCACGGCCTGCACCAGGAACTTCCTGATGTCCTCAGCGAGTTCGCCGAGTTGTGGTTCGTTGAGCGTCTTGAGATCGTGCGGCCCCCGGATGCTCTGCAGAAGCGTCATGCCGGGCCCCCTCTCTAATCCTGTCTCAGCTCACGATGACGGCGGGGACCCCCGATGGTGTCCCGGCGTCGTCCATGCCCTCAGCGATCTTCAGGGCTTCCTCGATGAGGGTCTCGACGATCTTCGACTCGGGCACCGTCTTGATGATCTCGCCCTTGACGAAGATCTGGCCCTTGCCGTTGCCGGAGGCGACGCCGAGGTCGGCCTCGCGGGCCTCGCCGGGACCGTTGACGACACAGCCCATCACGGCGACCCGCAGCGGCACCTCCATGCCCTCCAGACCGGCGCTGACCTGGTCCGCCAGCTTGTAGACGTCCACCTGGGCGCGACCGCACGAGGGGCAGGACACGATCTCCAGC
>NZ_JAFMPZ010000431.1 GCF_017353455.1 Streptomyces laculatispora
GCCCGGTGACGTCCGCGGACGGCGGGTCGATGACCTCGCCGAAGTCGCAGAACGGCAGCCGGTTGGGGAACGGGCTGGTGTTGTCGGCGTCGAACGCTCCCCAGGCGCCGTTGCGGGACTGCATGCCGACGTTCCAGCGCACCCCCCGCTGGATGGCGGCCTCGATCCGTGCCGGATCCGGGTGGCGGACCCGGCGCAGCGCGAGGACCACTTCCGCGGTGTCGTCGATATCGGGGTAGTTGTCGTTGTGGAACTCGAACGCCCAGCCGCCCGGGGAGAGATGGGGCCTGCGCACCGACCAGTCGCCCGGCCGGGCGATCTCCTCGTCGAGCATCCAGTCCGCCGCCTTCACGAGCGCCGGGTGATCGGGGCTCACTCCGGCGTCGGCGAGCGCGATGGTGGCGAGACAGGTGTCCCAGACCGGGGACTGGCAGGCCTCGATCATGCGGGCGCCGTCCTCGCGCCAGACCGCGAACCGGTCCAGCGAGGCGAGTCCGGCCCGCATCACCGGGTGGTCGAGGTCGTAGCCCAGCAGATGCAGCGCGATGACGGAGTAGACGGCGGGCGGCTGGATCCCGCCCCAGCAGCCGTCGTTCTCCTGGCGTTCGATGATCCAGCGGGCGGCCGCGTTCATGGCGAGACGGCGGACTCTGCGCGGGGCGATCCGGTGATAGAGGTGCAGCGCCTTGTCGAGGCGCTGGAAGACACCGTCCCAACTGGCCGCCGGAGCAGGGGGCCTGGCCGGGTTCGGTTCGCCCGGGTCGGTGTGCAGCTCGTCCAGCGCGAAGGGGGCGGGCCGGACCGGCCGCTTCGCGGAGACGACCGTGAGCGGCACGATGGTCTGGCGGGCCCAGCAGCCGAAGTCGTAGATATTGAGCGGGACCCACTTGGGGAAGAACATCAGCTCGGGCGGGAGCTCCGGCAGGTCGTCCCATTTCCACCAGCCGAACAGGGCCAGCCAGATCCGGGTGAACACCCGGCTCGCCGCGATTCCGCCCTGTTCCCTGACCCACCCCGCGGCACGGACCATGTGCGGGTCCTGCGGCCGGTCACCGGCCAGCCGCAGTGCCACGTACGCCTCGATGGTGGCGGAGAGGTCCCCGGGGCCGCCGTGGAACGTGGCCCAGGTGCCGTCACCGAGCTGCTCGCCGCGGATGAAGCGGCCGGCCGCCTGGACCGTGGCGGAATCCTGGATTCCAAGGAACTGGCGGAGCAGGAGGTCCTCGGCGTCCATGGTGACGTTGGTGGCGAGGTCGCCCTTCCACCAGCCCTGCTCGTCCTGCTTGCCGAGGAGATGCTCCACCGAGCGTTCCGCGGCCTGCCGCGCGGCGGCCAGTACGTCGTCCGCGGCGATGGTTGATTCGGTTGTCGGTCTACTGGCCGAGGCTGCGCGGGGATCCACAGCCCCGGGGCTTCCGTCGGTCGTCGCTGTCATGGCTTCCCCTTCGTGCAGTTGGTCCTCTGCTGTGCTGGGGTCTCCGTCGGCCGGCGTCCGTGACGAACGCCGGTCGGCGACTGCGAGTCATATGGACCAGATGGCGATCATCTCTTTCGTACGACGACGAAGTCCGCGAGCGCCGTGAGCTGCGCCCGCACGGTTTGCGGCATGTCGACACCGTGCAGCGCCTCGATGGCGACCGCATGTTGACGACGCGCCTCCTGAGCGGTCCATTCGCGGCCGCCCGCCTCCTCGATGAGTGCCGCACGGGCGGCGAACTCCTCTTCGGAGAAGCTGTCGAAGTCGCTGCTCTTCGCGTCGGCGGCGAGCAGCTCGCCCAGGCGCTCGGAGGCCGGTCCGCCCGCGGCGAGCGCGGCGACGACCGGCAGGGACTTCTTGCGCTGGCGCAGATCACTCCAGGTCTGCTTGCCGGTGGTCTCCGGGTCGCCCCAGATCCCGAGCAGGTCGTCGACCGCCTGGAAGGCGAGGCCCAGGTGGTAGCCGTATGCCTCCAGGACGTCGGCGGTGCGGTCGTCGGCACCGCCGAGCACCGCGCCGATGGAGCAGGCGCAGGCGAGCAGGGCGCCCGTCTTGTTGCCCTCCATCTCCAGGCACTCCTCGACGGTGACCCGCTCACGGTGCTCGTAGGAGATGTCCTGGGCCTGCCCGTCGATGAGCTTGCGGGTGGCCGTGGTCAGCCGCCGGGCCGCGCGGCCCGCCTCGGCCGTCCCGAGCTCCAGCAGGACCTCGTTGGCCAGCGCGAAGAGCGCGTCGCCGACCAGGATCGCCTGGGCGGGGCCGTGCACCTTCCACACCGTGTCGCGGTGGCGCCGCTGCTCGTCGCCGTCCATCAGGTCGTCGTGCAGCAGCGAGAAGTTGTGCACGAGTTCGACGGCCACGGCGCCGGGGATGCCGGCCTCCGCGGCGGCGCCAGCCGCTTCCGCGGACAGCAGGGCCAGCGCCGGGCGCACGGCCTTGCCGCCGTCGCCGTCGGAGGGCCTGCCCTGGGCATCGATCCAGCCGAAGTGGTAGGCGGCCACGGTGTCCATGGGCGGTGCGAGCCGGTCAACGGCGGCCCGGAGCACCGGCGTGGAAAGGGCCCGTCCGCGCTCCAGAAGCGCGGTGACGTCCGTGGTGTCCGCCACGGTGTCGGAAGCCGGATTCGCCGGGGTCACTGACTCTCCTCTTGTTCCGGTGGTACTGCTCATGCCGCCTCCTGCAGCGGATGTTCGTGGGGGCGGCCGAGTGCCAGGAGTGCGGCGTCCGCAGCGCCGGCACCGCTGCGGACGGCGCCCTCCATCGTGGCCGGCCAGCCGGTGGCGGTCCATGCGCCGGCCAGGAAGAGGCCGGGGGCCGCGGTGCGGGTCCCGGGCCGGAGCCTGCCGACTCCGGGGGCGGGCGCGAAGGTCGCCGTCCGCTCCCGGGTGACGAAGAAGTCCCTGATCCCCGCGGAACGGGCGGCCGGCAGCAGCCGCTCCAGCTCGGGCAGGTAGCGCGCGCGCAGTTCGGCGACGGGCAGATCGATCTCCTCGTCGGCCGCGGACTGGGAGACCGCGAGGTACTGCCCGGGTCCGGTGAGGCCCGAGGCCTCGGTGCGGTCGAAGACCCACTGGACCGGCGAGCCGAGCGCGGTGAAGAACGGCCGCCGCAGCACCTTGCGGTCGTAGACCACGTGCACGTTGAGGATCGGCGAGCTGCCGATCTCCAGCAGCCGCTCCGGTGCGTCGAGCGCGCCCTCGGGCAGCAGGCCGTGGGTCTCGTGCTGCGGCACGGCCAGTACGACGGTGTCCGCCTCGATGCGCTCGGCTCCGGTGTCGACCACCCAGCGTCCGTCGTCGCTGCGGCTGAGCGCTCCGGCCTTCGTCCGCAGTTCGGTGCGGACACCGGCGGAGTCCAGGGCCTTGCGGCTCAGAGTGTCGTGAATGTCGCCGAGCGGCACACTCGCCCAGCCGATGTCGGCGGCGCCGGGATCGGAGAGGAGGCCGGTCTTGAAGACCTTCGCGGCGAGCGCGAGCGAGGAGTTCGGCGCGGTGGCGTTGAGCGTGGCGACGCCGACCAGGTCCCAGAGGGCCTCGATGGTGCGCGGCGACTGGCCGTGCCGGGCGAGCCAGCTGCCGAAGTCGATGTCGTCCAGCGCCGGATCGTCCGGGTCGAGCCGGCCGAGGGCCAGCGCGGCGCGCCCCACGCCCGCCCGCTCGGCGAGCGAGAGGTGCGGGTATCCGGCGAGTCCGGCGGCGAGGTGGAACGGGACCGGCAGCCCATTGCGGCGCAGCCGCCCGAGCCGGGGGCCCGAGGGCCGTCCGACGTCGAGAACAGGCACGTCCAAACGGTTTTGCAGGGGGGCCAGGCGGGCTCCGTCGACCCGGTCGAGGAACCAGCGGTAGGCGGTGCAGCAGCGCAGATAGACGTGCTGGCCGTTGTCGACCGTCAGCTCGCCGCGCCGGAAGGAGAAGGCGAGGCCACCGAGCCGGGGCCGCCCTTCGAGCAGGGTCACGTCAAGCCCGGCGTCGGCGAGGCGCAGGGCCGACGTGATGCCGGCGAGCCCGCCGCCGATCACCACCGCCCGGGAGGAGCGCAGGCTGTCGTCCGTCATGAATCCCCCTCTCGCCAGGTCTTTCCAGTCAGGGACGCAGCGGTACGGCCGGGGGTTGCCCGCCGTCCGGACTGATCATCCATGGTGCTCATGGTGCGCGAGATGTCCGCGAGGCGCATTCAGACACGCCCCCTGGCCGTCCGCCGCGAGATGTAGCGGGCGTCGAGACCCGACAGGCCGCGCACCGCCACGTACGCCTTCTCATGGCCCGGCAGCGAGACCCGGCCGCGCAGCACCGCCTCGGGGTCGCGCTCGATCCGGTCGAGGAGCCTGCGGTAGATACCGGCCATCGCCGCCACACACGCACCGCTGCGCCGGTCCAGCATCGGCAGCAGCCGGTAGCCCTCGGCGAACAGGGCGCGGGCGCGCCGGACCTCGAAGTGGATCAGCCCCGCGAAGTCCGAGCCGGGCGGCGGGGTGGCCCGGTGGAAGCCCTCGGAACAGCCGAACTTGGCGAGGTCGTCGGCGGGCAGATAGGTGCGCCCGTTGCCCGCGTCCTCGCGGACGTCACGCAGGATGTTCGTCAGCTGGAGCGCGAGACCGAGCGTGTCGGCGTACTCCGCGGCGCGTTCGGAACCGGGCGCGCCCGGTTCCGTACCGAAGACACCCAGGCTGAGCCGGCCGATGGCGCCCGCGACGCACCGGCAGTAGATCTTGAGGTCGTCCCACGTCTCGTAGGTCGCGCCGCGCACGTCCATCAGCACACCGTCGATGAGCTCGTCGAGCCCCTCCAGCGGCAGCGGGAACCTGCGGGCGGCGTCGGCGAGCGCGACGGCCACCGGATCGGTGTCGTCGTCGTCGACCGCGCCGTCCCGGACCCGGTCCAGGAGTGTGCGGGTGCTCTCCAGGCGGACGCGCTTGGTCTCCGGCTCCAGCTCGCCGTCACCGATGTCGTCGACACGACGGGAGAAGGCGTACAGCGCCGACATGGCCTGTCGCTTCTCGGCCGGCAGCAGCCTGATGCCGTACGCGAAGTTCCGCGCCTGCTGTCCGGTGACCGCCTCGCAGTAACTGTATGCGGCCTGTACCGGTGCCGACATGTACGTCGTCTGTCCCTCCACGGTCCGGCTCACCCCTCTCTACGCGCTCTTCGCAAGACAACTCCCACCTCGCGCAGCAGGCTGGGCTTGGTGGGCTTGGGCGGTCCGGGCAGTACGTCGAACCCGGCGGCCGCGATCGCGGTGAGGGCGGCACGCCCCCCTCCCACGAATCCGGCGAGAAGCAGCTTGAGCCTGCCGTGGACGCTACCCACCAGGGGGGTGCCTTCATTCAGCAGATCCCCGGCGCGTTCCGCCTCGTACGCGATCAGCGCCCGCACCGACGCGCCCGCGGACCGTTCCGCCAGATCAGATTCAGCCACATGGAACCTTGCCATGTCATCGGCCGGCAGGTAGATCCGGTCCCGGCCGAGGTCCTCGGTGACGTCCTGGAGGTGCTCGGCGATCTGCAGTGCGGTGCAGACGGCGTCGGAGCGGCGGATCCGTTCGGGGCTCGCGGTCCCGGTGAGCTGGAGGACCAGGCGGCCGACGGGGTTGGCGGAGAGCTCGCAGTAGGCGAGCAGCTCCTCGTACGTCCCGTAGCGGCGGATCTTCTGGTCCTGCCGGTTGGCCTCGATGAGGCCGAGGAAGGGTTCGGGGGTGAGCGAGCAGCGCCGCACGGTGGGGCGAAGTGCCTGCAGGAGGGGGTGGTGCGGGGTCTCGCCGGTGGTGGCGAAGATCCGGCGCAGGTCGGTCTCCAG
>NZ_JAFMPZ010000432.1 GCF_017353455.1 Streptomyces laculatispora
CAGGCGGCAGCAAGAAGGGTGTGTACCGCCTGGTAATGGACGACGCGACCACGGCGATTGCCTATTTGTGGGACGACACCGAGAACTTCTGGCCGGCGGCCGAGGGTGACGACGACCTCACCGACCCGTTCTCGCCCGGACTCGGGCTTGATCTGTTCCAGGCCGCGCACGCGCGGCTGGACGGGCTCGGCGTCCGCGTTCCGGCGATCCGTCTCCTCGACCGCGACGGCGCTTACTGCCACGCGGACCTTGCGATCGTGGAGGACCTTCCGGGGGAGAGCCTTGAGGAGTTGCTCGCGCGCGACCCGGGCGCGGCGGCTGTGGTCATGATCCGGCTTGCGGAGTCGCTGGAGGCGATGCGAGGTCACCGTTCACCGACGTACGGCAAGGTGGCCGTGGTCGATGGTGGAGGAACGTCGCGCGGTACGTCGTGCGAGGGTGTGGTTCTCGACCGTGCGCTGCGGGACCTTGCCGAGGCGGCCTCGCGCGATCCGCGGATTATGGGTGTCCGCGGCCGGCTGGAAGAGCGGCTGCTGGGCTTGGCGGCGGCGGTGCGGCCACGCACGGAGTATGCGGTCGTGCACGGCGAGCTGGGGCCCGACCATGTGCTGGTGGACGCGGACGGGAACCCCGTGGTGATCGACATTGAGGGATTGATGTACTTCGATGTCGAGTGGGAGCACGTCTTTCTACGAATCCGTCTGCGTGACGCCTACCAGCCGCTGGACGTGGACGGCTTGGACCAGGACCGGCTCGCGCTCTACATGCTCGCGCAGCGACTTTCGCTGACGGCGGGTCCGTTGCGGCTACTCGACGGGGACTTCCCCGACCGGGCCTTCATGGCGGGCATCGCCGAGTACAACCTGAAGCAGGCACTGAAACTGGCCCACGCCTGAACTTACCCATGCCTCTCAGTTCTCAGCGGGGGACAGGGCCGCCACGGTGAGGATGGGCCGTGTGGATGTACTTCATGGCAGTGGTGATGGAGATTCCGAAGACATGGACGAGGTGGACGGGATCTTCGGTCTCGAGGGCCTCGTCCATGATTCTGTCGGCGCGAACTGCGCGCAGAGTCAGACCGGCGGGATCGAAGCGCCTGCAGACGTAGAGGACGAGGTTGCGCAGGTCGGTGCCGCTGGTTGCGTGGAGGGCGACCAGGGAGAGAACCAGGCGGGTAGCGGGGTTGGAGCTGGTCTCCAAGAGCCCGGCCAGTCGGTCGGGGCCAGGGTTGTCGGCAGGATTTCCTGACGGGTGATGCGGAGGCCACGGGTGGGGTCGACGAAGACGAGCTTGGTGTGTTTCAGGGCTCGAAAGAGCGACCGGACTGCCCACAGCGCGCTCGTGGGCGCGTGGGCCTTTGACCGCGGTGACAGCGGCCGTCACGTCGGCCTCCGTCACCTGGCGCAAGGTGGTGTAGCGGGTGGTCCAGTCGGCGAGTGGCGTGGCCAGGTAGATGAGGTAACGGCGCAGGGTGGCGTAGTCGGTTACGCAGTGGTGGGACCTGCTGGTGCCGCGCAAGACCCCGACCCACGTGCCGAGTTCATCGCTGATTCGTGGAGGCAAGGCGGCGATGGTGCGCTGGACGAAAGCCTCGCCGCTCTTGCGCCGCGGCGGCGAGGGGACGAGCTGTTGGCGTTGGTCCAGGAAGGCGACAAGCCCGCGAATGCGCCCCGTGCCGCCGAACACGCGGTGCGGCGCTCGGACCTCATCCTCGAGGAAGACGGTCTCGGCGCCCAGCCAGATGGCGGCCACTCGTAGAACCCGAGCACTGGGCTCGTGGACTTTCTGGTTCCAGCGGTTCTCGCTGGTGTACCGGGCGAAGTCCGCCAGCAAGGCCTTCACCGGCGGTAGCGGGGTCGGCAGCAGGGCTCCGGCCAGCGGGCGCCAGTCCCGCTCGATCTCAAAGATCGTCGCCTGACCTTCAAGTACGGCTGGCGGACTGAGCTCCGGGCGATCCGCGAGCTGCTCGCGACGGGTCGCGCTGCCGTTCGCCAAGGACAGTCCGGCAAACAGTAGTTGTCGCCAGGTGGAGGCGTCGGTGTCAGGTCCCAGCTGAAGGCGCTGGCGCGTGCAGCCGCGGCATCGACCGTTCCGCAGGGGAAGAGGCCCGGCGCCACACCGACCGCAACATCCTCGCTGTTCAGCGTATGTGCGACGCCAATATCTACAGGCATCGCATATCTGGTTTCGGCCCCACGAGAGGCAGTAATCGCCACTTGGCTGAGGTTGAGGGCGGGCCCGCTGGGCGTGCAGCAGCAGGACCACCTCGCGGTCTAGTGGCTTGTCTCGGATGGTCGACCAGTAATCGCCCCGGGCGATCGCTCGGCACGGATGGCGATCGTCGGTGTTGTCGCGGCCGGGCCGAGCCAGGCGGAGTTTGTGCTGGTGAAAGTGGTTTGCCGGGCGTGACGTCGGATGGGTAGCCTCGCCGTCCATGACCCCGACTCTGCGTACCGAGCGCCTGCTCCTGGCCCCCTATACCCCCGAGGACCAAGAGAGCTTCGTGGCGCTGTTCCAGGATGTGAGGGTGTCGCAGTGGATGGGTGACGGTCCCACTTCCGAGGAAGGGGACCGGGCCCTGTTCGGGCGCATCTTCACGAAGGTCTACGCCCAGAACCTGTTCGATGTCTGGGCCGTTCGCAGAGAGGGCCTGCTGATTGGGCATGCCGAGATCAAACCGACCGAGGTGGTCGGCGGCCACGAGATCGTCTATGCGCTGGCCCCGGCGGCGTGGGGATCGGGTCTGGGAACAGAGTTGGCCCAGGCCGTCGTGGCCTACGGCTTTGACGCTCTCGCGTTGACCGAGGTGCACGCCACCGTAGCTGCACCGAACAGCGTCTCGCTGACCCTGCTGGACAGGATCGGCTTCGAGCACGTCCGGGACATCAGCGAGGACGACGGCAGCACCACTCGCGTGCTGACCCGCCGCCTGGCCGCCACGGACAATGCCTCGCTCGTCCGGCAGGGGTGAGCGGGTCGCCGGCCCGGCGGGAGGCTGTTCAAGCAGCCCGGGCCGGATACTGGTCCCAGGTCCGGATGGGCGAGTCGGGGGCGAAGCTGGTCCTCGGCTCGGCCTGGGCGTTGCGCCAGCGGATGTAGGCGCCGATGGCGGCGTTCTGCTCGCCGTGGCTGCGGTGGGCGGTGCCGTTGAGGGCGAAGTAGCGCAGGGCGGCGAACTCGGACTCGATCCAGTTCAGCCACGAGCCGTAGGTCGGCAGGAAGACCAGCTCGACATCGTTGGCCGCCGTCCAGGCACGGACGTTCGGGTGCTTGTGCGAATCAGACATTCCGGCAGGGTAGCCGGGACGGCGCGCGTGCGCCGCCGCGATATCCCGGCCCCTGACGCCAAGCAGGGCCCCCGTCGGCCGAAGGGGGCGTCGGCTCAGGCCCAGGTGACCGCGGAGTTCTCGCGCCACAGCCGGGCGAGATCAGGGTCTCCGGTCACGGTGAGGGCGGTGAGCGGAAGCCGGTTCCAGAGCGAGAGGCAGAGCTCCTGGGCCGTGGCGCTCAACTCGCAGTCCGCGGCCCGGTCCGCGGGCACCCCGGTCTCGCGCACGGTCCGCGGCGGCTCCGCCGAGAGCCGTACGGTCCACACCGTGCCGGTGTCCGTGGCCCGCACCCGCAGCGTGCGGGGCACATCGGTGCGCATCCTGCTCTTCGGACGGGTCTGGAACCCGCGGAGCAGTTCGTCGACGCCGTCCACGGCGTGAGGGGCCGCCACGGGCGACAGCGCGCCGCCGCGTGCGGACTCCGCGTCGACCCGGTGGATCGTGGTCTCGTGCGCCTGCCGCCGTGCCCAGAAGGCGAGCGGCGACGGCGCGGCGAAGAAGGTCCAGCACTTCACGTCCGGCGATGCGCCGGCCAGGGCGTCCACCAGCCGGCGGTGCCCCGCGCGGAACCGGTCGAGCAGTTCGGGCCCGTCCAGGTCGGGCTCCCCGGCGTCGGGGACGTACGAGGTGTGTCCCTCGGCGACGAAGGCGGCCGCCCAGGTGTGGACCATCGCGGTGTGCCGGAGCAGATCCCGCACCTGCCAGCCCGGGCACGTCGGCACGGGAGCCCCGGTTCCGGCCTCCTGCGCGGCTTCGGCCAGCAAGCGGCCCTCGGCGGCCAGGGTGTTGATGTGCTCCGCGATCTCCATGGCAGGGATTGTGGCAGTGCTCAGGCGCCCTTGGGGTGGGCGGAACGCGTCCGGCCGGCACCGCCGCGCAGCAGGCGTACGAACCAGCCGAGGACGAACGACTGCACCAGCACGGACACGACCAGGGCCACGTACAGGTACCAGTCGGGCCCGGCCGCCTCCGCTCCCCACGTCGAGCTGCCGAGAAGGAAGACGAAAACGGTGGGCGCCGCCAGGAAGAAGAGCCAGACCCCGGCGAACGAGCCGTCCTCGTGGGAGACGAACAGGGTGTCCACGGTGACGAACACGGCAGTGGCCGCCACTACTCCCAGATAGATCAGTGAGGCGGCGTTGCCGAAGGTCAGGCGTGCGACTGCGTGAAGGTGCTGCTTGATCGTGACCGGCTTGTTCATCGGTGCTCCCCGTTGGTGGCTGACCTCTCCATGGTGCGTTCGGGGAATCGTTTCTGCCTGAGTACGGCTACTCACTCGCTCAGGTGTGCGCCACATTGCGGGCGCCGTACCCCAGCGCCGCCGCCGCTGCCGCCAGCAGGGCTACCGTGGTGAGAGCCGCCGGCAGCGAGAACCAGTCGGTCAGGAAGCCGATCGCGGGCGGTCCGAGCAGCATTCCGCCGTAACCGAGCGTAGAGGCCGCGGCCACTCCGCCGGGGCCCGCCAGCTCGCCGGCCCTGCTGATCGCCACCGGGAAGATATTGGCCAGGCCGAGCCCGGTGACGGCGAAGCCGAGGAGCGCGAGCCAGGTGGTCGGGGCGAGCGAGCCGAGCAGCATGCCCGCCGCCGCGGTGCCGCCGCCCGCGACCAGGGTCCGGGTCTGGCCGAGCCGTTCGAGCAGTGCCGTGCCAGTGAGCCGGCCCGCCGTCATGGCCAGGGCGAACAGTGAGTAACCGGCCGCCGCGACCCCGGGGTGGGCGTGCAGGTCCTGTTCCAGGTGGAGTGCGCCCCAGTCGGCCAGAGCGCCCTCGCCGTACGCCGTGCAGAGCGCGATCATGCCGAACAGGAGCACCACGCGGCGTGCCCGTCCGTCCAGGCGCTTGGGGCGCTCGCCGCTCGCGGCCGCCTCCGCCGCAGGCTTCGCAACGGTGTGCCGCAGCAGCACCGGGCCCGCGACGGCGGTCACGAGCAGTCCGAATCCGGTCAGGACGAGGAGATGGGTCGAGGGCGAGAGCCCGCCGGCGACCAGTCCGCCGAGCCCGGCACCGATCATGCCGCCGAGGCTGAAAGCGGCGTGGAAACCGGGCATCACGGGGCGCCGCAGGGCGGCGACGAGATCCACTGCCGCACTGTTCATCGCCACGTTCATCCCGCCGTACGCGGCGCCGAACACCAGCAGCACCAGGCCGAGCGAGAGTGCCGAATGGGTCTGCGCGGGCAGCGCGATGCTGAGCGAGAGCAGGACTCCGCACACCACGGTCACCGCGTGGCTGCCGAAGCGGTTGCAGAGCCTGCCGGTGAGCATCATGGTGATCACGGCACCGGCGGATACGCCGAGAAGTGCGAGGCCGAGGGTGGCGGCCGAGGCGCCGGTCTGCTGCTTGATGGCCGGGATGCGGACCACCCAGCCGGCGAAGAGGAACCCGTCGAGGGCGAAGAACACGGTCAGCGCGGTACGGAGACGGGAGGACGAGGGTGGGGCGGGGTTGCCGCCCGGTCCCCCCGGCAGTACCGTCCGCAGTTTGTTTAGTTGCGGCACAAATTCAGCATAGAGGCCCGCGGACAACGGACGCAAGATGGCCGACGGCCGGGGCCGCGCAAGGGGGGAACCCGGCCACCACGGCGTCGGCAACGCCTCCGGATCATGGGAGACTCGCCCCCATGAACGGCAAGGTGACCACCACCCGGACGAAGTTGGAGAGGGGCCGCAGCGCGCTCGGGCCCGCACTGGAACTGGTCCATACCGGACGCGCGCCCACCCGTGCGGTCCTCACCTCCGAGCTCGGTGTCACCCGCGCCACGGCAGGCGCGGTCGCCGCAGAGCTGGAGGCGCTCGGTCTGATCAGGGTGGACTCCAGCCCCGGCTCGGCCGCGGGCTCGCAGGGCCGTCCCTCGCACCGGCTGGCGGTGCGGGAGTCCGGGCCGGTGGCCGTCGCCGCCCAGGTCCACTCGGACGGCTTCCGGGCCGCGCTGGTCGGGCTGGGCGGCCGGCTCGTCGCGACCGCCCCGGGGTGCGTCACCATCACGGCGGACCCGGCGCAGGTCATCGGTGAAGTCGTGGACGACTGCGCCCGGTTGCTGCGGGACAGCGGGCTGAGGTGCGTGGGGGCGGGGCTCGCCGTGCCGTCCGCGGTCGCCGAGCCGGAGGGCACCGCCCTCAACCCGCTCCACATCGCCTGGCCCGCGGGCGCCCCGGTCCGCGAGATCTTCGCCACATGTGTCCGCGAAGCGGGCATCGCGGGACCGGCGTTCACCGGGAACGACGTCAACCTCGCCGCGCTCGCCGAGCACCGGCACGGGGCCGGGCGCGGAGCCCAGCATCTGCTCTGCGTGGCCACCGGCCACCGCGGCGTCGGCGGGGCGCTCGTCCTGGACGGCCGCCTGCACAGCGGGAGTTCGGGGCTGGCCCTGGAGGTCGGTCATCTCACGGTGAACCCGGAGGGCCGGCCCTGCCACTGCGGCGGCCGAGGCTGCCTCGACGTCGAGACCGACCCGCTCGCCTTCCTCACGGCGGCCGGGCGCGCACCCGGCCCCGAGGAGTCGCTCCTCAAGCAGTCCGGGGACCTGCTGCGCAACGAGTACGACGACATGGCGGTGCGGGTCGCCGCCGAGGAGCTCATCGACCGGCTGGGCCTCGGTCTCGCCGGGCTGGTCAACATCCTCAACCCGGACCGGATCATCCTCGGCGGACTGCACCGCGCGCTGCTCGACGCCGACCCGGAACGGCTGCGGGCGGTGGTCGCCGACCGAAGTCTGTGGGGGCGCAGCGGCAGTGTGCCGATCCTGCCCTGCACCCTTGACCACAACAGCTTGGTCGGTGCGGCGGAGCTGGCCTGGCAGCCGGTGCTGGACGACCCGCTGGGCGCCCTCGCCTGAGGGACGGGCTGACGGCTGCGAGCGGGCGGGTCCGCGACCGCGCCGGAAGCGCAACCGCCCGCGCTCGTGCGTCCGGCGCCCGCTCTGGGCCACGCGTCCCGCACCGGCCGAACCTCACGCGTTCCGCACCGGTCCGAGCGCGAACGCCCGTGCCGGGTTGCCGATCAGCGCGGCAGTCATGGTCTCCGCCCCCAGAACCTCCTCCAGCCGGGGGCGCAGTCGGCGCAGAAGGTACGGCATGCCCGGGGTTTCCGGCACGGTGGTGTCGCCACCCAGCAGCAACTGCCCGCCGAACCCCGCCTCGGCCAGCGCCGCCAGCTCCTCGGGCAGCCGCCAGTCCGTCCCGTGGTGGGCCCGGGACGGGCCGTCGAACGCGAGGAACGCCCCGGCCCGCGCCGCCTCCCGCTGCACGGTGCCGTCCGGCGAGCGGCCGAGATGCCCGAGAATCACCCGCTGCGGCGCGACCTCCAGTTCCCCGCACAGCAGATCGAGTACGTCGGGAGCGGCGGTACCCAGCTCCAGATGGACGGCGATCGGCGCGCCCGTGCGGTGATGGGCCTCGGCCGCCGCCGTCATGGTGAGCCTGGCGTGCGCGTCGACCGCGTGGAACGCGCCGGCGACCTTGATCAGCCCCGCCCGTACCCCGGTGGAGCCGATCCCGTCCGTGAGCTCCGCGACGAAGAGCGAGGCGAGACCGTCCCGGATCAGGTCGAGCCGTGCGGGCGGATAGTGCGCCGCCTGGTGCAGCCCGGTCGCCGCCACCACGTGCACGCCCGTCGAACGGGACAGCCCGGCCAGCGATCCGGCCCCGCGCCCCATCCCGTGAGGCGTCCACTGCACCACCGTGCCGCCGCCGAACCCCCTGAAGGAACGCAGCCGTTGGGCGGCTTCCTCCGGGTCGGCCAGTTCCTGGCCCGGCAGCAGCGGGCTGCGCAGGAAGAGATGGTCGTGGGCGTCGCACACCCCCAGGTCCCCGGCGGGGACGTCCCCGAGAACGG
>NZ_JAFMPZ010000433.1 GCF_017353455.1 Streptomyces laculatispora
AGCGACCCGCACCCCTTCGTCGACCGCGACGAACTGCACGCCATCTACCGCTCCTGGCGCGCCATCGCCGACGAGTACGGCGGCGTCTTCGTCGGCGAGGTCTGGCTCCCCGACACCGAACGGTTCGCCCGCTACCTGCGCCCCGACGAGCTGCACACCGCTTTCAACTTCAACTTCCTGGCCTGTCCCTGGGACGCCGGACTGCTGCGTACCGCCATCGAGGACACGCTCGCCGAGCACGCCTCGGTCGGCGCCCCCGCCACCTGGGTCCTGTGCAACCACGACGTCACCCGCACCGTCACCCGCTACGGCCGCACCGAGACCGGCTTCGACTTCGACGCGAAGACCTTCGGCACCCCGACGGACCTGGCCCTCGGCACCCGCCGCGCCTCGCTGGCCCTGCCCGGCGCGGCCTACCTCTACCAGGGCGAGGAACTCGGACTCCCGGAGGCGGACATCCCGCTGGACCGCATCCAGGACCCGATGCACTTCCGCAAGGGCGGCACCGACCCCGGACGCGACGGCTGCCGGGTGCCGCTGCCCTGGTCGGCGCAGGGGCCGTACGCGGGATTCGGCGCCACCGCCGAACCCTGGCTCCCGCAGCCGGCCGACTGGTCCTCCTACGCCGCCGACCTGCAGAGCGACGATCCGGAATCGATGCTCACCCTGTACCGCGAGGCGCTGCGGCTGCGCCGCGGCGAGCCGGGGTTCGGGACGGCGGGGGAGCCCGGCATCCGCAGGCTGACCTGGCTGGACGCGGCGCCCGGAGTGCTCTCCTTCAGCCGGACCGACGGCCTCCTCTGCGTGGTCAACCTGGCCGCCGAGGCGGCCGAGCTCCCCCGTCACACCGCGGTGCTGCTGGCCAGCGGCCCGCTCGACGCGGCGGGCAGGCTCCCGCAGGACACCGCGGTGTGGCTGCGAGCCTGACCTCCGCACGCAGCACGCACCTGCCCATGGGCCCGGCGGGGTCCATGGGCAGGATCGCGGGGGAACGAGGGCTGCGGCACAGTAGGGCATATGGACGCTCCGAATGATCTGAATGCCCTCGCCGACGAGCACCTGGCCGCGGCCCGCACCTCCGCGCACGGCCGCAGCGCCCACCTCCTGCTGCACGAGGAGCCGCTGCGGCAGACCGTCATCGCCCTGACCGCGGGCTCCGCGCTCGACGAGCACAACGCGCCGCCCGCCGCCTCCCTCCAGGTCCTGCGCGGCACGGTCCGGCTCACGGCCGCGTCCGGCGACGTGGAACTGGCACCCGGACGGCTGCACCCCATCCCGCAGGAGCGGCACGGACTGCTCGCGCTGGAGGACGCCGTGGTGCTGCTGACGGCGGTCAACGGCTGAAGGCCCCGGTCAGCCGTCGGGCAGCGCCCGGCGGCGGCGCCGCAGGAAGTCCCGCTCGGCCGTGTTCTGTGTGAGGTCCGCCGCAGTGTCGTAGGCGGACGCGGCCTCCCGGGTGCGGCCCAGACGGCGCAGCAGATCGGCCCGCACGGCATGGAACACGTGGTAGCCCTCCAGCTCCAGCTGGTCGACCAGGGCGAGGGCCGCTTTTGGACCGGCCACCTCCGCCAGGGCGACCGCACGGTTCAGCGCCACCACCGGGGTCGGGGCGGCCGCGAGCAACTGGTCGTAGAGCCGCAGGATCTGGCCCCAGTCGGTGGCGGACGCGGTCGCCGCGTCGCTGTGCACGGCGTTGATCGCCGCCTGGATCTGGTACGGACCCGGCCGGTCCCGCCGCAGGCACTGCCGTACGAGCGACTGCCCCTCGGCGATCAGCGCTCCGTCCCACAGATCGCGCCGCTGCTCATCCAGCGGCACCAGCTCGCCGGCGGGCCCCGAGCGCGCGGGACGCCGCGACTCGGTGAGCAGCATGAGGGCGAGGAGCCCCACCGCCTCCGGTTCGTCGGGCATCAGCGCGGTCAGCAGCCGCCCCAGGCGAACGGCCTCCGCGCAGAGGTCCTCGCGCACCAGCCGGTCGCCCGAACTCGCCGTGTATCCCTCGTTGAAGACGAGGTACACCACGGCGAGCACCGAGCGGAGCCGCTCGGGCAGATCGGCGTCGCGGGGCACCCGGTAGGGGATCCGGGCGTCACGGATCTTGGCCTTCGCGCGCACCAGCCGCTGCGCCATGGCCGGCTCCGGCACGAGGAAGGCGTGTGCCAGCTCCGCGGTGGTGAGGCCGCCGAGCAGCCGCAGGGTCAGGGCGATCTGCGCGGCGGTGGAGAGCGAGGGATGGCAGCAGGTGAATATCAGGCGGAGCCGGTCGTCGCGCACGGGTCCCTCCTCGGCCGGTTCGGTCCCGGCATGCAGCAGTGCGGCCTGGGCGTGCCGGTCGGCGCGGGAGGCCTCCCGGCGCAGCCGGTCGACGGCCCGGTTGCGCGCGGTGGTGATGATCCAGCCGGCCGGTGCGGGCGGCAGCCCGGTCACCGGCCACCGGTCGAGCGCGGTGGTGAACGCCTCCTGGACCGCCTCCTCGGCGATACCGATGTCACCGAACGCGCCGACGAGCACGGCGACGCACCGGCCGTACTCGGCACGGAAGAGACGCTCGATCTCCCGGGCGGGCACGGCCGGCTCGTCCGGTCCGCCGCCCGGGGCGGACCGGCCGGGCGAGCCCGTCATCAGCCCTCCACTTCACCCTCGAACGGGCGGACCTCGATGGGGAGCCCGATCGCCAGCGCGGCCTTGCGGCCCCAGTCGAGCCCGGCGTCCAGATCGGGGGCCTTGATGATGCTGAGCCCGCCGAGGTACTCCTTCCCCTCGATGTACGGCCCGTCGGTGAGCACCGTGCCGCCGTCCTTCGCCCGCACGACGGTGGCCGTGCTCGGCGCACTCAGCCCGCCGTCGAAGACCCAGGCCCCGGCCTGCTGGAGCTCCCGGTGGAAGCCCTCGACGTTCCGCATGATCCGTTCCATCTCCGCGGGGTCGGGCGGCACGCCGTCGGCCGGTGTGACGACGCTGAGCAGGTAGTGCTTCATGGGGTGCCTCCTCGGGTAATACGCCGGCGCCGTGCCGGCCTCTCACCCTCTATACGAACGGCTGCCGCCCGGATCGACACGGAACACGGCCGTGTTCGAGGAATTCCTCGCCCGCACCTGTTGGGAGCGCTCCCATGGCGGCAGGATGAGGCAATGACCCTGCGAACCGGCCTGCGCGCCTACCACCCGGACGACCGTGCGGACCTTGCCGACATCTGCGTCCGGACGGCCGACAACGGCGGCGACTCCCGGCACCTGTACGCGGACCAGGAGCTGGTGCCGTCGATCTTCGCCGCTCCGTACGCGTACCTCGAACCCGACCTGGCCTTCGTGGTCGACGACGGAACGGGCCGGGCGGTCGGATACATCCTCGGGACGGCGGACACACCGCGGTTCGTGACGGAGTTCCGCAAGCGCTGGCTGCCCCTGGTCGAGGACCGCTACCCGCGACCGGATGGCGAGCCGAGCTGTCCCGGCGACGAGATGATCGCGCTCCTGCACAACCCGGAGCGGATGATCCTGCCTGAACTGGCCGCCCACCCTGCCCACTTGCACATCGATCTGCTTCCGGAGTGGCAGCGCAGGGGGTACGGGAGAGAGCTGATGCGTACGTTCCTGGCAGCCCTGCGCGCCAAGGGGGTCGAGGGCGTGCATCTGTCCATGCTCACGGCCAACACCCCGGCCAGGGCCTTCTACGACCGGCTCGGCTTCGCCGAGATCCCGGTACCGGACCCAGGGCCCGTCAGCTACCTGGTGCGCGGCACCGAGGCGGACCTGTAGAACGACGCCGCGGCGGGGATGCCGCGCCGGATCACTGGGCAGGTACTGGTGTACGACCCCGAAACGGGGCGAAGCGGCCGGTGGCGAGGGGCGTGTGACGTGAGCGAGCAGACCGGGTGGCAATTCTCCGACGACCGCGGACAGTTGTCGTCCGCCGAGCGGCGCCCGACGCGGGTGCTCGCGTACGTCCAGGCCGGAGCGACCTTGTGGGACCACGGGATACGGCCGG
>NZ_JAFMPZ010000434.1 GCF_017353455.1 Streptomyces laculatispora
GAGCGCGGCCAGCAGCCGCAGGGTCGTGCCGTCGGCGGGCACGGCCGTGACCGGTTCGCTGCCCTTCTCCCCCTCGATGGCGAGGGAGTCGAGCGCGAGTCCGGTGTAGGGGGCGGGCGTGACTGCGGTGAGGTCGGTTCCGGGGGCGAGGTAGCGGTCCAGCTCACCGGAGCCGGTGAGGTAGGAGGTCAGGAATTCGGTGACGGCCTGGGTGCGGGGGTCGGTCGCCAAGGCCGGCCGCATCGGCCCGTACACGAGACCGGGAGCCTTGATCCGGCCCGGAGCGGCGACTTCGGTCGGCATGGCCAGCGCGGTGTAGCCGCTCGCGCCGGCGGCGTCGGGCGCGGTAGCGACGGGGACCTGGAAGTACCGCACGGCGTCGGCCGCTGTGGCTGCGGCCTTGGAGCTGTCCTTGCGGTCGGACACCGCGTCGGACGGCGAAGGGGCCGGCTTCGTGGCGGTGATCCGTGCGGCCACCGTCACCGACCAGATTCCGGAGTCGGGCTGCCGCAGCCGTACGACGGTGAGCTGTTCACCGCGGCGGCGCCCGGACTCTCCTTCCAGCCGCAGGCTCGTGGCGTCCGGGTAGTAGGCGGTGAGCTTGTCCTGGTCGCCCTCCCCCGCCGCGATGAACTCGGCGACGAAGAGCTGGGCGAAGCCGGCCGCTCCCTGCGCGCCGGTGGAACCCAGCACGGCGGCTGCCGGCCGCCTCTGCTCCCCTCCTCCGGCCTGCGTCGGCGCTGACAGGTACGCGAACGCGCCGAGCACAGGGCCGAGGACGAGCAGTCCCCAGGCTGTCCAGCGGATCGCCGTGGCGGTGTTCGCCTGGGCGCCGGTCGACCAGCCGGCCACGTCCTGGGGCCCCTCGTCGATGGCCCAGTCCTGCGGCTCAGCTTCGGGCAGGGCCGGCTTCCCGGCGGGGCGGCGGCGGGCCCACAAGGCACTCATGCCGAGCCCCCGTTGCGGAGCGGCGTGTTGCCGGTCAGCTCGGCGATCCGTCGGCGCAGCTCCAGTTCCGGGCGCTTCTTCAGCGTCTGCAGGGATGTCAGGACGTCGGCGGCGTCGTCGGTGAGGAAGGCGCGCAGCCGGTCGTGGGTGCGGGTGTCGAAGGGCTGTGAGACCAGTGCGGCACCGAGCTGGATGAGCAGATGCTGGGCACGGGTGACGCGGTCTTCGTCTGAACCGCCCCGGGTCAGGTAGAGACTCGATTCCGTGAAAGGATTGAGTCATGGCACGACCTTCCCGTTACCCGCTTGAGCTGCGCCGTCGCGCGGTGCGCATGTTCGCCGAGGTCCGCGGCGACTACCCGACCGAGACGGCAGCGCTGCAGTCCGTTGCCGAAAAGTTGGACATCGGTTCCCGAGAGACGCTGCGGAACTGGGTGAAGCAGCACGAGATCGACGCCGGACAGCGGCCGGGGACGACGACGGAGGAGTCCGCCCAGCTCAAGGCACTGAAGAAGGAGAACGCCGAGCTGAAGCGGGCGAACGACATCTTGAAGGCGGCGGCGTCTTTCTTCGCGGCCGAGCTCGACCGGCCACACACACGCTCGTAGCGTTCATCGACGAGCACCGGGACCGCTTCGGCGGGGTCGAGCCGATCTGCAGAGCGCTCACCGAGCATGACTGCGAGATCGCCCCTTCCACGTACTACGCCTGCAAGAAACGCCTCGAAACTCCCTCGGCCCGTTCCGTGCGCGACGAGGGTCTCAAGGAGTGGATCCAGGACGTCTACACGTCCAACTACCGCGTCTACGGCGCGAGGAAGATCTGGCGCGAGCTGAACCGGCAGGGACATGCCGTGGCCCGCTGCACCGTCGAGCGCCTGATGCGCGAGCTCGGCATCCAGGGTGCGGTGCGCGGCAAGCGCGTCATCACCACCCTCCCCGGCGGACAGACCGAGCGGGCTCCCGATCTGGTCGACCGCGACTTCGTCGCCGCCGCCCCGAACCGGTGCTGGGTCGCGGACTTCACCCACGTGAAGACCTGGGCCGGTGTCGTCTACGTCGCGTTCGTCGTGGACACCTTCTCCCGCCGGATCGTCGGCTGGTCCGCCGCGACCGTGAAGGAGACGGTCTTCGTGCTGGACGCCCTGGAGATGGCGATCTGGCAACGCGACCGCGACGAACAGCCCGTCCGGCCGGGTGAGTTGATCCATCATTCCGACGCCGGGTCGCAATACACGAGTTTCCGGCTCGCCGAGCATCTGGACGCCGCCGGCATCGCCGCCTCGATCGGATCGGTCGGCGATGCCTACGACAATGCCCTGATGGAGAGCACGATCGGCCTGTTCAAGACCGAGCTGATCAAGCCCCGACGGCCATGGAAGACGCTGCCCGATGTCGAGCTCGCCACCGCCGAGTGGGTCGACTGGTACAACCACCGACGACTCCACGGTGAGATAGGCCACGTCCCACCCGTCGAATACGAAGCCAACTACTACACCGAACTCACGAAACCCCAGGTCATCACCACAATCTGAGATCTCTACCGACCCCGGGGCGGTTCACATCGCCGAGGCAGTCGTGGAGTGCGTCAAGGTTGTGGCCGTAGTAGTCGGGGAACCGCAGGGCGGCAGCGACGGCACGGTGCATGTCCCGTTCCGTGTTCCATTGGCCCGCTGCCAACCGGACGACACGGAAGCCATGGTCTTCGAGGCGGTGCACAGCCTGGTCGAGGAGCCGTTGGCGCCAGAAGAGGGTGACGAAGGTGTTGCCCATGTACTCGATGCCTGGAAGCCGGATTCCGAGGTACTTGGCTTCGGCTTCACAGCGGCGTGACGACGGTAGTCGTCCAGCAGCCGGAAGAACTCTTCAACGGGTGTGGATCCGTCGGACGTCTCCTGTTCGATTTGAGTGGCCCAGCTGAGCGAGCTCGGTCGGCCGAAGTGTTGGCAGAGCCACTGGCTGAACGGGCCGTCGCCCCAGAAGGGGAAGGGCTCGTCGATGGAGTGCACGCCCAGCGCTATCTGGTAGCCGCCGAGCATGGATTCCAGATGGTGAAGGGACCCATGCGGAGGCAGCCACATGCCGGGCCGCAGACGGACTTGCTCCAGGAAGTCGTACACATCAGTGCACTCCTGCCAGGGCTGGACGGTGCTCTGCGAGTCATCTTCGGGCGGCATGAGCAGAGCCTACGGGCCGCTCACGAACGAGTAGCCCCTGGCCTGAACGGCGATGAGCGCTTGGGGCCCGCTGCCCCGAATTGTTCCACAACGGAAAGAGAGACCAGCCATACCCGCGCCCGAGGGTGCAGGATTTAAGCGCTCAACTCGTCGGATGAGCCTTGAAGATGGCTGGTCTCGCGGTCAATTGGACCCTCTTCTCCACCAACCGTCAACCCCATATCCGTATCAAGTGCCACACCACACTCCTGAGCAATCAGCCGGCAGACCAACACGCCATCGCTCTGCACCGTATCCAGGTCACTCACGCGTGCGTCCGGCCTGCGGGACAGCGCAACTTCCCTGGATTGTTTGGCATTTGGGTGTCTGGGACGTCTGGCGTTCCCTACGATGTCTGGCATCAGTGTTGGCGCCAGAGAGTCCAAGGGGACGCATGGGTTTCGAGGGCGAGGAAGCCGCGGCGCCAGGGTTGCGTGTCGCCATCGAGTTCTATGGCGAGAAGGCGGAGCGACTGTCTCGGCGGGCGAAGGAGCTGGAAGAGGAGCTCGGTTCCGTGCGGGAGGAGATGTCCCAGACTTTCGTTACCCGTGATCAGCTCTCTCGCGCACTGGCGGAGATCGGCGCGGGCACCGCACCAGGGTCATTGCATGATCGGGATCTGTCCGGGTTGATCACGTGAGGCCGAGGGCCGACAGCGGTCGGTGGTAGTCGCGGCTGGTGCGTCGGAGGGCGGCGGCGATGTTGGTCTCGCCGTTCTGGCGGAAGAGGCTGATGGCGAGGTTGCGCAGGCTGGCCATGG
>NZ_JAFMPZ010000435.1 GCF_017353455.1 Streptomyces laculatispora
CCCCCGAAGTCGGCAACCTGACCTGGGCCCTGCACAACGTCTGGCTCTCCTACCGGCACACCATGGACCAGTCGATCCTGCGGGACACGCTGTTCCCGCTGCTGCGCAAGGCGGTCAACTACTACCTGCACTTCCTCGCCCCCGGCGCGGACGGCAAGCTGCACCTCCCGGCGACCTTCTCCCCGGAGTACGGCGTCAACGCCCCCGACTGCAATTACGACCTGATGCTGCTGCGCTGGGGCTGCCGCACCCTGCTCGACTCGGCCCGGGAGCTGGGCGTCCGCGACCCGCTGACCGCCCGCTGGGAGGAGGTCCTGGCCAGGCTCACGCCGTACCCGGTCGACGAGAACGGCTACATGATCGGCGCCGGGGTGCCGTTCGCGAAGTCCCACCGCCACTATTCGCACATGCTCGCGGTCTACCCGCTGTACGAGGTCACCGGCTCCACCGACGAGGAACGCGCCCTGATCGAGAAGTCCCTCGCCCACTGGGTCGGCTTCGAGGGCGCGCTCCAGGGCTACACCTTCACCGGCGCCGCCTCCATGTCCGCGCTGCTCGGCAAGGGCGAGGACGCGCTGAAGTACCTGGGCCAGCTGATGAGCCGGTTCATCCAGGCCAACACCATGTACAAGGAGTCCGGCCCGGTCATCGAGACCCCACTGTCGGCGGCCCAGTCGCTGCACGACATGGTCTGCCAGTCCTGGGGCGGCACCATCAGGGTCTTCCCCGCACTGCCCGCCGCCTGGCAGGAGCTGACCGTCCATGACTTCCGCACCCAGGGCGCCTTCCTGCTCAGTGCGGTACGGGAAGGGGGCCGGACCCGCTGGGTGCGTCTGACGAGCGAGGCGGGCGCGCCCTGCGTCGTGCGGCACGGCATCGAGGGCGCGATCGAGGTCCGCGACGGGCACGGCCGCCCCCTGGGCCATGAGGAACTGGCCGGCGGATCGGTTCGCATCCGGCTCCGCAAGGGCGACTCGGCACTGATCACCGCGGCGGGCGACCGCCCGGACCTGACCGTCCGCCCGGTCACCGCGAACGAGCCGGCGCCGAGCTGGGGCCTGCCGGCCTGACCGCCGCTACCCGGACGCCCGGCCCGCGAACTCCGCATGGCGTACGCCGTAGGAGCGCCACGGCCGCCACCGGTACGAGCCGGGCGTCCCGTACGGATCGACATCCGGGTCACCCAGCGCGCGCATCCGGATCAGCGCCGCGGTTGCCGGGCCGACACCCGGCAGCCGCAGCAGCGCCTGCTCGGCCTCGTCCCGGTCGGCGCCCGAGTCGAGCCGTACGCTCCCGTCGGCGAGCGCCGACGCCAGCGCACACAGCCGCGGGTCGAAAGCCGAACCGGCCAGCGCGCCCGGTTCGGGGAACACATGGGTGAGCCCGCCGCAGGGCACGTCCAGGCGCTTCCCGTACGCCTCCACGAGGTCCTCGGCCACCGCCCGGCCGGTCAGGGCCCGCACGGCGAACTCCTCGGGGTCCGCCGCACCCGGCGAGCGCAGCCCGGGACGGGCGGCCACCCGCGGGGCGAGCAGCGGATCGGCGGCGAGCAGTTCGTCGACGGCGTACGGATCGGCGTCCAGGTCGAAGAGCCGGCGCAGCCGCTGCACCGCCGTGGTCAGATCGCGCAGGTCGGTGAGGTGGATCCGGGCCTCCAGCCAGCTCCCGGCGGACCGCTCGTCCACGGCGGCGATGGCGGTGCCGTACGGAAGGCGCAGGGTGCGCCGGTAGGTGCGGCTGCCGGGCTCGCCGCTGACCTCCTCGACGCGTGCGACCGTCTCGGCGGCGAGCAGGTCGAAGACCTCGCGGGCGGCGTACGGTCCCCGGTGCGCGAGCCGGAGCGGGATTCCGGTGGTGCGCGCCTCCTTGACCGCCGCGCCCAGGCCGGTGCCCGCCTCGGTCCGCAGCTCGCTCGGGGTACGGGCGTAGATCTGCCGGATCGTGTCGTTGAACTGGCGCACGCTCGCGAAACCGGCGGCGAAGGCGATCTCGGTGACGGGCAGCGCCGTGGTCTGGAGCAGTACCCGGGCCGTGTGCGCGCGCTGGGCCCGCGCGAGGGCGACGGGACCGGCGCCCAGCTCGGCGTTGAGCTGCCGCTGCACCTGCCGTGAGCTGTAGCCGAGCCGGCCGGCGAGACCGGGGACACCCTCCCGGTCCACCACTCCGTCGCCGATCATCCGCATGGCGCGGCCGACCACGTCGGCCCGGACGTTCCAGTCCGCGGAGCCGGGGACGGCGTCCGGGCGGCAGCGCCGGCAGGCCCGGAAGCCGTTGCCCTGGGCGGCGGCCGCGGTCGGGTAGAAGCGGACGTTCTTCCGCTTGGGGGTGACGGCGGGGCAGCTCGGCCGGCAGTAGATACCGGTGGTCTCGACGGCGAAGAAGAACTCCCCGTCGAAACGCGCGTCGCGGCTGCTCACCGCCTCGTACCTGGTCTCTTCGTCCATCACACCGTCCAGTGTGCGGCCTCGCGCACCACCGCACTCGCGGCTTTCGGACGTCGACCAGGGCGCCCCCGGCTACCGCACCCGGCCGCGCTTCGCATCCATGGCGGCCCGGCCCTCGGCGCCCTTGCGCTTCCAGTCGCGCCGGATCTCCGACCGGACCCGGGCATCGGTCTTGGCGACGATGCGCTGGTTCTCGCGCAGCAGCTTGCGGTAGCTGTCCATGCGCCTCTCGCGCAGCGATCCGTCACTCAGCGCCGCCAGTACCGCACAGCCCGGCTCCGCCTCGTGGGCGCAGTCGTGGAACCGGCACCGCTCGGCCAGTGCCTCGATCTCGGAGAAGACCTGGCCGACGCCGGTCTCCGCGTCCCACAGGCCGACCCCGCGCAGTCCCGGGGTGTCGATGAGTACACCGCCGGAGGGCAGCACCAGCAGATTGCGGGTCGTGGTGGTGTGCCGGCCCTTGCCGTCCATGTCACGGGTGGCCTGCACCTCCATCTCGTCGTGCCCGAGCAGGGTGTTGGCGAGGGTGGACTTGCCCGCGCCGGAGGCGCCGAGCAGCACGCTCGTACCGCCGGCGACGATCGCGGCGAACACGTCGACGCCCTCACCGCTCGCGGAGCTGACGGGCAGCACCTGCACCCCCGGCGCGAGACGCTCGACGTCCTGGACGAGGTGGGAGAGCGTGGCGGCGTCCGGAACGAGGTCGGCCTTGGTCAGGACGACGATCGTCTCGGCGGCCCCGTCCCCGGCCGATGCCCCGTCACGCAGCAGTGCGTCACCGCCGGCGCTGGACATGGCGAGGGCCAGGAACCGTTCGACCCGCCCCAGGTCGAGTTCCACGGCCAGCGAGACGCAGATGGCGATGTGGTCGACGTTGGTGGCGAGCACCTGGCCCTCGGAGCGCTTGGACGAGGTGGAGCGGACGAACGCCGTGCGCCGGGGCAGCAGCGTACGGACGAACTGCGGGTCGCCCTCGGGGTCGACGGCGGCCCAGTCGCCCGTGCAGACGATCCGCATCGGGTCACGGGGGACGACGAACGCGGTGTCGGCGCGGACGGTGCCCCGCGGGGTGACGATGTCGCACTGCCCGCGGTCCACCCGCACCACGCGTCCGGGCAACAGCCCTTGCGCGGCGTACGGGGCGAACTCGGCCGCCCAGTCGTCGTCCCAGCCGTATGCGGCCAGCGGGTGCGACGGCGAAGAGCCGTGCGGGGCAGAGGAGGAGAGAGAGGAGAGGGAGGATGAGGTCGGGAAAGACAAGGGAAACCCTTCACAGGGTGGCCCCGGCACTGCGCACGGCGGCGCAGAGGTGTCGAAGAAGGTCAGCCGGCGGCCACGGGGGTGGGAACGATGTACTTCGGCTTGTGGGCAGCGCCCACTGCAACGACAGTCATCAATGTCCTCACCTCCGGGTTCACGCACGGTCCGGGATCAGCAGTCTCGTCCGCCGCCCGTAACGTCGCAAACGATAGCCCGGAGCGGCCCGGTGGCGTCAACCGAATTAACGCGGCACCCGGCCCCAGTACTCCGGAACCGGCCGGTCCGGGGGCGCGGATCGCTGATATCCGCAACTCTCCCCCGATCGGGTGATACGCAGGGAGATCTACCGGTCGCAGCCGGTTAGGGTGCCGGACATGACCTCCCCCCAGACAGCCACCGGCACCTTCACCCAGGCCCAGTTGGGAACCCTCACCCTGATCGGCTGGAGCGGCGAACACCCCCACAACGGACAGGACGTCGCCTTCCTGCTCGTGTACTCGCTCGGCGACGGATCGGACGGCCCGGCGGCCGGCGAGAGCGCCATGCACATCGCCCTGGAGCGCAGCGGCCTTCCGGTCGGCGGCGGCCCCGTACGCGCCGACGAGACTCCCGGGCTCCCGGTGAAACTCCTCGTCCATGCGGGTCAGGCCGTTCTGACACTGCCCCACTTCACCGCCCAGTACCCCGCCCGGCCGGAGTGGCTGGCGGCCGCCCGCGAACAGGGCGAGGTACACGCGATGTTCGCCACCCGCCCGTGGCCGCAGGGGGCGCCGGGGCAGCCGGTGACCGAGGACTCGCTGCGGTCCTTCGCCGGCGACCCGGAGGTCATCGTGACCTCCGCCCACTGCGTCCTGCCGGTACGCAGCCTGGGCTGACCGGCCCCAAACAGGCACGATGCCCACCGCCCCCGTGGAGCGGTGGGCATCGTGCGCACTCAGGTGCCCACCGACGTGCCGCGGGCGGCCCGGGACTTCCCGGACCGCCCGCGGCACGTGTGTCCGGCGTCAGTTGTTGGCGACGCCGTTCCCGGAGAGGACCGGGATGTCGTCCACCAGGTGCGAGAGGGCCTCGTCGCCCTTGGCCTGGACGGAGTTGTCGGCGCACTGCTGGTTCTGCGGCGAGTGCAGGACGTTGATGTCCTGGACCGCGACAGGGACGAGCAGGCCCACGAGCGCACCCGCGTTGGCCTTGACCGGGGCACCGACGCAGAACTTGTTCAGCGAGCCCTGGACGAGCTCGACCTGCGGGCTGCCGTCACCCCGGGTCACAGCGTTGCCGAACGAGTCCGTGGCGCCGTTGCCGTTGACCGACGTCGTGCCCTGGTCGTTACCGATCGCTATGGCCGAGGGGGCCATCGCGGCGGACAGGCCGACCATGGACACGGCTACTGCCGCGCCGGTCATCATCTTCTTCATCACACTTCACCTTTCGGAGCGTTCCGTTCTGGAGAGTACTGATCAACCCCCCGCCGAGGCGTCGGTTCCGCAGTTCCACTCAAATGGGTTGGATCCAGGGCAAGTTCGACACCTCGCCGTCAACCCCGGAAGGCTTCGCCGGAGGTGCGCGCCGCCGGTACGAGGCCGCCCGCACGGGGCGGGTCGGGCTCCGGATCGCCCCGGGTCGCCTGCCATTCGGCGAGGAGGCGGTCGTAGATCGGCGTGACGCCTTCCGGGTGCCGGTGGCGGTCCTGCGGGCTCCTGCTGTCGTAGCTGTCCATGCGGGGGCCATACCCGCTACGGCGGAAGCGGCCCGGGGTCACTACGGCAACCGGCCCAGCAGGCCCGTCCTTTCGGGGGAGTATCGGGCTGCGCCCCGGGAAACGGCACGGGGCCGACACGTCCGGGCGGCCGGAATTCGGCTGCCGCGTGGACGGGTCGGCCCCACGGGTACGACAGGAACGACTAGTCGTTGGCGACACCGTTGCCGGACAGGACCGGGATGTCGTCCAGGATGTGCGACAGCGCCTCGTCACCCTTGGCCTGGGTGGAGTTCTCGGTGCACTGCTGGTTCTGCGGCGACGACAGGACGTTGAGGTCCTGGACCGGGATCGGAAGGGCACCGGGCGGCGAACCGGCGTTGACCTTGGCGGGCAGGGCGATGCAGGGCTTGTTGAGCGACCCCTGGATGAGCGCGAACTGCGGGCTCCAGTCACCGTGGGTGGCGGAGTTGCCGTACGACTGCATGGCACCGTTGCCGTTGACCGAGGTGGTGCCCTGGTCGTTGCCGATCGCCATGGCCGAGGGGGCCATCGCGGCGGAGACGCCGACGATGGAGGCAGCGACCGCTGCCGAGGCCATAATCTTCTTGATCATGAAATAGCCCTTCTGGGGTTTTCTGTTGCCCGCTGTGCTGAGCGCCTTGATCAACTCGCGGCGGCGGGAATGGTTGTGGCGCTTCACTCGAACGGTGCTTCTGCCATCCGTCTGTTCACGGGAGGTACGGCACCGGAGGGATGCGGAACGCTTTGGATCGGGAACTGCCGTCCTGGGACGGGTCAGCCACCGATCGGGAGACCGCCCATGAGGGGGGCGGCGCCCTTGGCCGCACCGGTGGCCTGGCCGGCGACCTTGGTGACGGTGCCGTTCTTGTGCAGCGCGTCGGCGGCGCCGCCGACGGTGTCGACGATCGGGTCGACGGCCTGCGGGGCCGCCGCCACCACCTGGTTGACACCGCCGTCGAGGCTGAAGTTCGGAGCCGTCGCGGTGGTAACCGCGAAGGCGGGAGCAGCCGTTCCGAGAGCGACCACGGAGCCGGCAAAGAACGCGGCAGTCTTCGCGTACTTCACTTTCAGGTTCCCTTCTGCAGCGACAGCTTTTCCGGTCGCGTCCCCGCGCCGCTCCAGCCTTCTTTAGCTGTGACTTCTGCCGCTTTCTCCATGGATAACGACCCGATTGCGGCCGGGCAACTGGAGCGATCGACTTTTCTCGGAACGGCTCACCGGGCCACTCGATCGATTGCATGACTAATCACTGAATCGGGTGTGACTGCGGGACAGCGGACGCGAATCGGTGGTGCACTGTCGGTACTTCGTCCCGCGCGCCCGCCCGGATGTCAACCCCAGCCGCCGGCGCACCGCGCCCCGGGCGGCGGAAAGGCCTCTGGAATTTCCGCCGCGTCCGGGCAGGGCCGCGAACTCCCGGGACGGAGAACGCAGGAAAGAGGAAATCCCCGGATCGCAGGAGATGCGATCCGGGGCAGACCGGTGCCGAGACGGGCTCAGCGGTACAACGATCAGACGTTGAAGCAGGTGTTGCCGAACGCCGGGTTCAGCAGACCGATGACGTTCACGGTGTTGCCGTACACGTTGACCGGCACGTGGACCGGGACCTGGATGACGTTGCCGGACAGAACGCCCGGGGAGCCCACGGCCGCACCCTCGGCGCCGGAGTCGGCGAACGCCGGGGCAGCGGCACCCATCGCCATGAGGGTTCCGGCGGCGACGGCGGCAATCTTGGTGTACTTCAGTTTCAACCCCTTCTTTGACGGAGTCCGGAGCAGCAACGAGTTTCGTGCCGCGCGAACGCGGGTTCTGATCACTCGTAACTCCGCCGCTGCAATTCGTAACGATTTAAGACGGTAAGCGAAACTCTTCGAGACGAAGGTTCCTCAGAGTCCGCCCGAATGACGCAGTTCCGATCACCCGACGTCACCGTCACGATCAACCGGACTGCTCACGGGCGAGCCCCTGGAGGGCAGCAGCAGGCCCGGGCCGCTCGGAGTGAGGAACGTCGGCGGCCCGGGCCTGTGCGCAGCTGGATCAGCTGTTGCCGGCACCATTGCCGGAGAGGACCGGAATGCCGTCCAGGATGTGCGACAGCGGCTCGTCACCCTTGGCCTGGGTGGAGTTCTCGGTGCACTGCTGGTTCTGCGGCGAGGACAGGACGTTGACGTCCTGGACCGCGGCCGGGATCAGCGAACCGACGTTGGCCTTGGCCGGCAGGCCGATGCAGGGCTTGTTCAGCGAGCCCTGGACCAGGCCGAACTGCGGGCTGCCGTCGCCGTGGGTCTCGGCGTTGCCGAAGGACTGCGAGGCCCCGTTGCCGTTGACCGACATGGTGCCGCCGTCGTCGCCGATGGCCATCGCCTGCGTGGCGCCGAAACCGAGGATGGAGGCGGCAACGGCACCCGTAGCCAGGACCTTCTTGATCACGATGAACCCTTCTCGTACTGGATGCCCCGTACCGGAGCACACTGACCAACTCGCTTCCGGACGTTTGGTTATGTCCATTCACCCGAATGCCGGGACCTCGCGGACGTTCGTGCGAAAGAGACCGGACAATCCACAGCACATTCGGTATGCGCGCATTTTGCTTCAAGCCTCAACGGCCATTCACCCACCCGGCGTCGAGTGCGCCCCAATGCGTCGAATCACTGAAGCGAACACTCATACGTACTCCGTCCGAGTGATCACGCGATTTTCACGAATTCCACGTTTCCCCGACACGCGGGCGTCGTTATGGGTGGAGTCAAGCCCGCCCGACGGGACGCTCACCCAGCAGTACTGGCACGCCCGGCGGTTGCTGCATTGGCTGATGAATGAACTGCGGGCAATGCGCCCGCGCGAATGTCCTAAGGAAGGGCAACCCATGCGAAAAACCTTGAGTAAAAGCGTGCTCGTCATGGCGGCGGCGTCAGGCATCCTGACCGCCTCCGGCGGCTACGCCTTCGCGGACGCCTCGGCCGACGGGGCCGCCGTCGGTTCGCCCGGAGTCGGTTCGGGCAACGCCGTACAGGTGCCGGTGCACGTTCCCGTCAACCTCTGCGGCAACACGGTCGACGTGATCGGTCTGCTGAACCCCGTGTTCGGCAACGAGTGCGAGAACGCCGACGGCGGCTCGGACACCGGCGACGCCCAGGGCGCGAGCGCCAACGGCGTCGCGGCCAACTCCCCCGGTGCGCTGTCGGGCAACCTGATCCAGGCCCCGGTGGACGTTCCGGTCAACGTGTGCGGCAACACGGTCGACGTCATCGGCGCGCTGAACCCGGCGTTCGGCAACGAGTGCGAGAACG
>NZ_JAFMPZ010000436.1 GCF_017353455.1 Streptomyces laculatispora
CGCCGACCGGGCCGCGCGGCCGCGCAGCTCACCCGGAGCGAGGGCGAAGACCTCACGGACGGTGTCGTTGAAGGTGCGGATCGAGGAGAACCCGGCCGCGAACGCCACCTCGGCCATGGGCAGCCCCGTGGTCTCGATGAGCACCCGCGCGGTCTGCGCCCGCTGCGCCCTGGCCAGCGCCAGCGGCCCCGCTCCCAGCTCCGCGAGCAGCTGCCGCTCGATCTGCCGGGCGGAGTATCCGAGCCGGGTGGCGAGTCCCGGTACCCCCTCCCGGTCGACGACTCCGTCCCGGATGAGCCGCATCGCACGGGCGACGGAGTCGGCGCGGGCGTTCCACTCGGGCGACCCCGGGCTGGTATCGGGCCGACAGCGCTTGCAGGCCCGGAATCCGGCCTGCTGGCAGGCGGCGGAGCTCGGGTAGAAGGTCATGTTCTCGACCTTGGGCGGCACGACCGGGCAGCTCGGCCGGCAGTAGATCCTGGTGGTCAGGACCGCGGTGAAGAACCAGCCGTCGAAACGGGAGTCCTTGGACTGGACGGCCCGCACGCAGCGCTCGGTGTCGGTGTGCATGGTTCAAGCATGGGGCACCCGGCCGGGCCACGGCTGGCGAGAATCCGACATCAGCCTTGAGCTGCCTGCACCCGTCCGCTCCGCCTCTCCCCTCGCCCCGTTCCGTACTTCGCATGAGAATGGGACGGGGCCGCTGCGGTGAGATACGAGAAGGAGGCCCGACGATGACGGACGCACAGGCGACGCCGCTCTGCTCCCACCTGGACCAGGTACGGCGAGTCGCCCCGGACAGTGCCGACTCCTGCACGGAGTGTGTCGCGCTGGGCGACACCTGGGTACATCTGCGCGAGTGCCCGACCTGCGGACACGTCGGATGCTGCGATTCCTCCCGCAACAAGCACGCCACCGCGCATAACGCCGCCACCGGGCACCCGCTCATCCGCTCCTACGAGCCGGGCGAGACCTGGTGGTGGTGTTACGAGGACCAGCTGACCTTCGATGTCGAGGGAGCCGGACCGGCGCGGCCGGCCTGAAGGCCGCGCCGGTCCGGCGGACGTGTCCGCGATGCCGCTCAGTAGGCGTCGCGGACGCACCGCTTGCCGCGGCGAGCTGCTTGACGTACTGAGCCGCCGCGTCGTGACCGAGACCGCCGTGTGCGACGGCGATGCCGCGCAGCGCCCGGCCGACGTCCTTGGCCATGCGCGCGGCATCGCCGCAGACGTGCGGCCGCGTGGAACGCGCTGCCCGGCACGGCCGCACTCCGAGCCCCCGATGATCCGCTCGCCCGGCCGAACCTGGAACCCGCGCTGCGCAGGGCCGGCTGGCGCCTCGTCGAGCACGACGACGCCGGGTCCCGCTTCCTCGCCCTCGCGGGTCTGCCCCGGCCCTGAGCCGGAGGGTCACCTGCGGGAGGGACCCGACTCCCGCAGCCGGCGCCATACCGCCTTCGCCGCGTGGTGTCCGGACATGCCGTGCACACCGGGTCCGGGCGGGGTCGCCGAGGAGCAGATGAAGACCGCCGGATGCGCCGTCGCGTACGGCACCCGGGCGAGCTTGGGGCGGATCACCGTCTGCAGCCCCGAGAAGGCACCGCAGGCGATGTCCCCGTCCACGTAGTTCGCGTTGCGCGCGGCGAGCCGGGGCGGTCCGGTGACCGCGCGGGCGAGCACCATGTCGCGGAAACCGGGGGCGAAGCGCTCCAGTTGGCGTTCGATGACCTCGGTGGCGTCGCCCTCCCAGCCCGCCGGGACGTGTCCGTACACCCAGAACACCTGCTTGCCCTCGGGGGCGCGGGACGGGTCGACGAGGCTGGGCTGGGCGGTGATCAGGAACGGCACACTCGGGTCGAGGCCGGTCACCGCGGCGTGCAGGGCGGAATCGATCTCTCCGGCCGTGGGGCCGATGTGTACCGTGCCTGCCCGGCGGGCCTCCTCGGCGGTCCAGGGGACGGGGCCCGACAGGGCGTAGTCGATCTTGAAGCAGGACGCACCGTAGCGGTAACCCCGGTAGGCGTTGCCCAGTCCGGCGATCCGGGCCAGCGCGGTCGGCGAGGTGTCGAAGATGTAGGCGCGGGCCGGCGGGAGTTCGTCCAGGCGCTTGACCTCGGTGCCGGTGTGGATGACACCGCTCTGTTCCCGCAGGTACGAGGCCAGGGCGTCGGAGATGGCCTGGGAGCCGCCGCGCGGCACCGGCCAGCCCTTCTCGTGCGCGGCCAGCGCGAAGAGCAGGGCGATTCCGCCGGTCGCGATACCGCTGGTGGGGGCTATGGCGTGGGCGGCCAGTCCGGCAAGGAGGCCGCGCGCCTTCTCGCCGCTGAAGCGGCGGGACAGGAACGTGGCGGGCTGGATGGCGTCGAGGCCGAAGCGCACCCAGCGGTACGGGTCGCGCGGCAGCCCGTCCCACGGGGTGCGCAGGAAGTCCTGGGCGAGGCTGTCCCAATGGCCGAGGAACGGTGCGACGAGTCTGCGGTACGCCCCCGCGTCACGCGGCCCGAGCGACATGGCGCTCTCCCCCACCGAGCCGGCCAGCACGGCGGCGGACCCGTCCGGGAACGGGTGGGCGAGGGCCAGCCGGGGCTGCAGCCACTCCAGGCCGTGCCTGGCGAGCGGCATCGCGTCGAAGGCGGGCGAGCCGATGCCCAGCGGGTGGACCGCCGAGCAGGGGTCGTGGCGGAAGCCGGGGAGCGTGAGCTCCTCGGTACGGGCTCCGCCGCCGACGGTCCGCCCGGCTTCGAAGACCTCCACGGCGTAGCCGCGGCGGGCCAGTTCGGCTGCGGCGGTCAGCCCGTTGGGGCCTGCCCCCACGACGACTGCGTCAAGCATCGACGGCACCTTCGGACTCCTTTGTCAGCCGACGGTCGGAGTCCCCAGGATATTCACAGGCGCCGACGGTGCGTATCCCTGACACGGCGCCGAGCCGCTCGGCCATGGCACCGATCCACCGGTGCGGCCCGGAATCCTCCGATGTCGTTCCGGAGGCGGGGAGCGGGGCGGGGTGCGGCGGCTGAGCCGGGTTCTTTGTACTCATCGAGCGGGAACCCTACCCGCGCCCGCACCGTCGGCGCCTGTGAATATC
>NZ_JAFMPZ010000660.1 GCF_017353455.1 Streptomyces laculatispora
CGCCCGCGTCGACGCGGGCGGCGAGCAGCATCGCCATACCGAGGATGATCGTGATCTTGGTGAACTCGGAGGGCTGGAGGGAGAAGCCGCCGCCGATGATGATCCAGGCGTGGGCACCGTTGACGGTGGCGCCGAGCGGGGTGAGGACCGCCAGGACGAGGAGTACGGACAGGCCGTACAGGATCGGCACCGCGCCGCGCAGGGTGCGGTGGCCGAGCCAGATCGTGCCGACCATCAGGGCGAAGCCGATGCCGGTGTTGAGGGCGTGCCGGAAGAGGAAGTAGTACGGGTCGCCGTGGGTGAGCGAGTCCCGTCCCCGGGTCGCCGAGTAGACCAGTATCGAGCCGATGAGGGAGAGCGCGATCGCCGAGCCGAGCAGCGGCCAGTCGAGCCGGCGGACCACGGAGTCCCGGGCGGTGAACCGGCCCCAGGCCGAGCGCTCGGGAGCGTACCGCTGGACGGAGAAACCGGCCATCAGTCGCGCCTCCCCAGGATCGCGGCGAGCGTCTGCTCGGCCGGCGGCTTCTGCGAGTTCGGGTCGTACGGCTTGATCTTCGGGTTCTCGATGGAGCCGTCCTGCTGGATCTTCGGCAGGGACTTCTGCGGCGTCGGCAGCAGGGCCTTCTTGAGGTCCTGCTTGCCGGCGGCGTCGAGACCGTAGAGCGCGTTGTAGATGTTGCGCACCGCGGGCCCGGACGCGCCGGAGCCCGTACCGCCCTGGGAGATCGTCATGACGATCGAGTAGTCCTTGGTGTACGTGGCGAACCACGAGGTCGTCTGCTTGCCGTAGACCTCGGCCGTACCCGTCTTGGCGTGCATCGGGATCTTGTCCTGCGGCCAGCCGCCGAATCGCCAGGCGGCGGAGCCGCGGGTCGCGACACCCGCGAGGGCTTGGTCTATTTCGTTGCGGGTCTTGGCGGTGAAGGGCAGCTTGCCGTGCGACTTGGGCTTGATCTGCTCGACGGTCCTGCCGTCGCCGCTGACGATCGCCTTGCCGACGGTGGGGTCGTAGAGCGTGCCGCCGTTGGAGATGGCCGCGTAGATGGTCGCCATCTGGATCGGGGTGACGAGGGTGTCGCCCTGGCCGATCGAGTAGTTGACGGAGTCACCGGCGCGCATCTTGTCGCCTTCGAGGCAGTTCTCGTAGGCGATCTTCTCGACGTACGTGCCGCCCTTCTTGCCCTGCTTGCACCAGGCGTCGTGGTTGGCCTTGGCGAAGTTCTTCTTCCACTCGCGGTCGGGGACGCGGCCGCTGACCTCGTTGGGGAGGTCGATGCCGGTCTCCTTGCCGAGGCCGAACTGGTGGGCGGTCTTGTAGAACCAGTCGTTGGGCTTCTTCTTGGGGTTGTTGCCGCCGTCCTTCTGCCACTCCTTGTGCGCGATGCCGTAGTACACGGTGTCGCAGGAGACTTCGAGGGCGCGGCCGATGGTGATGTCGCCGTAGCCCTGGGACTCGTAGTTCTTGAAGGTCTGGCCGCCGATGGAGTACGAGCTGGGGCAGGGGTAGTTGCCGTTGAAGGGGTATCCGGCGTTGACCGCGGCGGTCGAGGAGATGACCTTGAAGATGGAGCCGGGGGCGGCCTGGCCCTGGATGGCCCGGTTCAGCAGCGGGAAGTTGGAGTTCTTGCCGGTCAGCTTGGCGTAGTCCTTGCCGGAGATGCCGCCGACCCAGGCGTTGGGGTCGTAGTTGGGCAGCGAGGCCATCGAGACGACCCGGCCGGTCTTGGCCTCCATGACGACGACGGCGCCGGAGTCGGCCTTGTAGTTCTCGCCGGTGTTCTTGTCGAACTCGGTGCGGGCCGTCTTCATGGCCTGGTTGAGCTCGTACTCGGCGACGGCCTGGACCCGGGCGTCGATGGAGGTGACGACGCTGGAGCCGGGCTCCGCCTTGTCGTTCTTCGCCTCGCCGATGACCCGGCCGAGGTTGTCGACCTCGTAGCGGGTGACGCCCGCCTTGCCGCGCAGTTCCTTGTCGTACGTGCGCTCCAGGCCGGAGCGGCCGACCTGGTCGGAGCGCAGGTACGGCGAGTCGCTGTCCTGGGCCTTGGTGATCTCGTTGTCGGTGACGGGCGAGAGGTAGCCGAGGACCTGGGCGCTGTTGGCCTTGCCGGGCGCGGCGTAGCGGCGCACGGCGGTGGGTTCGGCGGTGATGCCGGGGAAGTCCTCGGCGCGTTCGCGGATCTGGAGGGCCTGCTGGGTGGTGGCCTCGTCGGTGACCGGGATCGGCTGGTAGGGCGAACCGTTCCAGCAGGGCTGCGGGGTCTTCGCGTCGCAGAGCCGGACCTTGTCGATGACGTCCTTGGGCTTCATGCCGAGCACGTCGGCGAGCCGGGTCAGCACGCTCTTGCCGTCGTCGTCCATCTTCAGCAGCTCGGTGCGGCTGGCGGAGACGACGAGCCGGGTCTCGTTGTCGGCGAGGGGCACGCCGCGCGCGTCGAGGATGGCGCCGCGGGCGGCGGGCTGGACGACCTGCTGGACGTGGTTGTTCTTCGCCTCGTCGGAGTACTCCTGGCCGTTGCGGATCTGGAGGTACCAGAGGCGGCCGCCGAGGGTGAGCAGCAGGGAGAAGACGAGGACCTGGATGACGACGAGGCGGATCTGGACCCGCTGGGTCCGGCCCGTCTCGGGGATGTTGGTCACGGGGCGCCCCCGGTGGTGGTCGGGCAGGGGACCTGGTGGGCGGCCCCGGGGAAATGCAGCCTCACAGTCGCTTGACTCCCTTGATCCGTCCGGCGCGTGCTGCCCGGTTGCGGGCGGCCTTGACGCGCAGTCCGCCGCGCTGGCCGCCGATCCGCAGGCCGGTGCCCGCCGCGAGCCAGCCCGCCGTGGCGTCCTTGCCGCCGGAGGAGGACTCGGTGAGCGGGTCGTTCACCGTGCGCCTGGCCATCGCCATGATCAGCGGCACGGTGAACGGTGCGAGGAGCAGGTCGTAGACGGCCGCGGTGAACAGCAGGCTGCCCAGACCCACATGACGGGCGGCCGTGTCGCCGACGAGCGCGCCGACCCCCGCGTACAGCAGGGTCGATCCGATCGCCGCCGCGACGACCACGGCCATCGGCAGGAAGGCCGACTTGAGCTGGCCGTTCTCCGGCTTGGCCAGTCCGGCGAGGTAACCGATGACGCAGAGGACGAGGGCGTACCGTCCGGCCGCGTGGTCCGCCGGCGGTGCCAGGTCGGCGAGCAGCCCGGCGCCGAAGCCGATGAGGGCGCCGCTGACGTGTCCGTAGACGAAGGCCAGTCCGACGACGACCATGAGGAGCAGATCGGGCACCGCGCCGGGCAGCTGGAGCCGGGCGAGCACGGAGACCTGGACGACGAGGGCGATCACGACCAGGACGATGGAGAGCAGAGTCCGGTTGACGTGCATGGGGATCAGCTCTACCTCTGTTCGTTTACCGCGTTGTCGGCGTTCGGCGTGGCGTTCCCGCTGGGGTCCGGGCTCGGGCCGCCGCTGGGGTTCGCGCTCTGGTGGATGTTCCCGACGACGTTCCCTCCGGTGTCCACGATGTCGCCGTTGGGCGAGATGGTGACGGTGACGGTCGGCGTGGGCTTCGGCTTGGCGGGCTTGGCCTGCTTCTTCGGCAGGACCGTGTCGCGGGGGTCCTCGCGCGGGGCCTGGACGACGATGCCGACGATGTCGAGCTTGGTGAAGCCGACGTACGGACGGACGTAGACCGTACGGGTCAGGTCGCCGCCGGACGGGTCGACGCGGACGACCTCGCCGACCGGGACGCCGGGCACGAACGGCTTGTCCTTGCTGGACCCGAACGTGACGAGCCGGTCGCCCTTCTTGACCTTGGCCTTGCCGTTCAGGAACTGGACGGCCAGCGGGCGTGAGCCCTGGCCGGTGGCGAAGCCGAGTTCGTCGGTGGACTCCATCCGGGTGCCGACGGTGAAGTCGGGATCGTTGGCGAGGAGCACCGTCGCGGTGTCCGGGCCGACGGTGGTGACCCGGCCGACGAGTCCGTCCCCGTTGAGGACGGTCATGTCGCGCTTGAGGCCGTCCCTGGAGCCCGCGTCGATGGTGACCGTCCAGGAGAAGCCCTGGGCCGCTCCTATGGCGATGACCTCGGCGGCCTTGATGCCGTACTGCCCGGCGTCCGACTTCTTCAGCATCTTGTCGAGCTCGCGGACCCGGTTGCGGTTCTGGTCGTCGCTGCCGAGCTTGGCCTTCAGCGCGGCGTTCTGCTGCTCCAGTGCGGCGATCTTGTCGTGCCGGTCGCCGGAGGCGCGTACCGCCCCTATGGCGTTGCCCACCGGGTCGACGGCTGCCGCGACACCGTTCTCAACTGGTCCGAAGACCGTGGAGGCGGCCTGCCGGGCGCCGTCCACCGGCGACGCCTCACCACCGCGGATGTCCACCGTGATCAGTGCGAATGCGATGGCGATCAGCAGCACCAGGAGCAGCCGGCTCTCTCGTGTGTCCCTCACGTGCGGCGGCCGTGCCTTCCTCGTAGGAATGTTCGTGCCTGTATATCAACGATCCTCCGCGCGGAGCGGCAGCGTCCGCGCGGAGGGCCGTGGAGTTCCTACCGTCGGGGCTGGGCGTCCAGCACCTGCTGGAGCGCCTCGAACTCCTCGACGCACTTGCCGGATCCGAGCGCGACGGAGTCCAGCGGGTCCTCGGCGATGTGGATCGGCATGCCCGTCTCGTGACGGAGCCGCTCGTCCAGTCCGCGCAGCAGCGCGCCGCCGCCGGTGAGGACGATGCCCCGGTCCATGACATCGCCGGAGAGCTCCGGCGGGCACTTGTCGAGCGTCGTCTTGACCGCGTCGACGATCGCGTTGACCGGCTCCTCGATCGCCTTGCGGACCTCGGTCGCGGAGATGACCACGGTCTTGGGCAGACCCGAGACGAGGTCGCGGCCGCGGATCTCGGTGTGCTCGTCCTTCTCCAGCTCGAACGCCGAGCCGATGGTGATCTTGATCTGTTCGGCGGTGCGCTCACCGAGGAGGAGCGAGTACTCCTTCTTGATGTGCTGGATGATCGCGTTGTCCAGCTCGTCACCGGCGACCCGGATCGACTGGGCGGTGACGATTCCGCCGAGCGAGATGACCGCGACCTCGGTGGTGCCGCCACCGATGTCGACGACCATGTTGCCGGTGGCCTCGTGGACCGGCAGACCGGAGCCGATGGCCGCCGCCATGGGCTCCTCGATGATGTGCACCTGGCGCGCGCCGGCCTGCGTCGATGCCTCGATGACGGCGCGTCGCTCGACCCCTGTGATGCCGGAGGGCACACAGACGACGACTCGCGGGCGGGCCAGGTAGCGGCGCTTGTGGATCTTCAGGATGAAGTAGCGGAGCATCCGCTCCGTGATCTCGAAGTCGGCGATCACGCCGTCCTTCAGGGGCCGTACGGCAACGATGTTGCCCGGTGTACGGCCGATCATCTTCTTGGCCTCGGCGCCGACCGCCAGGATGCCGCCGGTGTTGGTGTTGATGGCCACGACGGACGGCTCGTTCAGAACGATGCCGCGCCCCCTGACGTACACCAGCGTGTTGGCAGTCCCGAGGTCGATAGCCATGTCACGGCCGATGAACGACATTGAGTTCCCCTTGTTCCCCATGAGGATGCGTCGGGCCTTCCCAAGCGAAAGCGTTTGATGGCTTGTTTTGGTAGGCGAGATGAGCGCTGCGGGCGTGGAAGCTTCCATCGTAGTGCCGGATACACCGACACAGCGCGAGGGTCCTTCGCCTTGCTGAGCAGAACGGGTGGCCGTCCCACTCATGGTGACGTTACGTCGGAGGGATGCGTTCCCGCGATCGGTCACCCTATGCCGAAGGGCGACCGAATTACTTCGGTCGCCCCAGGTCATGAGCGCTGTTTGGCGGAGCCGAGGTCAGGAAAGTCCCGGAAAGAACAGCTTCAGTTCTCGCTCTGCGGACTCCTCGGAGTCCGAGGCGTGGATGAGGTTCTCCCGGGTGATCGTGCCGAAGTCACCACGGATCGATCCGGGCGCGGCGGCGATCGGGTCGGTGGGACCGGTCAGGGTGCGGACGCCCTCGATCACCCGCTCGCCCTCGGCCACCAGGGCGACGATCGGGCCGGACTGCATGAACTCGACGAGCGGCTCGTAGAACGGGCGGCCGACGTGCTCGGCATAGTGCTGCTCCAGCGTGGCCCGGTCGAGGGTACGCAGCTCCAGCGCGGTGATCTTCCAGCCGGCCTTGCGCTCGATGCGGCCGACGATCTCGCCGACCAGACCGCGACGGACGGCGTCGGGCTTGAGAAGAACGAGGGTGCGCTGGGTCATGTGCGGCTCCTTGCAGGCATACGGGTGCGGTGAAGCGAGATTACAGGGGCGCGGTGACGGCCCGGCGGCCGGGTTTGACCGCCGGGCAAGGGCCGTGCTCCGACCGCGCGCCGGGTCAGCCGGCGGCGGGGGCCTGCGCCGCCTCCTGCGCGGCCCAGCGGGCCTTCACCTCGTCGATCTTGCGGCCGTAGTGCACCGAGGCCCACCACAGGCCGCCGAAGACCAGTCCGAGGACGAACATCATCGGCACCACGAAGCCGCTGGCGACCAGTGCGATCTGGAGCGCCCAGCCGAGCTGCACGCCGCCGGGGCGGGTGAGCACCCCGCAGAGCAGCACGGAGAGCAGCATGCCGATACCGCAGACCGTCCACACCGTCGCGGACGACAGGTCGTCGGACTTCATCGCGACGAGTCCGGCGAAGCCGATCACGAAGAACTCGCCGATCAGTGTCGATGCACAGAGCGTACGCACGTGGGTCAGCGCCTTCCCAGAAGCAGCCGGGCCTCGCCGACCGTGATCACGGATCCGGTCACCAGCACCCCGGCGCCCGCGTACTCGTCCTCTTCCTCGGCGAGGGTGATCGCCGCCTCCAGCGCGTCGTCGAGACGGGGTTCGACCTGGACCCGCTCGTTGCCGAAGACCTCGACGGCGACGGTGGCCAGGGCGTCCGCGTCCATCGCGCGGCCGCTGGAGTTCTGGGTGATGACGACCTCGGCGAAGATCGGCTCGAAGGCCTCCAGGAGCCCCCGGACGTCCTTGTCGCCACTGGCACCGACCACACCGATCAGCCGGGAGAAGCCGAACGCCTCGGAGAGCCCCTCGGCGGCGGCGCGGGCGCCGGCCGGGTTGTGGGCGGCGTCCAGGACGACGGTCGGACTGGAGCGGACGACCTCGAGGCGGCCGGGCGAGAGCACCGCGGCGAAGGCCTTGCGGATGATGTCGGCGTCGAGCGATCCGGACTGCTCGGCGCCGATCCCGAAGAACGCCTCGACGGCGCAGAGCGCCACCACGGCGTTGTGCGCCTGGTGGGCGCCGTACAGCGGAAGGAAGATGTTGTCGTACTCACCGCCGAGACCGCGCAGCGTCAGCAGCTGACCGCCGACCGCGACCTCCCGGGAGACGACACCGAACTCCATGCCCTCGCGGGCCACCGTGGCGTCGGCCGCGACGGCCTTCTTCAGCATCACCTGAGCGGCGTCGACCGGCTGCTGGGCCAGGATGACCGTCGCACCCTGCTTGATGATCCCGGCCTTCTCCACCGCGATCTCGCCGGGCGTGGAGCCCAGCCGGTCGGTGTGGTCCAGGGAGATCGGGGTGACGACCGCGACCGTGGCGTCGATGACGTTGGTCGCGTCCCAGCTGCCGCCCATGCCCACCTCGACGACGGCGACATCGACCGGCGCGTCGGCGAACGCCGCGTACGCCATGCCGGTGAGCACCTCGAAGAAGGAGAGCCGGTAGGGCTGCTGCGCGTCGACCATCTCGACGTACGGCTTGATGTCCTCATAGGTCTCGACGAACCGCTCGGCGTCCATCGGGGCGCCGTCCAGGCTGATCCGCTCGGTGATCGACTGGACGTGCGGCGAGGTGTAGCGGCCGGTGCGCAGGTCGAAGGCGCCGAGCAGGCCCTCGATCATGCGGGCGGTGCTCGTCTTGCCGTTGGTACCGGTGATGTGGATGGAGGGGTACGCGCGCTGCGGGTCACCGAGCACGTCCATCAGCGCGGCGATGCGCGCCACGGACGGCTCCAGCTTGGTCTCTCCCCAGCGCCCGGCGAGCTCCTGCTCCACCGCGCGCAGCGCCCTGTCCACCTCCGGATCGGTGGGGCGGGCGGGGATCTCGTCCGCCTGGGGCGGCCCGGAGGCGGCGCGCAGCGTCCGGCTCCCGGCCTCGATCACCGCCAGGTCGGGGTCGCGCTGGGTCGCTTCGTCGACGATCTCCGCGAAGGTCTCGTCGGAGTCGGACGCGTCGTGCCGGTCGGAAGGGCGGGGCTCACTCACAGGGCCAGTCTACGGATGAGCACCGACATCGCGCGCAGCACCCGGCGGCGGGCGTACGACGAAGCCCCCGCGCTCCCGGTCGGCCGGGTTCGCGGGGGCTCCGTACTCAGGCCATCAGCTCGTGGGCAGGGCCGCCAGCTGGCTGGTGATCCGCTCGATGTCGCTCTCGGCCTTGGCGAGCCGGCCGCGGATCTTGTCGACCACGTTGTCCGGGGCCTTGCCGAGGAAGGCCTCGTTGGTCAGCTTGCCGTTGGCCTGCGCCTTCTCCTTCTCGGCGGCGCCCAGGTCCTTCGTCAGGCGCTTGCGCTCGGCCTCGACGTCGATGGTGCCGGACAGGTCGAGCGCGACCGTGGCGCCCGCGACCGGCAGCGACGCGGTGGCGTGGAAGCCGTCCCCGGCGGGCTGCAGGCGCAGCAGCTGGCGGATGGCCGCCTCGTGCGCGGCGAGCGGCGTACCGGTCAGGTCCAGCTCGGCCGGGACCTTCTGGCCGGGCTGGAGGCCCTGGTCGGAGCGGAACCGGCGGACCTCGGTGACGACCTGCTGGACGAGCTCGATCTCCTTCTCGGCCGCGTCGTCCCGGAAGCCGCTGTCCTGCGGCCAGTCCGCGATGACGACGGACTCACGGCCGGTGAGCGCGGTCCACAGCGTCTCCGTGACGAACGGGACGACCGGGTGCAGGAGGCGCAGCATCACGTCGAGGACCTCGCCCAGGACCCGGCCCGAGACCTCGGCCGGCCTGCCGCCCCCGAAGAACGTGGTCTTGGACAGCTCGACGTACCAGTCGAAGACCTCGTCCCAGGCGAAGTGCCGGAGCGCCTCGCTGAGCTTGGAGAACTGGAAGTCGTCGTAGTACGCGTCGACTTCGGCGACCGTCTTGTTGAGGCGGGACAGGATCCATCGGTCGGTCACCGACATCTCGTCGGCGGACGGCAGCTCGCCCTCGATCGTCGCGCCGTTCATCAGGGCGAAGCGGGTGGCGTTCCAGATCTTGTTGGAGAACTTGGCGGAACCCTGGACCCACTCCTCACCGATCGGGACGTCGGTACCGGGGTTGGCACCGCGCGCGAGGGTGAAACGGAGCGCGTCGGAGCCGTACTTGTCCATCCAGTCCAGCGGGTTGACCACGTTGCCGAAGGACTTCGACATCTTCTTGCCGTGCTCGTCGCGGACCATTCCGTGCAGGACGATCGTGCCGAACGGCGGGACGCCGTCGTTGACGTACAGGCCGAACATCATCATCCGGGCGACCCAGAAGAACAGGATGTCGTAGCCGGTGACCAGGACGGAGTTCGGGTAGAACTTCGCGAGGCTGTCGGTCTGCTCGGGCCAGCCGAGCGTGGAGAAGGGCCACAGGCCGGAGGAGAACCAGGTGTCCAGGACATCGCTGTCCTGCGTCCAGCCCTCGCCGGTGGGCGCCTCGTCGTCCGGTCCGACGCAGACGACCTCGCCGTTCGGGCCGTACCAGACGGGGATGCGGTGGCCCCACCAGAGCTGGCGCGAGATCGTCCAGTCGTGGAGGTTGTCGACCCAGTCGAAGTAACGCTTCTCCATCTCCTGCGGATGGATCTTGACCTTGCCGTCGCGCACGGCGTCACCGGCCGCCTTGGCGAGCGGCTCGACCTTGACCCACCACTGGAGGGAGAGGCGCGGCTCGATGGTGGTCTTGCAGCGCGAGCAGTGCCCGACGGAGTGGACGTACGGCCGCTTCTCGGCGACGATCCGGCCCTCGGCGCGCAGGGCGGCGACGATGGCGGAGCGGGCCTCCAGCCGGTCCAGACCCTGGAAGGGGCCGGGGACGGTGATGACGGCGCGCTCGTCCAGGACCGTGAGGAACGGCAGGTCGTGGCGCTTGCCGATCTCGAAGTCGTTCGGGTCGTGCGCCGGGGTCACCTTGACGGCGCCGGTGCCGAACCCGGGGTCGACGTGGTGGTCGGCGACGACCGGGATCGTGCGGTCGGTCAGCGGCAGCTTGATGTGCCGGCCGACCAGGTGCTTGTAGCGCTCGTCGTCGGGGTGGACGGCGACGGCGGTGTCACCGAGCATCGTCTCGGCGCGGGTGGTGGCGACGACGATGGTCTCGTCGCCCTCGCCGTACTTCATGGAGACGAGCTCGCCGTCGTCCTCCTGGTACTCGACCTCGATGTCCGAGATCGCGGTGAGGCAGCGCGGGCACCAGTTGATGATGCGCTCGGCGCGGTAGATCAGCCCGTCGTCGTACATCCGCTTGAAGACGGTCTGGACGGCCTCGGACAAGCCCTCGTCCATGGTGAACCGCTCACGGGACCAGGCGACGCCCTCACCGAGGCGGCGCATCTGGCCGGAGATCTGGCCACCGGACTCGTTCTTCCACTTCCAGACGCGCTCGACGAAGGCCTCGCGGCCCAGGTCGTGGCGGGACTTGCCCTCCTTGCCGAGCTCGCGCTCGACGACGTTCTGGGTGGCGATGCCGGCGTGGTCCATGCCGGGCTGGTACAGCGCCTCGAACCCCTGCATCCGCTTGCGGCGGACCAGCGCGTCGATCAGCGTGTGCTCGAAGGCGTGCCCCAGGTGCAGGGAGCCGGTGACGTTGGGCGGCGGGATGACGATGGAGTACGGCGGCTTCTCGCTGTGCTCGTCGGCCTCGAAGTAGCCGCGCTCCACCCAGCGCTCGTACAGCTTCCCCTCTACCTCGGCCGGCGTGTACTGGGTCGGCAGTTCGGGGTTACTGGCTGGCTGCTGCGCTGCGTTCTCGGTCACGCGACACAGTTTAGGGCCGTCACAGTCGTGCGCTGAAACCGGTTTGTTGAGTAACGGTGTGCCTCCCGGTACCCCACCCCCGCGGACCTTCCGTCAGGATGTTCGGAACGCATAAGAATTATGAGCATCACGAACAGGGGAAACCGCAGATGAGCTTCAACCAGCCGGGCCCGTACGACGGACAGCCGCCCCAGGGCCAGCCCGGACCGTACGGCCAGCAGCCGGGCCCCTACGGCGGCCCGCCGCCGCAGGGCCAGCCGCAGGGGCAGCCCGGTTACGGGTACCCGCAGCAGGCCCCCCAGGGCGTCCCGCCGCAGCAGCAGCCCCCGCAGCCTGGCTACGGCTATCCGCAGGCCCAGCAGCCC
>NZ_JAFMPZ010000437.1 GCF_017353455.1 Streptomyces laculatispora
GCTCCGGCACCCACACCCCCACCGGGGCCCCGGCCCGGCTCAGCGGTAGGCCGAACCCGCAGGGCGGCTCGCACCCCACGCCGTCCGACCGACCCGCCGGTGGCGACGGTTCTGTCACGGCCCCGCCGCCCACCCCGGCACCGCAGTCGGGAAAGCCTCACACCGTCACGGCGGGCGAGACCCCGGCAAGCGGGCCCCGGCCGCGCGGGCGTGCCGGAGTGCGGTGTCTGGTCGGGAGCCTCGCCACGGGGAACCGGCGCGGGCCGCGAACTCTGGTCCCGCACGGGCGGATTCGTCGCCGTTGACTCGCCACGCGGCCCCTGCGACTCCGCACGATCCCCGCCAGGACCCCCCGGAACCGGCCGACCCGGCGTCTGCGAACCACCCGCCACATGCGGCTTCCCCGACTCCGGGGCGGGCGGCGGCACCGGCCGCGAATCCTGGTCCCGCACAGGCGGGTTCGGCGCGGCCTCCTTGTGCGGGCCCTCGCCCCGTACCGGCGGGTTGGGTGTCGCGGAGCCGGTGGGGGAGCCCTCTCCGCGCGGGGGCGCGTCCGAACCGGCGCGATCGCCGCCGCCCTGCGCGCCCGGGACGGGCTTGCCGGGGGTCTCGCCCGCCGTGACGGTGTGAGGCTTTCCCGACTGCGGTGCCGGGGTGGGCGGCGGGGCCGTGACAGAACCGTCGCCACCGGCGGGTCGGTCGGACGGCGTGGGGTGCGAGCCGCCCTGCGGGTTCGGCCTACCGCTGAGCGGGACCGGGGCCCCGGTGGGGGTGTGGGTGCCGGAGCTCTCGCCGCGCGCGGGCGGCGGCATACCGACGTCGCCCGGACGGCCGCCCGCGGGGCCACTGCTCGTGGGGGTGTTCTCCTTGGCGGAGACGCCGCCCGTGACGGGGGGCGCGCCTTCGCCCTTCCCCGGGCCGCCGGGGACGGGCACGGTGTGGTCGCCGCCTTGGCGGGTCTGGGCGGGCGGCGGCGTGAAGGTGTTCTTGCCGCCGCTCCCGCCGATGGGCGCGAACCCGTCCGAGCCGCCCGGCTTCGTCACCGGCGGCGAGTGCGGCGGCGGGCTGCCCGCCTTCGGTACCCCGTCGGGCGTGATCCCCTTCGGGACGCCGTGGTAGCCACCGAGCCCTCCGGCGATGCCGCCGAAACCGCCGCCGATGCCGAGGGTCAGCGCCTCGGCGCCCCAGTCGATGTCGTAGTCCGTGTGCGCGATGGCCGCGCCCGCCGCGCCGATGCCGAGGTCGAAGGCGAGGCCCGAGGCGGAGCCGATGACGGCCCCGCCGATCGAGCCGACCACCGCGCTGCCGATGGGGCCGAGCCGCCCCACCATCGAGGCGATCACCGGGATGAGCCGGGCGATGAGCTGCCCGATCAGGGCGAGCACACCTTCGAGGAGCGGCCCGAGGTAGAAGAAGACGGCGCTGAAGATCGCGCCGAGGATGTCCGCCCACATCATGGCGTTGAGCTTCTTCGCGTACTCCTCCGCCGCCTCGTGGAGCTTGTCCGCGTACCGGTTGATCGACTGGCCGATGGTCCAGGCGGTCTCGATCGCGTCGTCGAGGTTCTTGGCGGCCGCGCCGGACCAGGCGAGACGGGCCGCGTCGCCCGCCGCGCCCTGCCACCCGATGCCCTCCACGTGCCCGTTGGCGGCGACCCGGCGCTCGTGGAGCTCGTCTCCGAGCTGAATCCAGGCGTTGCCCAGGGCGTAGATGTCCTCAAGCTTGATGGTGTTGAGTACGGATTCCGCGGAAGACATGGAAGCGCCCTCCTCGGGCGTACTGCTGGGGATCGGGCGTCCGGGCAAGGACGGTCGCGGGGCCGGCGGGCCCCGCGACCGGCGCGGTCAGCTGCGGGCGGCGACGGGCTCGTGGTGCGGCGGTCCGTCCTCCCGGGGGGCGGCGGCCGGGCCCACGGCGGCCTCCTCCGGCAGGTCGCGCTCGTCGAGGGCGACCTGGACGACGGTGGGGCCCTGATCCCGGCGGACGAGGAGACCGCGTCCCGGCTCGCCGCGCCGGGCGCGCTGCTCACCGATGAGAACGCCCTCCCGGTGGTCGCCGGAAAGCAGCAGCCCGCTCGTGCCGTTCTCCTTGAGCCTGCTCAGCAGCGGGTCGGAGAGGAGGGCACGCCCCGCGCCGCCGACCCTGCGGGCCAGGACGAGGTGGAAGCCAAGCTCCTCCGCCTGCGGGATGAACGGGGCGAGCGGGGCCAGCGGGCCCTGCCCCATGCCGCCGGCGGCGAGGTCGTAGTCGTCGGCGACGACGTACAGTTCGGGCCCCTGCCACCAGGTGCGCCCGGCCAGTTCGGCGGCCGTGACGTCCGACGGGGGCATCCGGTTGCGCAGGGTCTCCGCGAGGGCCTGAGCCTGCCCGGCGACGAGGTCGGCGTTGCCGCCGCGCGCGCCGATGTACTCGGGCGGGACGACGTCGAGGAGGCTGTGCCGGTAGTCGACCACCATGAAGCGGGCGTCGCGCGCGGAGTGGTGGGCGGCGAGGCCGCGCATCCAGGCGCGCAGGAAGGCGGTCTTGCCGGAGCCGGAGTCACCGAGGACCACGAAGTGCGGCTCGCCGGAGGTGAGATCGAGGCCGACGGGGGTGAGGTCGGACTCGCGCAGCCCGATGGGCACCTCGCGGCCGGTGAGGGCCGGGCCGTGGCCCTCCCAGCGGTCGGCGGGCGCGGGCACGACGGCGGCCAGTTCGCGGACGGTGACCCGCTGCGGCAGGACGCGCAGGGCCGGGGCCGAGGGCCGCTTCCAGCTCGCGGCGATCAGGGTGACGAGCGCGCGTTCCGCCTCCGCGAGTCCGTCCACGGAGTCGACGCCGTCGAGACGGGGCAGCGCGACGTGGTGGGTGAGGCCGGGCGGCAGGATGCCCCGGCCAGGGACGCTCTGGCCGAGCGCGCGGGCGGCCTGGCGGTTGATCTCGGACTCGGCGGGGTCGTTGAGGCGCAGTTCGAGGCGGCCAGGGATACTGTCGCGCAGCCCGACCCGGATCTCGGCCCAGCGGTTCGCGGTGAGCCACAGGTGGACGCCGACGCCGAGACCGCGCGCGGAGATGTCGGTGAGCGCGGCGGCGGCCTCGTCCTCCGCGGCGTGCAGCGCGGCCCAGTTGTCGACCACGAGGACGATGTCGGCGGCCCGTACGCCCTCGGGCAGTTCGCCGCTCACGCGGCGTGCGCGCAGGTCGGCGGCGGACTGGATGCGCAGGTCGCGGAACATCGTCTCGCGGGCGGTGACGATCCGGCCGACCTCGGCGAGCACCCGGCGTACGCGTTCCTCGTCGCGGCGTCCGGCGATGCCCGCGACGTGCGGGGCGTCGGCGAGCCCGTGGAGAGTGCCGCCGCCCATGTCGATCGCGTAGAACTGGAGTTCGTCGGGGGTGTGGGTGAGCATCGCGCTCAGCATCGCGGTGCGCAGGAAGGTGGACTTCCCGCTCTGCGGGGCACCGACGAGGGCGAGGTGCCCCTGGCGGCCCGTGAGGTCGATGCCGATGGGGCGCTGTTCCTGGCGTGCCGGTACGTCGATGACACCGGCCGGGAACTTGAGGCTCCCCGGGAGCGGCCACAGCGGCCCGACGAGCCCGCGCTCCGGGTCCTCCTCGGGCTCACCGAGCAGCGCCAGCAGACCGAAGTGCGCGGGCAGCGGGGGCAGCCACACCTGGTGGCCAGGGGTGTCCTTGGTGAGCACACGCTCGATGGCGAGGGCGAGTTCGGTCGTACCGCCCCTCCCGGTCCACTCCCAGGCCGGCTTCTCCTCCTCCTCGCGCGCGAGCGGCGCGAGTTCGCCGTGCACGGCGAAGGGCACCGGGGCGAGGGCCGCGGGGGACGCGTCGGGGTCGAAGCCCCGGTAGGGCGCGGAGACGTGGGCGACGCGGAAACGCTCGTACACCGTCTCGTCCACCTTGAGGTAGGCCGAGCCGGGGATGGCGGGCAGGCTGTAGGCGTCCGGGGTGCCGAGGACGGCCCGGGACTCGGCGGCGCTGAAGGTGCGCAGTCCGATCCGGTACGAGAGGTGGGACTCAAGGCCCCGCAGGCGACCTTCCTCCAGGCGCTGGGTGGCGAGCAGCAGGTGCATACCGAGCGAGCGGCCCACGCGCCCGATCTGGACGAACAGGTCGATGAAGTCGGGTCGCTGGGAGAGTAGTTCACCGAACTCGTCGACGACGATCAGCAGGTGCGGCAGCGGTTCGAGCGGCCTGCCCCCGGAGTCGGTGCCGCCCGCCGCCCGGCGCAGCTGGTACTCGCGCACCGAGTCCGCGTTCCCGGCCTCGCGCAGCATCCGCTGGCGGCGCTGCTGCTCGCCCTGGAGCGCCTGGCGCATCCGGTCCACGAGGGCGAGGTCGTCGGCGAGGTTGGTGATGAGACCGGAGACGTGCGGGAGTTCGGTGACCCCGGCGAAGGTTGCGCCGCCCTTGAAGTCGACCAGGACGAAGGCGAGGTGTTCCGGGGAGTGCACCAGCGCGAGCCCCGTGACGAGGGTGCGCAGCAGTTCGCTCTTGCCGGAGCCGGTGGCGCCGACGACGAGGCCGTGCGGCCCGACACCGCCCTGCGCGGACTCCTTGAGGTCCAGGACGAGGGGTTCGCCGGTGCCGGTGACGCCGATGGGGACGCTGAGCAGGTCCCGGTCGTCGGGGGACCGGCGCCGGTCGGCCGGGTCGAAGGAGGCGATGTCGGGGATGCCGAGCATTCCGGCGAGGGAGACGTGCGCGGAGAGGACCTGCTCGCGCTCGCCTGACAGCTGGAGCGGGGCGAGGGCGCGGGCGGCGGCCTCCAGGACGCCGGGGGCGATCTCGTCGGCGCTCGCCTTCTCGACGCTCGCGTGCAGGGCCGGGTCCCGGCCCTGCAGGACGAGTCCGCCCCGCGCGTTCGTACGGGCGCGGACGTCGACGCGGCCCGGCTCCGAGCCTTCCTCGTCCACGAGGCACACGAGGTGCAGGCCGATCTCGGGTCCGGCCTCGGTGAGGAGTTCGTTGAGGAGCGCGGAGCGGGCCCAGACGGCCTCGGGCTCGTAGTCGTCGATGAAGACAACGAGGTGTTGTCGCGCAGCGGCACTGCGCTGGGTGAGCAGCCGGCTGCCGCGCTCGGCGCGGGCCGTGACGGCCTGGTCGAGGACGGCGCGGAGGTGGTCGTTGAGTCCGGTGAGGTCGTCGGCGAGCATCGGCACGACCTCCTGCTCGCGCGCCCCGCCCTCCTGCTCGGCCGGTTGCGCGTGCGGCAGCCACTTCGCCCAGTCCCAGGCGGAGTGCCCGCCGGTGACGACGGCGACGCGTACGTCGTCGGGGGCGTGCAGCACGGAGAGCTGGAGCAGGAGTGCCTGGGCGAGTTCCCGGCCCCGGGTGCGCGGGCCGAGGATGCTGACGACGCCGGAGTTGCCGAGGTCGAGCCAGGCGGCCTGGTCGTCGACGGCGGCGTGCTGGCCGACGAGTTCGGCGGCGGCGTGGCGGCAGGCGGTGTCGAGCTCGACGGTCGGGTCGTTCTGCTCGGGCAGGCGCAGCGGCGCGGCGGGTGGCACGGTGCCGGTGCCGAGGCGCAGGCGGAGGAAGTCGTCGTCGCCGGAACGGCGTTCCCACACCCGGCGGCGGCGCGTTGCCAGCGCCCACAGCCGGTCGGGGTGCGGGTGCCGCCAGGCGTCGGCGGCGCGCTGCTCGGCGCGCGAGTGCAGTGCCTGCTTGCGCATTCCCGACAGGTACTCCATGTACCGCTCGCGCTGGCGGAACTGGTTGCGGCGGCGGCTGCCGCGCAACTGCATCCGGACGCCGATGGTGATGCCGACGGAGACCACGACGAAGGCCATGCCGAGCAGGATCATCCAGGCCCGCCCGTAGGCGACCATGTAGGCGGCCATGCTGACGCTGGAGAGCAGCGGCAGCATGGCCGCCTACATGGTCGCCTACGGGCTGGCCTGGATGATCCTGCTCGGCATGGCCTTCGTCGTGGTCTCCG
>NZ_JAFMPZ010000438.1 GCF_017353455.1 Streptomyces laculatispora
GCCCCATCCATACCCCCCGAGGAGGCTGTCCCTGTGACCGCCCGCAAGCCGTCCAGCAAAGCGCCCGATCCCGCTCCGACCACCTCCGAAGCCGCTCTCTTGGCGGCACCCGCCGAGCATGCGGACGCCACCGCCGCAGGCCCGGCCACCGGGACCCTCGCACCGGTGGAAGCGAGCGCCCCGGCCCCCGATCCGGTCACCGCGCCGGTCACCGCGAACGCGCCCGCCAAGCGGGAGAGCCGGGCGGCGGCCCCGCCGCATCCCCGCCGCGCCGGCGGCGGTCAGGGGGTCCGCCCCGCCCGCACCCTGGACGACGGGGACCGGGCCCGGCTCCTGGCGGGTGAGCACCACGCCCCGCACGACCTGCTCGGCGCGCACCAGATCCGCGGCGGGGTGACGTTCCGGGTGCTGCGGCCCTTCGCGCGGTCCGTAACCGTGCTGGCCAAGGGGCTCCGGGCCGAACTGCACGAGGACGGCGACGGCTTCTTCTCCGGGCTGCTGCCGATGCCGTCGGTCCCCGAGTACCAGCTCCTGGTCTCCTACCAGGACAACGAGATCGAGGTCCAGGACCCGTACCGCTTCCTGCCCGCGCTCGGCGATCTCGATCTGCATCTGATCGGCGAGGGCCGGCACGAGGAGCTGTGGACCGCGCTGGGTGCCCAGCCGATGGAGCACCAGGGCGTCACCGGCACCCGGTTCACCGTCTGGGCCCCCAACGCCCGGGGGGTTCGCGTCGCGGGTGACTTCAACTACTGGGACGGCACCGGGTTCCCGATGCGTTCGCTCGGCTCCACCGGGGTGTGGGAGCTGTTCCTGCCCGCGATCAAGGAGGGTGCGCTCTACAAGTTCGACATCTGCCGCCCGGACGGCTCGCACACACTGCGCGCCGACCCGATGGCCCGCCACGCCGAGGTCCCGCCCTCCAACGCCTCGGTCGTGACGGCCGCGCACCACGTCTGGCGGGACCAGGAGTGGATGGCCCGTCGCGGGGACGTCCCGGTGCACGAGGCGCCGCTGTCCGTCTACGAGGTGCACCTGCCGTCCTGGCGCCCCGGTCTCACCTATCGCCAGCTCTCCGAGCAACTCCCCGCGTACGTACGTGATCTGGGGTTCACGCATGTGGAGCTGATGCCGGTCTCCGAACACCCCTTCGGCGGCTCCTGGGGCTACCAGGTCACCGGTTTCTACGCCCCGACCTCCCGGATGGGCACACCGGACGACTTCCGCTTCCTGGTCGACGCGCTGCACCGGGCCGGGATCGGCGTCATCGTCGACTGGGTGCCCGCGCACTTCCCGCGCGACGAGTGGGCGCTCGCCGAGTTCGACGGCCGGCCGCTGTACGAGCACTCGGACCCGCAGCGGGCCGCACATCCGGACTGGGGCACCCTCGAATTCGACTTCGGCCGAACCGAGGTGCGCAACTTCCTCGTCTCCAACGCCACTTACTGGTGCGAGGAGTTCCATATCGACGGGCTGCGGGTCGACGCCGTCGCCTCGATGCTCTACCTCGACTACTCGCGCGAGGAGGGCGAGTGGTCTCCGAACGAGCACGGCGGCCGGGAGAACCTGGACGCCGTCGCCTTCCTCCAGGAGATGAACGCCACGGTCTACCGGCGCAGTCCCGGCGTCGTCACCATCGCGGAGGAGTCCACCGCCTGGGACGGTGTCACCCGCGCCACCCACCACGTCGGTCCCGGCGGTTTCGGCGGGCTCGGCTTCGGGCTGAAGTGGAACATGGGCTGGATGCACGACTCGCTGGAGTACGTGGCCAAGGAGCCGGTGCACCGCAAGTACCACCATAACGAGATGACCTTCTCGATGGTGTACGCGTACAGCGAGAACTACGTGCTGCCGATCTCGCACGACGAGGTCGTGCACGGCAAGCGGTCGCTGGTCAGCAAGATGCCCGGCGACTGGTGGCAGCAGCGCGCCAACCACCGCGCCTACCTCGGCTTCATGTGGTCCCACCCGGGCAAGCAACTCCTGTTCATGGGGCAGGAGTTCGCCCAGGGGGCGGAGTGGTCGGAGGGCCACGGCCCGGACTGGTGGCTGCTCGATCCGTCGTACGCGGCGGAGAGCGACCACCGGGGCGTCCGGACCCTGGTCAGCGATCTGAACACGGTGTACGGGGCGACTCCGGCGCTCTGGCAGCGCGACACCGTTCCGGAGGGGTTCGCCTGGGTGGCGGGGGACGCCGCCGAGGACAACGTCTTCGCCTTCCTGCGCTTCGACGCGGACGGCTCACCGCTGCTGTCCGTCTGCAACTTCTCGCCGGTGGTCCGCCACGACTACCGGATCGGGGTGCCGGACGGCCCGGAGGCGTGGACGGAGGTCCTGAACACGGACGCGGGGCGGTACGGCGGCAGCGACGTACGCAACGACGAACCGCTGAAGCCGGAGGCCGTACCGTTCCACGGCAGGGCGACGAGCGTGGCACTGACGCTGCCGCCGCTGGCGACGGTATGGTTCAAGCCGGCGTGAGCGACGGGCGGGCCCCGCGGGCGTGATCACGCCTGCGGGGCCCGCCTGTTCACACCGCCTCGAACACGTCCTCCAGCTCCTGGAGCAGCCGGCGCTTCGGCCGGGCGCCGACCATCGACTTCACCGGCTCACCCGACCGGAACACCATCAGGGTCGGCGTCGACAGCACCGCGTACCGGGAGGTGATCCCGGGGTTCCGGTCGACATCGATCTGGACGATCTTGATGCGCTCGCTCTCCTCGGCCGCGATCGCTCCCAGCACGGGGGCGAGCTGGCGGCACGGTCCGCACCAGTCGGCGGTGAATTCGACGAGGACGGGGAGTCCGGCCCCCAGCACCTCCCCGTCGAAGCTCTCGTCGGTGACCTCGGCAACGCCCTCCACCTGGATCATCTGTCATCCTCCCAGTTCGCATCGTGGTTCGGGGCCGCCGGGCAGGTCGGACGACGCCTCCAGTTCGGCGCGGGCCAGCTGGGCGCCCACCTCCGTACGGACCGTCCGCAGCTGCTCGATGAGCGAGTCGAGCTCGCCGAGCTTGCGCCGGTAGACGGCGAGGGAGGCGGGGCAGGCGTCACCGGCCGGATGGCCGGCCCGCAGACACTCGACGAAGGGCCGGGTCTCCTCCAGGTCGAACCCGAAGTCCTGCAGGGTCCGGATCTGCTGGAGCAGCCGCAGATCGCCCTCGTCGTAGGTGCGGTAGCCGTTCTCCGCCCGCCGCGTGGGCAGCAGCCCGCGCGACTCGTAGTAGCGCAGAGTCCGCGTCGTCGTTCCGGCCCGCTCGGCCAGCTCCCCGATTCGCATACCTCGACGGTAATCCTTGACGTCGGCGTCAAGGCAAGCGCCGGATCGGGCAGGGGCCGGCGCGAGCGCGGACACACGCCGGGCCGGTACGGGGTTCCCGTACCGGCCCGGCGTGCATGGGGTGCTGAGGGGCTTCGGGTCCTCCCGTGCCCGGGGTGCTCAGGCCTTCGTCATCGAGACCTCGCGCTCGCCCTCGCGCGGCTCGGGGACGTCCGGCCCGCCGCCGTGCACGTCGTCCACGCTGAGCATCGACTCGTCCCAGGGGAGCGCGCCGGCCAGGACCTGGTCCACACGTTCCTTGTCGATCTCCTTGGTCCAGGTGCCGACCAGGACCGTGGCGACCGCGTTGCCCGCGAAGTTCGTCAGGGCGCGGGCCTCGCTCATGAACCGGTCGATGCCGACGATCAGGCCGACGCCGTCGACCAGATCGGGGCGGTGCGACTGGAGGCCGCCCGCGAGTGTGGCGAGACCGGCGCCGGTGACGCCCGCCGCACCCTTCGAGGCGATGACCATGAAGGCAAGCAGCGAGATCTGCTCGCCGATGCTCAGCGGGTCACCCG
>NZ_JAFMPZ010000439.1 GCF_017353455.1 Streptomyces laculatispora
GGCTCACCGCGGGCCGGATGCCCGCGGCCGGGACGGGGAAGACCGGCGACCCGGTCCAGGTCGCGCTGCCGGGCACCGCCGCCGATGTCCTCGGGCTGAAGCCCGGCGGCCGGCTGACGCTCACCGACCGGCTCAGCGGCAAGCGCCTGAAGATCCAGGTCACCGGTCTCTACGAGGCCGCGGACCAGGCCGATCCGTACTGGCAGCTGGACGCGGCCGGCGGGCGCGGTGTCCGCAGGGTCGTCTTCACGACGTACGGGCCGCTGCTCACCGACCCCGCGGTGCTCGGCTCCGGCCGGACCAGTTCCGGCGAGCTCTCCTATCTGGCGTCGGCCGACTTCCGCACCCTCACCACGGACCGGATGGCCGCGCTGCGCCACTCGGCGACCGAGGGCCCGAAACAGCTGCTCGCCGCACCCGAGTTCAAGAACGGGGCGAGTGCGCGGACCGAGCTGCCCACCGTTCTCGACCAGATCGACCGGGGGCTGCTCGTCTCCCGCTCGACGCTGATGATCGTGGCCGTGCAGCTGGTGCTGCTGGCCGGGTACACCCTGCTCCTGGTGGCGCGACTGCTGAGCAGTGAGCGCGGTGGGGAGACCGAACTGCTGCGTGCGCGCGGCGGATCGCGCGGCCGGATCACCTCGTTCGCCGCCATCGAGGCGCTGCTGCTCGCGCTGCCCGCCGCCGTCGTCGCCCCGCTGCTCGCCGGACCACTGACCCGGCTCCTGGCGGACCGCAGTGAGCTGTCCCGGATCGGGCTGCGGCTCGGCGGGACCGCCACCGGCACCGTGTGGCTGGTGGCCGCCGTCACCGCGCTGGCCTGCGCGCTCGCCGTGGTGGCGCCCGCGCTCGCCGCGAGTGCCGGCGGCCGCCGCTCCACCCGCGCCGCCACACTGCCCGCGCCGGTGCGCGCGGGGGCGGACATCGGGCTGCTGGCGGTCGCGGGGGTGGCGTACTGGCAGCTCGACCGGCAGACCGGGGGCTCCGGCAGCGGTGCGCTCAGCGACGACCGCGCGGGCGGCCTCGGCATCGATCCGCTGCTGGTCGTCGCGCCCGCCCTGGCCCTGCTCGCGGGCACCGTACTGACGCTGCGGCTGCTGCCGCCCGCGGCCAGGCTCGCGGAGCGCCGGGCGGCCGGCGGCCGGGGGCTGACCACGGCACTGGCCGGCTGGCAGTTCAGCCGCCGGCCGCTGCGCGGCGCGGGTCCGGTGCTGCTGCTGGTGCTGTCGGTCGCGATGGGGATGCTGGCCATCGGGCAGAGCGCGTCGTGGGACCGTTCGCAGAAGGACCAGGCGGACTTCAGGTCCGGCGCGCCGGTCCGGATGCTGGGCGGCATCAACGCGGATCCGGCGCGGTCGGGCGCGTATGCGCGACTGCCGGGGGTACGGGAGGCGGCGCCCGCGTTCCGTACGACGCTGGACCTCTCCGGTGGCCGCACGGCCGAGGTGCTGGCCCTGGACACCGCGCACGCCGACGAGCGGATGCTGATGCGCGGCGACCTCGCCGACGGGGCGCAGGGCGGGCTGTTCGACTCCCTCGCGCCGGCTCACTCCCAACAGCCGGGACTACTGCTGCCGCGCAACAGCACACAACTCCGCCTCGATCTGCGCATCTCGTCCGGGCGGAAGGCCCGGAGCCCCTCGCGCTCCCACATGAGCCAGCTGGTCACCGTGCTGATGGAAGACCGCTACGGCATCGCGTACCGGGTGGTCGCCGGTTCCGTGCCGGTGGACGGGAAGGCGCATCCGCTCTCGCTGAAGGTGGCCGCGGCCGGTGAGCTGTCGCTGACCGGGTTCGAACTGGACAGCAGCCAGCCGGTCGGACGGGGCGAGTCGCACCGGCTCACCGTGAGCGGACTGCGGACCCTGACCGCCGGCGGCGCCGAACGGCCGGTCCCGGTGCCCAGCGGATTCCGCTGGCAAGCAGCCCTGACCACCGACGAGTTGGGGCAGATCCAGCCGGGCCCCGACCTGCACCCGGCCGGCTCGGCCGCGCAGCCGCTCACCCTCGGCTACGAGACCGGATACATCACGGCCGAGAACGCGGCGTACGCGGTGCCGGCCCTCAATGTGCGGGTCACCGCGGCGCGGCCCCCGGTGGCCACGCTGAACGGCGTGGCCACGGACGCCTATCTGAAGGCGTCCGGTGCGAGGACCGGCCAGAAGGTGGACGTGACGCTGGCCGGTGAGACGGTCCGGGTGAAGATCGTGCGGTCCGTCCACGGACTCCCGACGACCGGGCCGGGCTCCACCGCTTCCCTGTCCTCCGGCCAGGCACGGGCGGACCGGGACGGCGGGGCCCTGCTGCTCGACTTCAGGGCCGTCGGCCAGATCTTCGCGCAACGCCCGAGCGCCGTGCTCACCGCGACCGAGTGGTGGCTGAGCACCGCTCCCGGCCGGACCGCCGAGGTCGCGGCCGCGCTCCGTGCCCGGCCCGACACCGATCCGGCACAGGTGCAGGTCCGGGACGAGGTCGCCGACGAGCTGGTGAGCGATCCGCTGGGTGCGGGCCCGCAGTCCGCGCTGCTCGCCGTGGCGGTCGTGGCGGCGGCGCTGGCCGGGGTCGGCTTCGCCGTGACGGCGGTCGGCTCGCGGCGTGAACGGTCCGCGGAATTCGCGGTGCTGCGGGCGCTGGGGGCGCCGCGCCGACGGCTGGCCCGCATGATCGCCGCCGAGCAGGGGGTACTGATCGCCATCGGGCTGCTGGTGGGATCGGTCCTCGGGGCCCTGCTGACCCGGGCGGTGGTGCCGCTCATCGTGCTGACCGGGCAGGCCTCCCGGCCCGTGCCGGCCGTGCTGGTGCAACTGCCCGCCGGACAGGTCGCGGTGCTGCTGGCCTCGTTCGCCGCACTGCCGCTGCTGATCGTCGCGGTTCTCGCGCTGCGTCGCACCGACCCCGCGATCTCGCTGCGCCACCAGGGGGACAACTGATGAGCCCGCGTCCGATGTTCTCCCGCAAGGAGGCCGCCTGCGCGCCATGGGTGCGGACCCGGCTGCGCACCGCCCCGGGCGCGGCCTGCGCGCTCGGACTGCTGGTGCTGCTGACGGCGTTCCTGGCCGCCGCCTTCCCGCGGGCCGTCGACCGTTACGAGGACGAGGGGCTGCGCCACGATCTCGGTGCCGCCGCCCCCAGGCGCAGCGTCGTGGAGGTCACCAGTCCGCCGCCCGGTCTGCAGCTGGCCGAGGCGGCGCGCGAGGAAGCGGTGCGCGAGACGTCGGTGGCGTCCGTGCACCGGACGCTGCTGGCCGGGCTGCCCGGTCCGCTGCGGGCGGACACCGGCCAGTCCGCGTACGGACTCCGCACGACGAACCCGATCCCTGCCGGGGAGCCATGGTTCCCCCGCCCCTACGGCATCGACCCGGACCTGACGTACACGACGCAGTCGGCGCTGCCGGACCACTCCGTACTGCGTGAGGGCACGTGGCCGACCGTCCACGGCGAGGTCACCTCCGCCACCGACGAGGTGGAGGCCGCGGTCACCGAGGAGACCGCGAAGGCGCTGCGGATCAGAGCCGGTGCGACCGTCTCCGTCCCGGCCATCAAGGGCGGGCGGTTCACGGTACGGATCACCGGCATCGTCGCCCCGCTGCGTCCCGAGGCCGCCTACTGGTCGGCCGAGCCGCTGCTGCGTACCCCCTCCCTGGTCGCCAAACCGGCGAAGACCGAGCCGCGTTACTACTGGACCGCGGCTCTGCTGATGCCTCCGGACGCGGCACCCGCGCTGCTCGCGACCACCGGTCAGCCCGAGGTGTACTGGCGGATCATGCCGGACGCCTCGCGGCTGACCACAACGGATGTGCCCCGGCTCCGCTCCTCCGTGGCTTCCCTGGAGGCCGGCCCCGGGCTGCTGAAGGTGCGCGCGGCCGTCGGTGAGACCGCGACGGTGACGACCGACCTGGACGAGATCGTGAGCGCGTACGACGGGATGCGGCAGGCGATCCGCCCCGTCGTCACCGTCGCCGCCGTCGGCATCGGGGCCGTCGCCGTGATCGTCCTGCTGATGACGGGCGGGCTGATCGCCGGCCGGCGTCACAACGAACTCGCCCTGCTGCGGGCCCGCGGCGGGTCCCTGCGGTCCATCGGGGGGCGGCTGCTCGCCGAGACCGCGGTGACTGCCTTGCCCGCCGCGGCGCTGGGCCTGCTGCTCGCGGTGCTGGTGACCGACGGGACCCGGCTGGGGCCCTCCGCCGTCGGCGCCGCGGCGGTCGGCGCGCTGGTCTGTACCGCGCTACCGGTCCGTACGGTGCTGCTGCACCGCAGACCGCAGCTGCAGAGCGGCCGCGAGGACCTGGTGAGCGTCCGGCCGTCCCGGCGGCGCACCGTCGCCGAACTCACCCTGCTGGTGCTGGCCGTCGGCGCGGTCGTCGCCCTTCGCCGGCGCGGTACGGGCGGCGAAGGGGGCACCGACCTCCTGGTCAGCGCGGCCCCCGTGCTGGTCGCGCTGATCGCGTCCCTGGTCCTCGTGCGGCTCTACCCGCTGCCGCTGCGGCTCGCGCTGCGCTCCGTGGCGCGGCTGCGCGGCGCGGTCGGATTCCTGGCGCTGGCCCGTGCCGGACGCTCCTCGGCCTCCGGCACGCTGCCCCTGCTCGCGCTGCTGGTCGCGCTGACGACGGCGGCGTTCGGGGGCTCGGTGCTCGCGGGGGTCGCGGACGCCCGGGACACCGCGGCGGTGCTCGCGACCGGCGCGGATGCCCGGATCAGCGGCCAGGCCGACTCCGCACCCCTGCCGGACGGCCTGGTCCGGACGGTGTCCGGGGCGGACGGCGTGCAGGAGGTGGCGCGCGTCCAGATCGAGTACGGCGTCTCGCTCCCGCCGCCCGAGCACGGCTTCGAGGACGCCCGGGGCGCCACCCTGATCGGCGTCGACCCGGTCACCTACGCCCGGCTGGCGCGCTCCACCGGCATCGGCACCTTCACCGCCGACCGGCTGAAGCACACCGGCCCGCCGACGCCGAAGGGCACGATGCCGTCGCAGGACCGGGTGCTGCCGGTCCTCGCCTCGCCGTCCGTCGCCGAGCGGCTCGGGGACCGGCCGCGCGATCTCCAGTCGATGGCCGGGGACTTCAAGGTCCGGGTGGCGGGCACGGTGGCACACACGCCCGCCGTCACCGACACCTCTTTCATGATCGTCGACGCCGCCTCCCTCACCCACCGGCAGACCACCGCTCTGCTGCTCACCGGCGACCGGCTGGACGCGAAGGCGCTGCGCGCGGCGGCCCACCACGCCGGCAAGGACTTCACCGTGCAGCTGCGCTCCGAAGCGCGCGCGGCCTACGTGGACACCCCCATGCAGGTGGGTGCCGAGCGGATCTACACGGCGGCGATCGCGGCCGGCGCGGGCTACGCCCTGCTCGCCGTCCTCCTCTCCCTGCTCCGGACCGCTCCGGAGCGCACCACTTTGCTGGCGCGGCTGCGCACCATGGGCATCGGTACCCGGCAGGGCGGACGCCTCCTCGGCTTCGAGGCCATGCCCCAGGCGCTGCTCGCCGCCGCGGGCGGGCTGCTCGTCGGCCGGGCAACCATCGCGCTGCTGGCACCGGGCGTCGATCTGGTGCACCTCGCGCTCTCGACCGGCCCCGGCGCCGGTCTGCTGTACAACGCACCGCTGCGGGCGGATCCGTGGTCGATGGTCCTGCCGGCGCTGGGCGTGATCGTCCTCACCGCCGCAGTGGCCGGCGTACAGGCCTGGTGGACCGGCCGCCGCGGATCGATCACCGAACTCAGGGCAGGAGACTCCCGATGACGACGCAGTCGACCGATTCCACGCTGGCGGAGCTCGAACAGCGGGCCGCCGCACGCCGCGACCGGCCCTCCTACGGGCACGACGCGCTGATCTCCTGCGACCGCCTGGTGCGCATCTTCACCACGGACGGAGTGGAGGTGCAGGCCCTCCAGGGTCTCGATCTGCTGGTCGCCGAGGGCGAGTTGCTGGCACTGGTCGGCGCGTCCGGGAGCGGCAAGTCGACGCTGATGAACATCCTGGCGGGCCTCGACGTGCCCACGGCGGGGGCGGCGAAGGTGGCGGGCTGCGATCTGCTGTCCATGGGGCAGAAGGAGCGGCTCCGCTACCGCCGGGACGTCGTCGGATTCGTCTGGCAGCAGACCGCCCGCAATCTCCTGCCGTATCTGACCGCGATCCAGAACGTCACGCTGCCGATGCAGCTGCGCGGCGGCGGGCGCAATCGCGAACGGGCCGCGCGCGCCGAGTCGTTGCTCGCGATGCTGGAGGTGGCGGACTGCCGCGACCGGCGCCCGCAGCAGATGTCGGGCGGCCAGCAGCAGCGGGTGGCGATCGCGGTCTCGCTCGCCAACTCCCCCTCGGTGCTGCTCGCGGACGAGCCGACCGGGGAGCTGGACTCGGCCACCGGCGAGCAGGTCTTCGCCGCCTTCCGCCGCGCCAATGAGGAGCTCGGCACGACGATCGTGATCGTCACGCACGACCAGGCGGTCGCGAACGAGGTCCGCCGCACGGTCGCCATCCGCGACGGCCGTACCTCGTTCGAGGTGCTGCGCCGCACCGAGGTCGACGCGGCGACGGGCCAGGAGTCCCAGGTGGCACGCGAGTACGCGATGCTCGACCGCGCGGGCAGGCTGCAACTGCCCGCGGACTACACGGAGTCGCTGGGCATGGAGCACCGCGTGATGCTGGAACTGGAGCAGGACCACATAGGCGTCTGGCCGGACACCCCGCGCACGGAGCCGGATTCGAGCCCGTCCGGCGACTGAGGACAGAGCCGGCCGCCGGACGGGCTCGAATCCGGCTCCGTGCGCGGG
>NZ_JAFMPZ010000440.1 GCF_017353455.1 Streptomyces laculatispora
AGCACCGGCTGGAGAGAGTCGTTCAGTACGCCGACCGCGTGGTCCACCTGCCAGGCAGCGGGCGCGTGGTCGACGGCTCCCCCGCCGACATCCTCCGCACGTCCTCCATAGCCCCGCCGATCGTGGAACTGGCCCGCGCGGCCGACTGGCGCCCGCTGCCGCTGCCCATCCGCGATGCCCGCCGCGCCGCCGCCCCGCTCCGCGCCCAGCTGGCCGGTGCCGAGCCGGTGCCGGTACGCCCGGCCCCGGTGGCAGGCCGCCCCGCGCTGCTGACCGCCCGCGGTATCACTGTCAGCTATCACCGGGTTCCCGCGGTCCGCGAGGTCGACCTGGACCTGCGCAGCGGCGAGATCACGGCGCTCATGGGCCGCAACGGCTCCGGAAAGTCCTCCCTGCTCTGGGCCCTCCAGGGCTCCGGACCGCGCAGCGCCGGGAGCGTGCACACCACCGACCCACGGACGGGGCAGCCGGGGGGCCCGCACACCATGGCAGCCATCGACGCACGCCGTGCCGTCGGGCTGGTCCCCCAGACGCCCGCCGACCTCCTCTATCTCGAAAGCGTCAAGCAGGAGCTGGACCACGCCGACAGCGAGTCCGCGGCGCAAAGCGGGGGAGACAGCGCCCGCACGATCCTCGACCGCCTCGCTCCGGGAATCGACGACGCCACCCACCCCCGGGACCTGTCCGAGGGGCAGAAACTGGCCCTCGTCCTGGCAGTCCAGCTGACCGCCACACCCCGGGTCCTGCTCCTGGACGAACCGACACGCGGGCTCGACTACCGGGCCAAGGCGGAACTGACCCGGATCGTGGCCGCACTCGCCGACGAGGGGCGCGCCGTCGTCATCTCCACCCACGATGTCGAATTCGTCGCACGTACCGCAGACCGCGTCGTCGTCATGGCGGAAGGCGACATCGTCGCCGACGGACCCACGACCGAAGTCATCGTCGCTCACCGGTATTCGCACCCCAGACCGCCAAGATCCTCGCCCCGCTGCCCTTCCTCACTGTCGACCAGGTGGCCTCGGCGCTCACCGGGAGCAGCACCCCGGTCCAGGACGGAGAGAACGGCGCATGACCAACGCGACAGCCATCCGGCTCACCCCTCGTGTCTCCCTCGTCATCGCCCTGGCGGCATTCCTCGGCGTCGTGGCGTTCTTCTGGCCCTTCGTCGTCGCCCCGGGAAAGTTCGGCTCGAACTACGCCCCGCCACTGATCTTCGGGGTTCTGCTCGTCCTCGTGCTCTGCGTGGTGCTCTCCGAGATGGCCGAAGGCGGGATCAGCTCCAAGGCGCTGGCGATGCTCGGCGTCCTGTCCGCCGTCAACGCCGCTCTGCGCCCGCTGGGCGCCGGCACGGCAGGCATCGAGACCGTCTTCTTCGTCCTGGTGCTCGCCGGACGCGTCTACGGCCCCGGCTTCGGATTCACCCTCGGCTGCACCTCACTGTTCACCTCCGCGCTCATCACAGGCGGGGTCGATCCCTGGATGCCGTACCAGATGTTCGGCTGCGCCTTCGTCGGCATGCTCGCCGGATTCCTGCCCCGCGCGACCGGCCGCCGTGAGGTTCTGCTGCTCGCCGCCTACGGGTCGGTCTCCGGCTACCTCTTCGGCTTCCTCCTCAACCTCTCCTTCTGGCCGTTCTCACTCGACCCCAACAGCTCCATCGCCTACCTTCCCGGCCTGCCGTTCACGGAGCAGTGGCACCGCTACCTCGCCTTCGACCTCGCCACCTCCCTCGGCTGGGACACCGGCCGCGCAGCCACCAACTTCGTCTGCATCGTCCTGGCCGGCCCCGCGGTACTGACGACATTCCGCCGCGCGGCGCGGACGACATTCCGCCGCGCGGCGCGGCGCGCCCGCTTCCAGGCCCCGGTCCGGTTCACACCGACCGGACCCACCGTGAACGACCGGCACTGAGCCCGGCTGAGATTGCCCCGAGCCGACACCCAGCCCGCAGGCGGAGTAGTCCGGGGGCGGAGAAGTGCCTGAGCCTCGTCTTCGCTCAGGGAGTGATGAGGACCTTGAGGGCCTCGCGCCGGTCCATGGCGCGGTAGCCCTCCGCGGTGTCTTCCAGGGGCAGAGTGCGGTCGAAGACACGTCCGGGGTCGACGGTTCCGTCCAGGACGGCGGGGAGGAGTCCCTCGATGTAGGCGCGCACGGGGGCCGGGCCTCCGGTGAGGGTGACGTTGGGGCCGAAGAGGCTGCCGAAGCCGACGGGGGCGTCTTCGTACTGGGGGACGCCGACGCGGCTGATGACACCGCCGGGACGGACGGCTCCGACAGCCATTTCGTAGGCGGGCATGTGGCCGACGGCTTCGAGGACGGCGCGGGTGCCGTGGCCGCCGGTCAGTTCGCGGACCTTGGCGATGCCTTCCTCGCCGCGTTCGGCGATGACGTCGGTGGCGCCGAAGAAGCGTCCGAGGTCGGTGCGGTCCTTGTGGCGGCCCATGAGGATGATGCGATCGGCCCCGAGCTGCTTGGCGGAGAGGACGGCGAGGAGTCCGACGGCGCCGTCACCGATGACGGTGACCGAGTCGCCGGGACGTACCCGGGCCTGGTGGGCGGCGTGGTAGCCGGTGCCGTAGACGTCGGCGAGGGTGAGGAGGGAGGGCAGCAGCTCCGGGTCGACGTCCGTCGGCAGCTTGACGAGGGTGCCCCGGGCCTGCGGGACGCGGACCGCCTCGGCCTGGGCGCCGCCGACACCGGCGGCGAAGAAGCCACCGTTGGGGCAGGAGGTGTGCAGGCCCTCGCGGCAGAACTCGCAGGTGTTGTCGGCGAACGCGAACGGTGCCACGACCAGGTCGCCACGCCTGAGGCCCGATACGTCGGAGCCGGTCTCCTCGATGGTGCCGAGGAACTCGTGGCCCATGGGCACGGGCCCATCGGCGGCCGTCAACGTGTGGTAGGGGTGCAGGTCGCTGCCGCACACGCAGGAGCGCAGGACGCGTACGACCGCGTCAGTGGACTGCTCGATGACCGGGTCGGGGGCGTCCTGGACACGGACGTCGCCGGCTTCGTACAGGAAGGTGGCCCGCATGGGGACAACTCGCTTTCTCATCGCGTGGGATTTGATGCCTGGCCGCCATGGCCGGATCGGCTCAGCGCGGCCAAGGCCGGGCGCCGGGGTGCCGGGAGTCATGGAACGGTGAGGACGACCTTTCCTTGGGCCCGGTGTGAGCGGAGCCGCTCGGCGGCCCGGGCGGCGGTATCGAAGGCCAGGGTGGTGTCGATCGGGAGCCGCACCCGGCCGTCTGCGACCGCGGGAAGCAGCGCCTGGCCGGCTGTGGCGATCACGCTGCCGAGCTCCGCGGGCCGGATTGAAGCCGCAGTACACTCGCGCAGGCGCAGGTGGCGGCAGGAGAGGGGTGTCCGGTCGGGGCTGTGGCCGCGGAACGGCGCGGCCATCATCGCGGACATGAAATGCCCTCCTTGTGCGTCAGTTGGGTCAGCTGCTGCGGGTGCGCGGCCCGCTGTACTGCGCGTCCGTGATGTGTTCCAGCCAGGTGGTCTCGGGCCGGCCGTCCTCGGGGGCAGGGGCTTCCCAGAGGGCGAGGTGCTGCATGAAGCGGTCCTCGGTGGCGCCGTGCCAGTGCTCCTCGCCGGGCGGGCAGGTGACCGTCTCGCCGGGGTGGGCGGCGCAGACCGTGCCGTCGCGGGTCCCGATCAGGGCGATGCCGGCGACGACGTGGAGTGTCTGGCCGACGGCGTGGTGGTGCCAGGCGGTGCGGGCACCGGGTGCGAAGCGGACCATGTTGGCCCGCATGCGGGAGGGCTCGGTGCCGGCGTAAAGGGCGTCGAACCACACGTCCCCACTGAACCAGTTCTCCGGGCCCTTGCCGGTCGCCTGCTGCTTGACGAATTCCATGTCGCGCTGTTCCTCTCTCGTGCCAGGGAAATGGTTGGCCGGTTGGGTTTTCGTTTCTTCATCTGCCATCTCCCAGGTTGGCACGGGGTGAGTGGGCCGCAAAGAGGAGAGTTTCCTCCTGGGAGGGAAACATCCCGGGAGAGACTCCTCCCCCTCACACAAGGGGCGCTCGCTGTCACGCTGGGAGGCATGAGTCCGACACCGCATCTCGATGAGCTCGGCGAGTTCCTGAAGGCCCGCCGGGCCGGGCTGAGCCCGCGCGCCGTGGGGCTGCCCGACGGCGGGGGGCCGCGTCGGGTGACCGGCCTGCGCAGGGAGGAGGCCGCCCGGCGCGCGGTGATCTCCACGGACTACTGCACCCGGCTGGAGCAGGGCCGCATGCCCGCGTCAGCCCCTGCCCTGGAGACGGTCGCGCAGGCGCCCCACCTGGATGACGACCAGCGGCGCCACCTGCTCGGTCTGGCGGGGAAGGAGTCCGCGAAACCGCGGCGCCGGGCCCCGCAGAAGGTGCAGCCTCAGCTGCGCCGGGTCCTTGACGACCTCACCTCCACCCCGGCGATCGTGAGGGGCCTCCGAATGGACGTCATCGCCTGGAAGCCGCTCGCGGCAGCACTGATCACTGACTTCTCCGCCGTCCCGGAAAAGCACCGCAATTACGTGTGAGGTCTTTTCACCGATCCGGCGATGCGCACCCTCTGCGCCGACCGGGAAAATGTCGCGCGTACCGCCGTCGCGCAATTGCGGATGGCGGCGGCAAAATACCCGGACGACCCCCGGCTGACGACCTTGGTCGGGGAGCCGGCGGTGCGGGACGCAGATGGTAAGGGCCGTAGTTCTCGGCGGTACCGATCAAGGTGACGCCCAGGTCCACAGCGCGGTGGATCGCTGAGGCCGAGCGCGAAGGCTGGCTCGGCGAGGCCGAAGGCCTGAAGGTCAGCCTGGCCGGCGCTGAGGAGGAACTCCGCCGGCTCGATCGGGGCCACGGGCAGCGTGCGGCCGTGGACCGTGGCATCCCCACCACGCGTGGTGATCGATGAACCCGCGAACGTGGGCTGCCGCGTGGCCCTCAAACAAGATCGACAACAGGTCCGACGAAGCGTGCTTCAAACACCCTTCAGAACACGATCAAGTGCCGCCCGACCTGCAGGTCCCCAGTGAGGCTTGCCGCCGGGAAGACCCCGATCTCCGTTCTGCCCCATGAGCATCAGGAAGAGGCTCTTCATAGCGGCCAGCCCGCGGGCGCGCCGGATCGCCGCCTCGTCCGCATGCGCGTACATGTCGAAGAACCGTGAGGCCGTGCCCGCGGGTAGCAGCACCCATGCGGCGGCGAGGTCCCACGCTGGATCGCCGGCGAACATGTCACCGAAGTCGACGATGCCCGAGAGTGTTCCGTCCGAGACGACGACGTTCGCGGGATGGAGGTCGCCGTGCACCCACACCGGCGGGCCCTCCCACGCCTGGGCCGCAACGGCGTCGTCCCAGACGGCCCGGACGTCGGCAGCGATGTCGTCGGGGGCAACGGCCTGGAAGAAGTTCTCGAAGGCGTCCGTACAGTTCCTGGGATGGGCACCGCGGCCCGTAGCGATCGGCGCCTCGGCGGGCGCCTCCACATGGAGCGCCTGGAGGAAACCCGCCAGAGTGTCGGCGGCGTGGGCACCGCGGCTGATCGAGCCGTGGTCAAGCGGCTCGCCGGGAACCCACGTCATCACGGTCCAGTGCTTGGGGAAGCGCTCGGACGGTTCGCCGAACCGCACCGGGGTCGGCACCGGGAGTGGCAGAAGCGGGGCCAGCACAGGTAGCCATCGCCGCTCATTGAGCTGGAGCTCCGGGGTGGGGTCCATGCGCTGCATTCGCACGGCCAACTCGTCCCCGAGACGCCACATTTGGTTGCCCCAGCCGCCCGCCACCTCACGGATGGCCAGCCCCGCAAGGTCTGGATGTTGCTCCTGCAGCAGGTCGCGGACCAGGTCTGCGGTGATCTCGATCTCGGTGTCGGTCATACGAAGTCACAGTACCGAGGCGGCAGGCGGAGCGGCTCTCGCCCCCCGGAACATCTCGCTGTTCCCTCCGCCGTCACCAGTTCGGTCTCAGAGAGCTGTAGATCGGAGGCTTCGGGAGGGCACGGCTCCGAAGTTCGGAGAAGCCTGCATCCGCTGCCCCGCCGTGCGCGTCGGTGGGCGGTCGCACCAGCGGCAGCCGACGTGCAGGGTGCGTCGATGGTCAGGGAAGTCAGCAAGTGGTCAGCGGGAGTCCCGAAAAACCTGGGGAAAGCTGCCCGGACATGCGCCTCGTTGTAGGGTTGAAAAACTGCCCTTGACCTGCAAAAACGCAGGCAGGGAGCCTAGATTCAGGAGTACCTCAATGCTGCGCACGATGTTCAAGTCCAAGATCTAGCGTTTGGGTGTTTCCGCAGGTCAGAGCCCTGGTCACCGCCTACAGGTCAGCAAACGGTCAGCATCAGGCCGAACGGTTTCCGGCTTGCTGACCTGCATCCGCGGCAGGTTATCGGCTGCCCCGCCCGACGCCCTGCTCGGAAGGATTGATACGTGGCTCGACAGCTCGCCCGCGGAACGGGGTTCGGGCAGGCGTACGCCAACGCGCTGCGCCGCCGACAGCCACGGCCGGGGGACAAGTGCCATCTGGACGAGGTCTTCATCAAGATCAACGGGGAGCAGAAGTATCTGTGGCGGGCTGTCGACCAGGACGGCAATGTCCTGGACATCCTGGTGCAGAACCGGCGGGACACGGCCGCGGTCAGGCGCTTCTTCCGCAAGCTGATGACAGCGAAGGGCGGGGTGCCGCGAGTGGTCGTCACCGACAAGCTGCGTTCCTGCGGCGCCGCCCACCGCGAGGTCATGCCCTCGGTGGGGCACCGCTCCCACAAGGGATTGAACTACCGGGCCGAGAACAGTCACCGGCCGACGAGGCAACGCGAACGGGCCATGAAGGGCTTCCGCAGCGTGGGCGGGGCCCAGCGGTTCCTGTCCGCGTTCAGCGGCGTCCCACCCCACTTCCGGCCCCGACGCCACCTGATGACCGCATCCGAACACCGAGCCGAAATGACCATCCGCTTCACCACCTGGGAGCAGATCACCGGCGTCACCGGCCGACTTACCGCGGCCTGAGCCCAGGCCGGCACCCGGCCCCACCACACCTCGACCCACAGTCGAACACCCACACACCCACACACCCACACACCCAACAACGTGACAACGCCCGGCGGCGCGCTGTCCACGGACGACCCCTCCCAGCATGACCAACCAGAAGATCACCCACCCGGTCAGTCAACGTGACAGTGCCAGCCGATGGGCTTCCGTCATATTGACTTGATCGGACCGTCGGCGAGCGAACAGTCCGGTTGTCGCACCAGATTTGGCTATCCGGCTGGGGATGAGTTCTGTAGGCCGATCGGGACGGCGAGCTCGTCGCCGGTGAGCCGGCAGCGATCCGGTCGGGTGGGCGCGGGTATCCTCGCGATCCTTGGTCAGGGCGTCGTGAGCGCTCGGTAGACGTCGTCGGGGATTTCGACCTCGGTGATGGGCGTCTTTCGCCGACCGAAGTCCGCGTCGTGCTCGGAGGCGAGTCGACTCAGATGATCCTCCGCTCGCTGTGCGTACGATGTGTCGAAGGCGGTCGGGTCGATCGCCGCGACGAACAGGCCTAGTACTGCAACCGTGTTTGGTGTGACCGCGGTTCAGTTCATGGGCTGTGGCCTCGTCGTTTGTAGTGGCTGATGCGTGCTCGGTGTTGTGCTCGTCGTCGCCAGTGGGACCAGTACAGGACGTGGGCGACGGGAGGAAGGAGACGTGCTGTGAGGTGCGCGGTCAGGCGGCGGATCTCGGGCAGGCTCAGCGGGACGAGGAGCTGTTCACCGGGTTTTGACCCCCTTTTTTGAGCTCCTCCGCGCGGACCGTTGTCAGATAGGCGTGGGCAGCCATGGCGAGGGTGATGTGCCGGTACCAGGCGTGGTATTTGCGGACCTGGTAATGGTCGAGGCCGCATTCGTTCTTCGCGGTCTGGAAGCATTCCTCGATCGTCCACCGGCGGCCGGCCACGGCCAGGAGGGTGTTCAGGGTGGTGCCTTCGGGTGCGAAGCATACGTAGTAGGCGATCTCGGTGGGATCGGTGATGCTTCGGCGGGCGAGGACCCAGTGCTCGACGCCCTCCTCGCGCCACGGACGGATCGGCGCCCGGGCCCAGTCGTAGACGCGCTCTCCGTGGGTGCCTCGTCCGCACGAGCGGCGTTTCCACGCCTGCCGGGGCAGGCCGGCGACCAGTTCGTCCACGGGATGGTCCATGTGTGAGGCGGTAACGACGGTGTCGGTTCGGCGGGTTGCCAGCACATGGAACACCCCGCGCTGTTCAAGCCAGTAACGCAAGCCCTTGACCTGCCCGTACGCCTCATCAGCGGTCAGCCACGCGAACGGCACCCGCGCGGCGAGTGCTCGCTCGATCATGGCCTTGGCGTGCTCGATCTTCGTGGCGAAGGCGACCTCGTCGGGGACCGCGGCGGCGCGGCACCGTTCCCGGTCGTCGGTCCAGGACGCGGGCAGGTACAGCTCCCGGTCGATCAACGTGTGACCGGTATCGGTGGCATAGGCGAGGAATGTGCCGACCTGGCTGTTCTCGACCCGGCCCGCCGTGCCGGTGTATTGCCGCTGGACCCCGGCCGAGCGGACACCCTTTTTCAGGAACCCCGTGTCGTCCACCACGAGCACCGCCTGCCGGTCGCCGAGGTGTTCAATCACGAACTCCCGTACGTCGTCACGGACTTCGTCAGCGTCCCAGTCACACGTATTGAGCAGTCGCTGCAAACGGTCCGGCCGGTCATGCCCAGCGCGCTCGGCGACCGTCCACGCGTTCTTCCGCTCCAGCGACGACACCAGCCCACGCATATAGGCCAACGCGGACTCCCGGGGCTCCGAGCGCTGAAACCGGTGCACGAACCGCTCATGCACCTCCTCCAGCCCCGCCGCCCACCGCCACACGTCACCAACCTCGAGATCCCCACCCATGACAGGAACAACGACCACTACGACATACCGTCACACCAAACACGGTTGCAGTACTAGTCGTCACATCCGCCGAGTGGGGCGTCGCCAAGCCGCACCCGGATTTCTTCGCGCGGGTGCTGGAAGTATCCGACGCCTTGCCACACGAGACACTGTATGTCGGTGACCACCCGAGCAACGACATCTATCCGGCGAAGGCGGCCGGCTTGCGGGCAGCACACCTTCGCCGTGGCCCGTGGGGTACTGGTGGGCTGATGACCCGCAAGTTCGCGCCGCGGCGGACTGGTCCATCGACTCGCTCACTGACCTGCTGGGCATCGTCAGCTACTGACGAAACGGCCCCGCCCCGAACGCGTGTCGAGCGGACACGTCTGGACGGCCTAGGACCTCGAGGCCCCTGACGGCGAGCCGGTGAGGATCGTCCGCCTGGAGGTGAGCGGCGACCTCCGGAGCGACTACACGGAAGTCGGCTACCGGCTGGATTTCTCGGGCTTCGCGACGAAGATGTGGGTCACGCAGTGAAGACCTCAGAGTGCCTCCCACAGGGCACCCGCCTCGATCCGCGTCCACCCCAGCCGCGCCATGCGCAACGACGGCGCCTGATCCTGGACCGCGCTCGGATCCAACGGCGAAGTCCTCCAGATCGGCTCCCAGTGCCCATGGCCAATCTACTCAAGGCCGCCATGCTCGAAGTCAGCCACCATCAAGTCTGGGGCGGTCGGCTGTGACCCCGACGTTACCCCGCCAGGGCAAGCCAACAGTGCCGCAGCGCAGCGACAGCGGGGTACTGCATCTGCCGGATCCCGCCGTGCCCGGACTGCTTCACCGACCATTCCTGGCAGACGGGCGGGTGCTGGGCGCCGACATCCGGGCGGCACTGCTGGAACGGGCGGAGCTGGCCGACGGCACCGTGCATCCGTATGCGCTGGGCGTCTACCACTTCACCGTCGGCGGCAAAGCGGCCTACGGCCACGCCGGGAGCGTGGATGGCTACCGGTCGCAGTTGCTGTATGTGCCGGAGGACGGGCTCGGCTTCGCGTGCCTGGCCAACCAGACCAGGATCGGCCCACTGACGCTGGTGAACCGAGCGGCCGGCGGGGAGCGGCACCGGGCCAGGAACCGCCTGCAAGGCCGGTAGGTATGGTTCTCGCGCTGTCGGTGGTTGTTTCCCAGTCATCTGTCGGCGCCGGTCAGTCTGTCGGCTGAGGAGGCGAGTGGCTGCTGCCCAGCACGCGCAGGGCGAGCAGCCCTCCGATGCCGGGAATGAAGGCACGCCCCTTGGTCCCCGGCCGCGCGAGGGCGGGAGTGAGGAAGACGGCGACGATGACGGTCAGGTAGGCCGTGCCGTGGACCAGGCCGCCCAGCGACGAGATCGCCCCGGTGTGCACGGTGAACAGGTTGAGCAGCAAGAGCGTGAGGGATGCAGCTTCAACCGCGGCGGCGATGCGGAGAGTTCGCATACTGATCAGGCTCCCGTCGTGGAGCCGGGGCGGACGATCATCAGGACGACAACGGCTGCCCACAGCAGGTTGAACATCCCTGTGGTCACGGAGAGGCGTGCGGTCGCCGACCGCAGCTGCGCAATGGCGTCCGTGGCCACGTCGGTGCCTGTCCCCCCTGGGCCGGACGCATACGCGGGTTGGGCGAGCAGCCGGGCCTGTCCGGGCAGGACCGCCATGAGCAGCAGGGCCGCGGCGGCAGCCGTCAGCACGATCGACGTCAGTAGCCAGGCGTCGGTCAGGACGCCCATCCGGGCGCCGGTGGCGACACCGAGGACCGGGACGGCGATGCCGACGACCGTGTACCCACGGCAGATCTTGTGCAGGAACGCTGTGGTCTGGCCGTTGGGCTCCTGCACGTCGCCGCTGGCCGACAACCTGGCGTAGCGGAGGAACATCGAGGCAGCGACAGCGATAGGCCCGATCGCCAGGATCGCGGCCAGGACGTGCAGCGAGAGCAGCAGCTTGGTCACAGGGGTCCCTTCATGGATAACCTGCCAATAGATTGGCTACCGATCTATAAGTAGCACAGGGTGACTCTTTTTAGGTAGGCTGCCTGACTATGAAGACGGATGCGGTACGCGGCCACCTGGACGGACTGCTGCTGTCCGTACTGGAATCCGGCCCCCTGCACGGCTACGCGATCATTGCCGCGGTCCAGGAGCGCAGCGGCGGCGTACTCGAGCTGCGCAAAGGAACCATCTACCCCGTCCTCAACCGGCTCGAGCGGATCGGACTGCTGAGCAGCGCATGGGAGTCGGTGGGCGAACGCCGTCGGCGCCGCTACGAACTCACCGACGCCGGACGGCGCAGCCTGGCCACCGAGCGGACCCACTGGCGGGCGTTCACCGCAGCGATCGGCTCGGTGCTGGAACCCACGCCGGCCCCCGGACACGCCACGTGAAAGCGCCCGAGATCCCTGCTGACGACCCCATCGAAGCCCACCTCGCGGACCTGACGGCCACCCTGCACGGCCCGGCCCGACTCAAGACCCAGATGGTGGACGAACTGCGCGAAGGCCTCCTGGACACCATGCGGGAACTGTCTCCCGATGCCGAACCCGACCGCGACGCCGCCCGTCACGCCATCCGCCAGTTCGGCCCCGTGGCCGAACTCGCGCCCAGCTTCCAGCGCGAACTGACCATCACCCAGGCCCGTCACACCGCGCGCACCGTCATGCTGATCATCCCGTGCCTGCTGGTTTGCTGGTACCTGGTCGAGCTCTCCACCCGCGCGGCGGGCCACCAGCTGCCAGACCCGCTCCAGGTGGTCGTAGCCCACCTCGGCGGCCTCGCAGCGCTCACCGCGCTGCTGGCGGCCGTGTCCCTCTCCGTCACCGGCACCCTGGCCCGCCGACTGCCCCTCCCCCAACAACTGCCACTCGTGGTCGCCTGGACGGGAACCACCGCGGCAGTCGCCCTCGGACTGAACGCGCTGACCCTCATCACCGCCGCGGTACTCGCCACCAACTGGCCACTGACCGCGGTCGCCTGCCTGATCACCATCGTCTTCCACGCGCGCATCGCCGCCTCCGCACGGGCGTGCCGCCACTGCGCCTGCCTGCCTGTCACCGCCCCCTGACGAACGGCCTGCCCCGATCAAGGCCGAGAGGCTCGTGCTCCGTGAGCCCGGGACCCGGGACCGTGCGACGTTCATCGAGCTGCTCGCCTCGCCAGAGGTGCATACCTACCTCGGAGGCCCCCGGCCGCGTGACGAGCTTGAGCACGAGATGTCCGGGGTGCCCGAGCGGTGGCCCGGGAGCTTCGTCGTTGATCTCGGCGGGTCGATGATCGGCCAGATCCTGCTCAGGAGAGCAACGGGGCACCGTCGCCCGGCTGCCGTGGGAAAGGCCGATCTCGGCTACCTGTTCCTGCCGCGGGCGTGGGGATCCGGGTGCGCCGCCGAGGAGTACGCGGCGGCACTCGGCTGGCTCGTCGGCGCGCTTCCCAGCGAGCCGGTGGTGCTCACCACCCAGACCGCCAACGTCGGCTCGATGCGTCTCGCGGTGAAGCTGGGGTTCACTGAGATGGAGCGGTTCGAGGCACGGGGCGCCGAGCAGTGGCTCGGCATGTGGTCCCCAATCACGCCGCCCGATTGAGCTCGTGCTCGACAGGGCGGATCCGCAACTCGACAGCACTGCTGGGACGGAGCCCGGCGCTGTTGAAGCTCGGGCTCTGGCCCAACTTCTGTTTGAGCCGTGAGGCGCTGTTGGTTCGAGTGGAGGTGGGAGACCGAGCGCCACGAGGCGCCGCGATCCGCGTGCGGGTGTGAGACCCGCACGGGCCTTGACCCCTGATCTCGAACACGGGATATGCGGCTTCGGCCGCGACGGACGGCGTGCCTATGCCGATCTCGCCGACGAACTCGACACCACACCGAAGGAGGTTCAGCGCCGACTGGACCGGCTCCGCCGGAACGGCGACATCGCGTTCCGCTGCGATGTCGCCCGGGAACTCGCCGGATGGTACACGATGGCACTGCTGTGGCTGACTGTCCCGGACATGGACCTGCGGGCCGTGGGACATCGGGTGGCGAGCTGGCAGGAAACCCGCATGTGCGCGGCCGTGGCCAGTCCGGCCAACCTCGCTCTCATTGTCAGTCTGCAGTCTTTCGAGCACCTTGAGGAAGTGCTGATCCGGATCGCCGCGAAGTGCCCGGGCGTCGCCGTACCGAACGACGGCTGGTGTGCTGCGACAGGGTGAGGTATACGGCCGCCTGGTGGACGAGAGCGGCCGGTGCGTCGAGGTGATCCCGCCCGATCCATGGGCAGTAGGACCCGGGGCAACGACTGGCTGACTCCGTCGGAACCTGCTGCGCGTACGTGTACGGAATGGGCCGACCTCCCCTGAGTGCCGGAAGCCGGCCACTACGTCAATCCGTGCAACCCTCGTTCCGTCCGTTCGGGGTGGGGCCCGCATCGTGACCGTCATCCGCCCGGACCGGTCCCGCGCACGGCCGACGTACGGGAATGGCGGCCGTGAGCTCCTCGGGACTCACCGCGAGAGCCTGGGCGAGGTTGGCCGTAAGTGCGGCGTCCAGGCCTTCGGACACGGCGAAAGCGGCGATGATGTGGATCGAGTTCCGGGTGTCGGCGGACTCGGTGTCGTGTCCGGCCCGTCGGCAGCGATGCAACAGCCAGCGGGCGAAGCTGTCGTGGTCAGTCTCGTCGTGGTTGGGCACGAGGCGGTTCCCTTCTTTCGGTCACCTGAGGGCCGTGCGCGAGCAGTTGGTTTCTTGAACGGCCGACCCTGGAGCGGCCCTTGCGAACGGGCCCGCGATAGCGGCGGATCAGTGACGGCCGATGGCTGACGAGCGGCTGGCGAAGGGGTTCGTCCCGGCCGGTCCGGGACGGAGGTAAGGGCTTCGGTCTTCGCCCGCTCGGCTGTGGCGTACGCGCGGACCGAGTCCACGGTGTGAGGGGCAACTGCATCGTGCCGGCCCCATGGACGACCACGATCGTCGCGTACGTCGAGGCGTAGCTTCCCGGCCAACGGGAAAGCCCCTTGGACCGCTTTGGCCTGGGCCGATGTCGCATGTCCTGCCCACTCTCGCACCGGAGCTGCCCCTGAGCCGAGCCCGGGGCCGGCGTCCATGTCCACCACGGTCTTGGCCGCTCCGGGCAGCCCGGCCGCCACTCGTGCCCCCACATCCGATCCCGCCGGGTCCGGCGGATGGCGGGGTCCCCATTCACTTGCTCTCTCTAATTAGATACGATCGAATGCTATACGATCGGTCTTAGGTCGAGCTGAATGTTGATGGAGGAGGGTCATGATCAACCCACAGCGCCCGGACACGGCTCCGCGTGGACTGGGGGCCGTGCCGCAGGCTCACGGCCCCGTGCAGGCGGATGCCATGAGCGGACGCCACGTATCTGTGGTCATCGTCGGCGCGGGATTCTCAGGGCTCGGTACGGCCATTCGGCTGCTGCAGGAGGGCCACCGGGACGTGCTGATACTGGAGCGGGCTGACGAGGTCGGCGGCGCGTGGCGGGACAACACCTATCCCGGGTGCGCCTGCGACGTTCCCTCGCGCCTGTACTCGTTCTCCTTCGCCCCCAATCCCGCGTGGAGTCGGCGCTTCGCTCCGCGCGAGGAGATCGGGCAGTACCTCAGGCGCTGCGTCGACGAGTACGACCTGACGCCGAATCTGCGGCTCGGCTGCGAACTGCAACGCGCTACCTGGGATTCCGAGCGGCAACGCTGGGACCTGCGGACCAGCACGGGTCCGCTCACCGCTGGGCTGCTGGTACTGGCCCAAGGCCCGCTGTCGGAGCCGGCCGTTCCTTCGCTGCCCGGGCTCGACAGCTTCATCGGCGAGGCATTCCATTCCGCCCAGTGGAGGCACGACTTGGATCTGAGCACCAAGCGGGTGGGAGTGATCGGGACCGGAGCGAGCGCAATCCAGTTCGTCCCTCACCTGCAGCGCACCGCACGGCAGGTGACGGTCTTTCAGCGCACTCCTCCCTGGATCGCGCCGAGGCGCGACCGGGTCATCCCGCTGTGGCAGCAACGTCTGTTCCGGCTGGCACCGCCGGTGCAGCGACTAGCCCGCGGCTGGGAGTATCTGGCCCGGGAGGCGACGCTGCCCGCCCTGCTCGGAAACCGCACCATGTCCGCACTCGGCCAACGCGAGGCGCTTGGCCACCTGCACCGTCAGGTCGCGGACCCGGGAATGAGGGCCAAGCTGACCCCGGACTACGAACTGGGCTGCAAGCGGGTCCTGCTGTCCGACGACTACTACCCGGCCTTGGGCCAGCCCAACGTTGACGTGGTCACTGATCCGATCACGAGCGTCGGGCCCGATGCGGTGCTCACTGCGCCCACCGCCGCGGCGCGGGACGGAGATACCATCGCCGAGCACCCGGTGGACGTGCTGATCTACGGAACCGGATTCCGCGTCACTGACGCGACGTACGCGCAGCAGGTCGTCGGCGCCGACGGACGGTCCCTGAGCGAGGTCTGGGAAGGCAGCCCGCAGGCCCACCTCGGCACCACGGTCGCAGGATTCCCCAATCTCTTCCTGATGGCAGGTCCCAACACCGGCGTGGGGCACACGAGCCTCATCTACATGATCGAGTCGCAGATCGACTACCTGCTCAGCTGCCTGCGGCTGATGCGCAGCCGGGGCCTGACCGCCGTGGAAGTGCGTGCCGAGGCCCAGTACGCCTTCAACGCGGAGCTGCAGAGCCGGATGGAGCCCACCGTCTGGGCCGCCGGCGGCTGCGTCGGCTGGTACCAGGACCGCACCGGTCGTATCACGTCCATCTGGCCCGAACCGACATGGCGATTCCGTCGTCGCACGCGAGCCTTCGACCCGCGGCAGTACGTGCTGACGGCGGAGGGCGCCGCCCCGCCGCGTCCGCAGCCATCAGGCCGGGCCGCACGGAACTCTGAAGGGTGAGTCCAGGATCGTGACGCGTCCTCGTGCCCGCAGCAGCCGGAGGATCCCGATCAGGGAGTTGATCGTGCCCACCGCGCTGAGCCGTACTCCGGCCACCCGCCTCTTCGCTGCCGAAGCGCTGAGCGCAGTCCTGTTCTCGGTGCCCATGCTGCTGTTCACCACGCCCAGTCACCCGAGAGTGCCCGAATGGTTCCAGTTACTGGGGCTCGGCCTCCTGCTCACGATGATCGGCGCCACCGTGCACACGTGGCGGCGGACCATCGCCGACGAGTTGATACCCGCCGGGCGAACGGGCCCGGCGGCCGGGGGAGCCTGCGAGCGTCTGCGTGAACAGCTCGGGGCGGAGCGCCGGTTGCGCCGGCTGCTGATCCTCTATCCAGCCGTGCTGGTGCTGCTGCTGCCGGTCCCCGACACCTGGGTGAACTTCTGGTTCTGGTCCACGTTGCTGGCGGCCGTGGCCGGGCTGATATCGCTCGGCCTGCTGCTGCGCACGCCCGGCCGTCGCGGGCGTACATGATCTACTCCGGCGGCCAGGGCTGCGGGACATCCCGGCGGTATACGAGCCGGGCGGCGGAGTTTGCGAAAATGGTAAGTCTTTTTGTTGGCCTGATGATCGGTGGTACACGCTCGGGGTGGGGGTGAGCGCCATGAGCGGTACGACGAACAATGCGAAGAGCAGCACTTTCGACGATGGTGCGTACGACGTGGTGGGCGCGAGTGCAGCTGGTCTGAGTGCGGCTCTGGTCCTGGCCAGGGCCCGTCGCCGGGTCGGGGTGGTGGAAGCGGGCGGGGCCGCGCAACGCTCCCGCCGCGCATATGCACGGTTTCCTGTCCCGGGACGGTATGTCTCCGGCCGACCTGCTGGCGGTGGGCCGGGCGGAGGTCGCCGGTTACGGGGTGGATCTGTTCGAGGGCCGTGTGGATCAGATGGAGCCCGGCTTCCTCGTCCGTCTGGAGGGTGGTGCGGTGCTCGGTGCCCGCCGGGTCGTGGTGGCCACCGGACTGCGGGACGAGCTCCCCGTGATTGCCGGCGTTCGGGAACGGTAAGGGCAGGGGCCTGCTGTTCTGCCTCTACTGCCACGCGTACGAGGTGCGCGACCAGCCCATAGGAGTGCTGGGTACCCATCCCGGTGCGGTGCGGCACGCGCTGCTGTTGCGGCAGTGGTCGCACGACGTCGTCTTCTTCGCGCACACCCTGGACCTCGGTGCGGAGGAGCGCGAGCAGTTGGCCGCTCGCGGCATCGTCGTCGCCGTGGGAACCGTCAAGCGTCTGGTGACGGAGGGCGACCGGTTGCGCGGTGTCGAGCTGGCCGAGGGGCATGTCGTCCCCCGCTCCGCGGTGTTCGTCTTCCCCCGGATGGTTCCTCATGACGCCCTGCTCACGGGTCTGGGGTGCGAGCGGGACGACAGCGGCTGGGTGACCACCGACGATGCGGGCCGGACCAGCGTGTCCGGGGTGTGGGCGGTCTGCAACGTGTCCC
>NZ_JAFMPZ010000441.1 GCF_017353455.1 Streptomyces laculatispora
CACGGATATACCTCATAGCGGAAGTGGGTGGGACAGCGGGCCGGTACGTGCCGGGACGCCGCATTCGATGGCGACGATCGGCAGCTCGGGCGTGTAGCGCTCCTCAGCGCTGTCGCGCGGTCCGAGCGGGTTGGTGTCCGGGATCAACTCGGAGTTGGTGAAGCAGTTCGAACCGGTCTCGGTGGTCCTGCGGATCGAAATAGACGGAATCGTCATCGAGTTGCTGCATGCCAGTCGCATTCAGGCCGCCCGTGGCTACGGACTGCTCGTACGCCTTCTCAACATGGTCGCGACATTCAGTGGTCCGACGGACAGGCGCCTCTGGGTGACGAACCCGAAGTGCTGGTAGAGCGCCACATTTCCGGGGTCCGCGGTGGTGAGGTAGATCCCGGCCGCGGCTGGTGTGTCGGCCAGCAGGCGGTCGAGGAGACGCCGCCCCGCCCCGCGGCCTGCGGCGGCGGGAACCACCCCGATGAACTCCAGCGTCCAGGCACTCTCGGGCGCACCGGCTTCGGTGAGGTCGAGATAGCGCAGGGTCCGCTGCACGGACCGGAGTCCGCAACGCGCGAGCGTACGGGCCGCCCACTGCGCCTGAGCGGCAGGTGTGAGCCGAGCTCCGGGCGGGGTGAGGACGGCGGCCGCGATGGGGCTGCCGCCGTCCCCGGTCAGGGCGTAGCGGCGCGATCCGGGAATGGTGGCATCGGCGCGCAGGGTGACGTCGAACCAGTTCTCCCTGGTGGTGGACGAACTGCCGCAGATCCAGGAGGTCGCCGACTCACGGGCAAAGGCATCGGCCAGCACGCCTACGCAGGCATCCACGGATGGACGGTCGTCGATCTCCGGCCGGTGCGGAGCTGTGTCCGGGAACTGTGGGTCGTTCATGGTTCTCCTTCATCAGCACTTGCTCGATTCAAAACCGATCGTATAGCTTTCGATCGTATCGAGCTAGAGAGGAAGAGTGAATGAGGATCCTGGCGCTAGGCGGACCCGGTGCGATGGGGGCGGTGGCGGTGCGGGTGGCTGCCGGGCTGCCCGAGGTGACCGAGATTGTGGTGGCCGACAAACGCCTTGAAGCGGCCCAGAGGCTGGTACGCCAACTCGCCGGTGCCGGTGGTGCGCCCATGCGGGCCCTGCAGGTGGACGTGACCGATGACTCCGCCCTCCGGGCTGCAATGGCCGACGCCGACGTCGTGCTCAACACCGTCGGCCCGTACTACCGCTTCGGCCTGACCGTGCTGCGTGCCGCGATCGCGACCGGTACGCACTACCTGGACATCTGCGACGACTGGGAGCCGACCCTGCGGATGCTCGATCTGGACGAGGAAGCACGGTCCGCCGGGGTCTGCGCGGTGGTGGGCATGGGCGCCAGCCCCGGAGTCAGCAACCTGCTGGCCGCACGCGCCGTCCAGCAGCTGGACCAGGTCCAGAACCTGTACACCGCATGGCCCGTCGATGTGTCCGGCAACGACCAGGACGACGAGCAGCTGCTCGACCCCGACGGGCGGCCCAGTGCCGCCGCCGTGCACTGGATGGAGCAGATCAGCGGGAAGGTGGCCGTCGTCAGCGGCGGACAGCTCGTACACCGACGGCCGCTCCGTCCGGTCACGCTGACCCTCTCCCCCGAGCACTCCGGAACGGCTTACACCGTCGGCCATCCTGAGCCGGTCACCCTCCACCGCAGCTTCCGCCCGACCGGCGAGGCCTCCAACCTCATGGTCATCACCCCAGGCACACTGGCCTACCTCGACGTCCTTCGCCGCGACATCGACGCCGGCAAACTCACCAACGAAACCGCCGCCATTGACCTGGCCAAACCCTCGGTTTCCCGCGGCCTGCGGGCCGTGGCAGGCGCCATGGGCCTCAAGGGCCCCCGGTCGCTGCCGCCGTTCTTTGCCGCAGCCACAGGTACCCGCGACGGCAGGCCGGTCACCGTCCTGTCCCGCCTCGCCGAGACGTCAGGCATGACCACGCTGATCGACGACATGGCAGAGGCGACCGGAATCCCGCTGGCCCTGGGGCTCGCCCAGCTTCTCGACGGCACCAGCGGCCGGCCCGGCGTACACCCTCCCGAGGCCGTCATCGAACCCGAGCGGTTCTTCCTCGACCTCTCCCACCAGCTGTCCCACACCTCCGACAACGACCACCCCGGCAACTGCGTGATCACCACCGTCACCCCGAGCCACTGAAACGAGGAGATACCGGTGAAATCACTGGACCCAGGAGTCGGCGTGCATACAGCGGAATTCGTCGAGGTCGGGGGGCTTCGCGTCCGCTACGCGGCGACGGGCACCGGCCCGCCCGTGATCCTGCTGCACGGACTGGGCCGCAGCCTGGAGGACTGGGAGCCGCTGCGGGCCGCCCTGAGCGGGTACCGGCTGATCGCCATCGACCTCGCGGGCTTCGGGCAGTCCCAGGCCCTGCCCGACTGCCGCCTCGCGGCACTGGCCCGGCACGTCGAAGCAGCCTTCGACGTGCTCGGGGTCCCCTCGGGCGCCCATGTGGTGGGCAATTCGCTTGGCGGAGCCGTCGCGATGCGGCTCGCCGCAGATGCCCCCGCGCGGGTGGCGTCATTGGCACTGCTCAACAGCGCAGGGTTCGGCCGTGACGTCACCTGGACCCTGCGCATCCTCGACCTTCCGCTGCTCTGGCGGCTGCTCTTGCGTCCCCATGCGGACAGCGCGCTGCTGTCGGAGCGCTCCATCTTCTACGACCCGGCCTTCGCCACACCCGAACGGGTCGCCCTGGCACTCGCGCTCTCCCGTCGCGAAGGGGCGGCACAGACGTTCCGGCGCCAGTCCCATGCCCTCGGTTCGTGGCGCGGCGTACGCCGCGGCTGGCGCGAGAAGCTGCTCACCGAGGTCTCGGCGCTCGACATCCCCACGCTCGTCGTCTGGGGCACCCATGACAGGATCCTGCCGGCCACCCACCTCGTGAACGCCGCGACCGCTCTCCCCCGGGCACGCACCCACCTGTTCCCCCGGACCGGCCACATGCCGCAGATCGAGCGCGTCGACGAGGTCGCCGTCATGCTCGGCTCGTTCTGGGACAGGCCATAGGTCCCGAACCACCCCCGGTTCAAGCGAGGAGGGAGCTTCCACGGCACCGCGGGGCGTGACCCGCCCCGACCTCGGTACCCCGGGTGCTTGTACCCGCCTCCGACAGGTGCGACGGCGTGAAGAGGTGGTGCTCCCCGCGACGCTCGGATCGCCCTCGTGTTGGAAGCACTGCTGCCGGGGCAGCGGACTGGACGTCGGCGTGGAATCCACGCGCCAGGACACTGTACGAGCGGCCCGGATACCGTCGCGTGTATACCGAGCGCAGTTCTTGGCCGCGCGGCCTGCAGAGGTGCGGCTCGGCACCACGATGCGCCGCACCCTTGGACGTACCAGAAAGGCCCGCCACTTCATGACCGACTCGCTCCACACGCCGACAACGCCCGTCCGGGTCCCCACTCGCATGCTGGTCGAAGCTCTGATCCGTTCCGACCACACGGTCGACGCCGGCGAGCTCTACGCCACTGCCGACCTGCTCGGCATGACCGACCAGCAGGTGCGTCTGTGCATCAAGCGGCTCGTAGCAGAGGGGCGCTTCGTCCAGGAAGGCAGGGGGCGCAAAGCACTGCTCCGGGCGACCGGCGCTACCGTGCAGGCCCTGGGGCCGGACGTCGAGTTCGTCGCGCACGCTTTCCGGCAGGACGCGGGCCTCGCCCCTTGGGACGGCATCTGGCACCTGGTCGCCTTCGCTGTACCCGAAGACACCCGTACGGCGCGCGACACACTGCGCACCGTTCTCACCCGGCTTGGTGGCGCCCCCGTCCAGGGCGGCCTCTACGTCAGCGCCAATGCATGGGAACCCTACGTCGAGGACGAGGCTCGACGGCTCGGCATCCACGGCCACCTCACCCTCTTCACCACCGACGACCTGCGTCAGGGCGATGTACGCGATCCGGCCGCGCTTGCCCGCAGCCTGTGGCCGCAGGACGAGATCGCCGATGGCTATCGGCAACTCGCTTCCGTGGCCGAGCCGCGGCTGCGCCGACTCCAGGACGAGGCCGCCCCCTCCTCGCTCCAGCAGCTGACCATCGCGGTCGAACTGGCCGCCGAATTCACCCGTGCGATGGAGCCCGACCCTCTTCTGCCGCCCGAACTGCTCCCCCGGCCCTGGCCGGGAACCGAGGCACGTCGGCTCGTCGCACAGTGCTGGCAGCTCCTGGACCGGCTGGGGCAGTCCGGCACAGCGGCGGAGCAGCACGTCCGCCTGTTTCGCCTTTACGACGACGCTGTCAGGGGGACCAAGTCCGCAGAGCAGCGCTGCGACGGATGAGCACGGAGTCGGGTACCGGATGCGTGATGCGGGACGTGAGAGCCGTGTACCGGCCGGGCCATTCCTCGTCGTAGGGAATGACTTTGAGCTGCTCGATCGCAGGGGCACGCGACCGAGGATGCCGGTGCATGTGTCGCTGTCCCTGAGACACTCAAGGGTCGTCCGGCCCTCCGGCTCCAGCCGGTCGCCGATCTGATCGTGCAGCCCCGGCTCGGGTGCATCTGCAGATGCTCGCACGCCGACATTCCGAGAGGTGACGGGAGGTCGGTGAAGAAGCTGCCTGTCCCGCTGGGGATGAGCCCGGCCCGGGCGAGCATGGCCGCCAGTCCTTCACTGTCCTGACCAATCCGGGTAGTTGGCCGCGCATGTCGCCGAAAGCTTCCTCGGCGGCTTCCAGGCGGGCTTGCATGCCTGGACGCCCATGCCGATGTCACGGGGCAGAAATCGCGGGGCAGCCCGCTTCCCGCGACGGCAACGAGCCCGCCGGGCCGCAGGCAGCTGGCCACGGAGCGCGATACCGCTTCCTGGTCCCCGATGCGGTGGAAGCCGTTTCGGATCCAGATCAGATCCGCGGAATCCGGCGATCCGAACTCACCCGGGGACTTCCTCAGGCGAGTGACGACCCGACCTTCTTTTCCTTGCGCCACCGCGCGCGCGGACCCTCTCCAGGACGCCGGACGACTGGTCGACAGCGACAACCTCGGCATCCGGAAAAGTGTGCCAACAGGCACGTGACCACCCCCGGCACGCTGCCGATGTCCAGCACCCGGTGGACGGGCGTGCATCCGCCACCGTTGGTGCGCAGCAGATCCCGCAACCAGTCCGTCGTCTGTGCGAGGGCGGGAGCCTGCAGGCCTGCCTCACGTTTCGGGTGCACACCCAGCACGTCCCACTCGATGTTCTGATCGTGATGTGCGTTCATGAGTCCTCCAGTTCCAGCAGCACGCCGGGACTCAGCGAAGGAAGGGTGCGAGGCTCATTCCATGAGGGGCTTCGGGGCGGCACTCGTCCACGTCTTCACAGGAGTGCCGTCGGCGTAGACGACGAAAGCGGGACACGTTGCAGACCGCCC
>NZ_JAFMPZ010000661.1 GCF_017353455.1 Streptomyces laculatispora
CTTCAGCTTCAGCGACGGCGTCAGATGGCCGGCCTCCTCGGTGAAGTCCACGGTCAGGACGGTGAACTTGCGGATCGACTCGGCGCGCGAGACGAGCCGGTTGGCCTCGTCGACCGCACGTTGCAGCGCGATGTGGAGCTCCTCGTCGTGGACGAGTTCGCGCAGCGGGACGTCCTCCTTCTTCATCATCCGGCGCCAGTGGGACAGCCCGTCCGGCTCCAGGGTGATCAGGGCGGTGATGAACGAGCGGTTGTCGCCGACCACCATGCACTGGCTGACCAGCGGGTGCGCGCGCAGCCAGTCCTCCAGCGGGGCCGGGGTGACGTTCTTGCCGCCCGAGGTGATGATGATGTCCTTCTTGCGGCCGGTGATCGTGAGGTAGCCGTCCTCGTCGAGCGTGCCCAGGTCCCCGGTGGCGAACCAGCCGCCGTCCAGCGCGGGAACGGCCTCGCCGCGTTCGGCGTCCCAGTAGCCCTGGAACACCTGGCCGCCGCTGAGCAGCACCTCGCCGTCCTGCGCGATGCGGACGGCGGTGCCCGGCATCGGCCAGCCGACCGTGCCCAGACGTGGTCTGAGGGGCGGGGTCACGGTGGCGGCCGCGGTGGTCTCCGTCAGGCCGTAGCCCTCGAAGATCTCGATGCCGGCGCCCGCGTAGAAGGCGGCGAGCCTGCTGCCCAGCGGGGAGCCGCCGCAGATCGCGTACCGGACCTGGCCGCCGAGCGCGGCCCGGATGCGGCGGTAGACCAGCGGGTCGTACAGCGCGCGGGCCGCCCGCAGCCCCAGGCCCGGGCCGGGACCGGTGCCGTGTTCGGCGGCCTCGACGGCCTGGCCGTACCGCTGGGCGATCCGCGCGGCCCGGTCGAAGGACGAGGCGCGGCCCATCTTCTCGGCGGTGGCCCGGCCGGTGTTGTAGACCTTCTCCAGTACGTACGGAATGGCCAGCAGGAACGACGGTTTGAACCCGGCCAGGTCGGCGAGCAGGTCCTCGGTCCTGATGGACGGGGCGTGGCCGAGGCGGACCCGGGCGCGCAGGCAGCCGATCGCGACCATCCGCCCGAAGACGTGCGACAGCGGCAGGAACAGCAGGGTGGACGCGGGGTACTTGCTGACCGATGTGAAGACCGGGTGCAGCAGCTCGATGGCGTTGTCGACCTCGGCGAAGAAGTTGCCGTGGGTCAGCACGCAGCCCTTGGGACGGCCGGTGGTGCCCGAGGTGTAGACGAGGGTGGCGGGGGTCCCCGGCTCCAGCGTGGCGCGCCGGGCCGCGACGGCGTCGTCGGGGACGTCCCTGCCGGTCTTCTTCAGCCGGCCCAGCACGCCCGTGTCGAACTGCCAGAGGTGGGTGAGGCCGCCGAGCTGCTTGCGCTCCTGGCTGATGACGCGGCTCTGTTCGGCCGTCTCGACCGCGCAGGCGACGGCGCCCGAGTCCTGGAGTATCCAGCGGGCCTGGAAGGCGGAGGAGGTCGGGTAGATGGGGACGGTGACCAGGCCGGCGGCCCAGGCCGCGAAGTCGAGCAGCGTCCACTCGTACGTCGTACGGGCCATGATCGCGATGCGGTCGCCGCCCCGCAGCCCTTCCGCGATCAGGCCCTTGGCGACGGCGAGCACCTCGCCCGCGAAGTCCGCCGCCGTCACGTCCTGCCAGCTGCCGTCCGGCTGCTTGCGGCTGAGGACGGCGTCGGCCGGGGCCTCGCGGGCGTTGTCGAAGGGGATCTCGGCGAGCGAGCCGCGGCGGACGGGCGGGGCGAACGCCGGTACGGAGACCTGCTGGACGCTTCCGTCGGCCGCCCTGACCTTGGTCGGCTCGACCAGGACGGGCGCGGTGGATGTGGCGGGTGGCGTGGACACGTGCGGCTCCTCGAAATCGGGGTCGGGCGGGTTCGGTTCCGGCGGACGGGCCCTGGACGTGTCAGGCGCGTTCCAGGATCGCCGTGACGCCCTGGCCGCCCGCCGCGCAGATCGAGATCAGCCCACGGCCCGGCGCGCCCCGCTCCGCGAGGAGTTTGGCGAGGGTGGCGACGATCCTCGCGCCCGTCGCGGCGAACGGGTGCCCGGTGGCGAGTGAGGAACCCGCCACGTTGAGCTTCTCCCGGTCCACCGGGGCGAGCCCCGCCTTCTCCCAGGCGGCCAGCGTGGCGAGCACCTGGGAGGCGAAGGCCTCGTGGACCTCGAAGAGGTCGAAGTCCTCGACCGTCAGCCCGGCGCGCTCCAGCAGCCGCGGCACGGCGTACGCGGGCGCCATCAGCAGACCGTCCTCCCCGCCCACGTAGTCGACCGCCGCGGTCTCGTACAGCGAGAGGTAGGCCAGGGGTTCCAGCCCGTGCCGCTCGGCCCACTCCTCGCTCGCCAGCAGCACCGTCGCGGCACCGTCGGTGAGCGGGGTGGAGTTGCCCGCGGTCATCGTCGCGTCCGGGTGGACCGCGCCGAACACCGGCTTCAGCGTGGCGAGTTTCTCCACCGTGGAGCCGGGGCGCAGGTTCTGGTCGCGGTCCAGGCCGAGGTACGGGACGACGAGGTCGTCCAGGAACCCCCGGTCGTACGCGGCGGCCAGGCGCCGGTGGCTGGTGGCGGCGAGCAGGTCCTGCTCCGCGCGGCCGATGTCCCACCGGCGTGCGGTGACCGCCGCGTGGTCGCCCATCGAGAGACCGGTGCGCGGTTCGGCGTTGCGCGGGATGTCCGGGACGAGATGCCGGGGACGTACGCCCGCGAACGCCTTGACCCGGCCGCCCGCCGTCTTCGCCCGCCGGGCCGACAGCAGCAGCCTGCGCAGCTCGTCGTTGACGCCGAGGGGCGCGTCGCTCGTGGTGTCCGCGCCGCCCGCGACCGCGGAGTCGATCGCACCGAGCATGATCTTGTTGGCGGCGGCGATGACGGCCTGGAGGCCGGTGCCGCAGGCCTGCTGGACGTCGTACGCGGGGGTGCGCGGGTCGAGCCGCGAGCCGAGCACGGTCTCCCGGGCCAGGTTGAAGTCCCGGCTGTGCTTGAGGACCGCGCCCGCGGCGAACTCGCCGACCTGCTGCCCCTGGAGCCCGAACCGCTCGACCAGACCGTCCAGCGCGGCGGTGAGCATCTGCTGGTTGGAGGCCTGGGCGTACGGCCCGTCCGAGCGCGCGAAGGGGATACGGCTGCCACCGATGACCGCGACCCGGCGGGGCTGCGGGAGTGCGAGGGGGATCAACTCGACCAACTCATCTCGACCAGCTCCTGACTCTTGAGTAACCTTACTCCGGAGTAAATCTACGACCGAGCAGGGAGTCTGGACAATGGCCGACCGCTATCTGCACTTCACCGGCACGGCAACCGGCCGATTTCTGACCCGGAGAATCGGCCTGCCGCAGCCCGCACCGCTGCGCCGCTGGTCGCTGGAGACCCAGTCGCTGACCGGCCCGGTCCTCCACCTCACCGCCGGGGACTCCGCCGTCACCGATGAGCTGGGCGCGATCCTGGCCGCGACCGGCCTGGAGGTGAGGGCGAGCGCCGACCGGCCGGCCGCGGTCGTCCTGGACGCCACGGCCGTCGACACCGCCGCCGGGCTCGGGGACGTGCACGCCGCGCTGCACCCCGTCGTCCGCTCGCTCGCACCGGGCGGCCGCATCGTCGTCGTCGGAGTGCGCCCGTCCCCGGACGACCACCACCAGGCCGCCGCCCAGCAGGCCCTCGAAGGCTTTGTGCGCTCGCTCGGCAAGGAGATCGGCAAGGGCGCGACCGTGCAGCTGGTGCGCCTCGCGCCCGGCGCGGTCGAGGGCGCCGAATCCACCCTGCGCTTCCTGCTGTCGCCCCGGTCCGCCTACATCAGCGGCCAGGTCATCGAGGTGTCCTCGGCCGCCCCCGGCCCGGTCGCCGACTGGGCCGCCCCGCTCGCCGGAC
>NZ_JAFMPZ010000442.1 GCF_017353455.1 Streptomyces laculatispora
CTGATCCAAACGAAAGACCCCAGGCCGCGTCCGCGAGATCCCGTGCTCAGACCACCGCGCCGCGGCCGGGGTCGTCGCCGTCCTCGTCGTCGTGCTCCATCCGCGCCACCAGTGTCACGAAGCCGCCCAGGAAGCCACCGACGCAGACCGTCGTCAGCCACCAGGTCATCTCCCACTGGAGCAGCACCGCGAGCAGCAGCAGGACCGGTCCGCCGACCACCGCGAGCCAGGCGAACTTCGCCGTGACATCGGCCTCCGGCAGCGGCGGCGGCTCCGGCGGCACGAAGTGCCCCTCGCCGCTGTCGTCCCCGTCGTCGGTGTCACCCGCGGCGGGCTCCGCCGGCTCGTAGTCGCGCGGGCCGCCCCCGACGCCGGGGGCGAACACCACCGAGCTGCCGAGCGGCTTCTCCGGCGGCTTGGGCGGCCGCTTGCCGATGCCCTTGTCCGGGTCCAGCGCGGACAGCGGACCGTCCTCCAGCAGCGCGACATCCTCGATGGACCGGAACGGCCGCGCACCCGGCGGGTCCGGCGGCTCGTCGCCGTACCCCGCGACGATCGCCTTCCAGACGGCGTCCTCGTCGACCGGCCGCTCCCCGTCGCCGCCCTGGGCCAGGCCCGGGGCCTCCGACGGGGGTGCGCCGCCGTCATCGGGGACGGCCGCTCCCTCGGCGGGGAGCGGCTCGCGCTCCTCCTCGCTGCCCGCGCGATCCGCGTCGTGCTCAGCCACCGGACGTGCTCCCCTTCTTCCCGACGCTCGGAGCGAGGCGGCCGATGAACGAATAGCTCTCGTCGAAGATCCGCTCCGCATCGTGGTCCAACGTCGCCACGTGGTAGCTCTGTTCCAGGAGGATCTCCTCGACGTCCGTGGACGAGACCCGGCTCAGGATCCGGGCCGAGTCGGCGGGCGGCACGACATGGTCCTGCGGGCTGTGCAGCAGCAGGATCGGCTGGGTCACCTGGGGCAGTTCGGCGTCGACCAGCCGGAAGAACTTCCGTACCGAGTGCGCCGCGTGCAGCGGCACCCGGTCGTAGCCGACCTCTTCGGCGCCCGCCAGGGCGATGTCGCTGGTCAGGCCCTTCGTCGTCGGCACCAGATGACGGGCGACCGGCAGCGCGTGCGCCGCGAGACCGTGCACCTTGTTGGCCGGATTGACGAGCACCAGGCCCTGGACCGCGTGACCGTGCTTCGCCGCGAGCCGCAGCGAGAGGGCGCCGCCCATGGAGAGACCGAAGACGAAGACCTGGGAGCACCGCTCCAGCAGCGACCGCAGCTCCCGGTCCACCTCCGCGTACCAGTCCTGCCAGCCGGTCACCTGCATGTCCTGCCAGCGGGTGCCGTGCCCGGGGAGCAGGGGCAGCGAGACCGTCAGCCCGCGCGCCGCCAGGTAGTCGGCCCAGGGGCGCAGCGACTGCGGGGAGCCGGTGAATCCGTGGCAGAGGAGGACGCCGACCTCTCCGCCCTCGTGGCGGAACGGCTCGGCTCCAGGAAGGACCGGCACCGGGGTCTCCTGTTCGTGAGGCTCGGAGGGGAGCGAAAGGGGGAGTGCAGAAGGATTACTTCACCGTACGCGACCGGGCCGACACCGACCAGGGCCGTCACCGGCACGGGCCGGGTACCCCGGGCCGTGCCGGGCAGGAGCACGGACGGCGGTACGGGTTAGGGTCTGTCCGGGGGATCGCAGTCGGACAGGGTGAGGCGCCGTGCCGGACGTCGCGACCGCGGCTCCGAGCCGCCGGGCAGACCCTGAGGCCTGCCGGACAGCACACAGGAGGCACCCGAGTTGATCTACGGCGCTATGAAGTTCTCCATCGGCGGGTCGCTGAAGCTCGCGTTCAGGCCGTGGGTGGAGGGCCTGGAGAACATTCCCGCGCAGGGACCCGCGATTCTCGCGAGCAACCATCTGTCCTTCTCCGACTCCTTCTTCCTGCCCGCCGTCCTGGACCGCAAGGTCACCTTCATCGCCAAGGCCGAGTACTTCACCGCGCCCGGCGTCAAGGGCAAGCTGACCGCCGCCTTCTTCAAGGGCGTCGGCCAGCTCCCGGTGGACCGCTCGGGCGCCCGGGGCGCCGGCGAGGCGGCGATCAAGGCCGGCATCGAGGTGATCGAGAGCGGCGGCCTCTTCGGCATCTACCCGGAGGGCACCCGCTCGCCCGACGGCCGCCTCTACCGGGGCAAGCCCGGCGGGCTCGCCCGGGTGGCGCTCGCGACCGGGGCGCCGGTGATCCCCGTCGCGATGATCGACACGGAGAAGATCCAGCCGCCCGGCCAGGTGGTGCCCAAGCTCCTGCGCCCGGGGATCAGGATCGGCAAGCCGCTCGACTTCAGCCGGTACCACGGCATGGAGGGCGACCGCTTCATCCTGCGCTCGGTCACCGACGAGGTGATGTACGAGATCATGAGGCTCTCCGGGCAGGAGTACGTCGACATCTACGCGACCGCCGCCAAGCGGCAGATCGCGGACGAGGCGAAGCAGCGCTCGGAGGCCGCCAAGCGGGCCGCGTCCGACGGCCGGGACGAGCAGCGGGGTACGGACGAGGACCGCGACGGCGCCTGAGCGCGCGCCGGTCCGTGCGGGGTGGGGGAGAAGATGATGGCCAAGCGCGTGCGGGTCGTGCGGATGTCGGTCGAGCAGCCGCTGTGGCGTGCCCTGACCGCGTACCGCATTCTGACGATGCTCTACGCGATCCTGCTCGCCGTCTTCGGACGCGACAAGTACGACCGGCCGTGGGTGGCCGTCGCCTTCCTGACGGTCATGGCCGTCTGGACGCTCGCCACCCTGCCGAAGGTCGCCGGCGCGGTGGCCTGCACCAAGCGCTTCCTCGGCGCCGACCTCGCCCTCGCCCTCGCCGGTATCCTCCTCACCCCGCTCGCCGACTTCCAGGCCCAGCACGTCGACGGTCCGACCCTGCCGTCGATCTGGACCGCGGGTTCCGTCCTGGCCTTCGCGATCAAGGGCGGCTGGCGCTGGGCGGCCTTCGCCTCCAGCTTCGTCGCCGTCGCCAACCTCATCGAGCGCGCCGAACCCAGCCGCGACACCCTGCACAACGTCCTGCTGGTCTGGGTCGCCTCCATCGCGATCGGCTACGTCGTCGAGGTGGCCCGCGCCAGTGAGCGAACCCTCGCCCGCGCCCTGGAGATCGAGGCCGCCACCCGGGAACGGGAACGGCTGGCCCGCGACATCCACGACAGCGTGCTCCAGGTCCTGGCGATGGTGCAGCGCCGCGGTACGGCGATCGGCGGCGAGGCCGCCGAGCTGGGCCGGATGGCCGGGGAGCAGGAGGTCGCCCTGCGCACCCTGGTCTCCAGCGGCCTGGTGCCGCCCACCCGGGTCTCCGAGGACGCCGCCGAGGGCGCCGTGGTGCGTACCGTCGAGACGGACGACGACGAGCCCGACGCGCCGGGCGAGACCGATCTGCGCTCCCTGCTCGCCCCGCACGCCGGCTCCCGGGTCACCTTCGCGGAGCCCGGCGCCCCGGTGCTGCTCGCGCCCGCGGCGGCGACGGAGCTGGCGGCCGCGGTCAGCGCCGCCCTGGACAATGTCCGGGTGCACGCGGGGCACGGCGCCCGGGCCTGGATCCTGGTCGAGGACTGGCCGGACGAGGTGATCGTCACGGTCCGGGACGACGGGCCGGGCATCCCGGAGGGGCGGCTCGCCCGGGCCGAGGGCGAGGGGCGCCTCGGCGTCGCCCTGTCGATACGCGGGCGGCTGGCCGAACTGGGCGGTACGGCCGAGCTGATCTCGGTGCCCGGCCAGGGCACCGAGGTAGAACTGAGGGTTCCGAAGACTCCACGGGGGAAGGCGGGTTCAGTCCGATGAGTGCAGAGCACGACCGGGGTGCGGCGCAGGAGCGGCCGGCCATCAGGGTGATGGTGGTCGACGACCACCCGATGTGGCGCGACGCCGTCGCCCGCGACCTCGCAGAGTCCGGGTTCGACGTGGTGGCGACCGCGGGCGACGGCCCGCAGGCGGTCCGCCGGGCCGGGGCCGTCCGCCCCGACGTCCTCGTCCTCGACCTCAATCTGCCCGGGATGCCGGGCGTCCAGGTCTGCAAGGAGCTCGTCGGCTCGCACCCCGGGCTGCGGGTCCTGGTGCTCTCCGCGAGCGGCGAGCACGCCGATGTGCTGGAGGCGGTCAAGTCCGGCGCCACCGGCTATCTGCTCAAGTCGGCGAGCACCCAGGAGCTGACCGAGGCGGTCCGGAGCACCGCCGCCGGTGACCCGGTCTTCACCCCCGGCCTCGCCGGGCTGGTGCTCGGCGAGTACCGCAGGCTGGCCTCCGAACCCGCACCCGTGGCGTCCGACGAGCCGAAGGCCCCGGAGCTCACCGACCGGGAGACCGAGGTACTGCGGCTGGTCGCCAAGGGACTCTCGTACAAGCAGATCGCCGAACGGCTGGTCATCTCGCACCGCACCGTCCAGAACCACGTCCAGAACACCCTGGGCAAGCTCCAGTTGCACAACCGGGTGGAGCTCGTGCGGTACGCCATCGAGCGGGGACTCGACGACATCTGAGATCAATTCCGGAGAATTGCAAGGGAATTGACCGTCCGGCCCATCCCGGAGTGACCTGAATCACCCTTAGGCTGACCTGTGCATGGGGGGGTGGCTCACTTCGGCGAAGGGATGCTTCCATGCGGGTCGGAGTACTGACCGGGGGCGGCGACTGCCCCGGGCTCAACGCGGTCATCCGTGCCGTCGTCCGCAAGGGCGTACAGGAATACGAATACGACTTCATCGGCTTCCGGGACGGCTGGCGCGGACCGCTGGAAGGTGTGACGGTCCCGCTCTCCATCCCGGCGGTGCGCGGCATCCTGCCACGCGGCGGCACCATCCTCGGTTCCTCGCGCACCAACCCGCTCAAGGCGGAGCACGGTGTCCGCCGGATCCGGGACAGCCTCGGCAGATACGAGGTCGACGCACTCGTCACGATCGGGGGCGAGGACACCCTCGGGGTGGCGGCGACCCTGTCCGACGAGCACGGCATCCCCTGCGTCGGCGTTCCCAAGACCATCGACAACGACCTCTCCGCCACCGACTACACCTTCGGTTTCGACACGGCCGTCGGCATCGCGACCGAGGCCATCGACCGGCTGCACACCACGGCGGAGTCCCATATGCGCGTCCTCGTCGTCGAGGTGATGGGCCGTCACGCCGGGTGGATCGCGCTGCACTCGGGACTGGCCGGCGGCGCCAACGTCATCCTCATCCCGGAGCAGCGCTTCCACACCGACCAGGTCTGCGCCTGGGTGTCCTCCCGTTTCCGGGCGAGCTACGCCCCGATCGTGGTGGTCGCGGAGGGGGCCGTGCCCGCGCAGGGCGAGATGGTCCTCAAGGACGGCTCGCAGGATTCCTTCGGCCATGTCCGTCTCTCCGGGGTCGGCGAATGGCTGGCCAAGGAGATCGAGCGCCGCACCGGTAAGGAGGCCAGGACCACCGTCCTCGGCCACGTCCAGCGCGGCGGCACCCCCAGCGCCTTCGACCGCTGGCTGGCCACCCGGTTCGGCCTGCACGCCATCGACGCCGTGCACGACGGCGACTTCGGGAAGATGGTCGCCCTGAACGGCACGGACATCGTGCGGGTGCCGATCGCGGAGGCGACCGCCCGGCTCAAGACGGTCGACCCCGCGCTCTACGCGGAGGCGGGGGTC
>NZ_JAFMPZ010000443.1 GCF_017353455.1 Streptomyces laculatispora
GATGGCGGAGCAGCTGATGGGTGTGTTGCGGGAGGTGGTGTCGCTCCAGACGGGGCGCCCGCGTCCGGCGCTGTCGACGCTGTTCGGCGCGGAGATGCGGGTCACCGACACGGAGCTGTTCACCATCCTGACCGGCGAGGTGTCCCGCCTCGGGGCACGGAACCCGGCGCCCGCGGCGTACCCGGGAGCCGGTCCGCTGCCCTCGTCCACCACGCATGTCAGCGGCGGCGCGAACGGCGCCGCCGGGAACCGCGCCGCGCCCGCGTACCCGCAGCCGCAGGCGGCCGTTCCGGCCCCCCGGTCGCCGGCAGCGGACCCCGTCGCCGCGTCCTCTCCCCCCAGCACGGGCGGGCCCCGGCTGGCCGGGCTCGACGTACGGGGGACGTCGCTCGCGCTGCCGGTCCCCCGGGTCGACGCGAGCGACCCCAACGCGGGGTTCCTCGCCGGGGTGATGGCGTCGGCACCCGCCGAACTGATCGCCGCGTTGCAGGCCGTACCGGCCGCCTCGCTGGAGACCAGGCTGCGCGAGCTGCGCGCCTTCCTGGAGATGAACGACCTCGGTGCCGCGCAGGAGACCCTGACCACCCTTGAGCTGAAGCATCCGGACGACTGGCGGGTGGTCTGGTACCGGGGCGTCACCTCCCTGGTGACCGGTGACAACGAGAACGCGGCGCTGTCCTTCGACGCGGTCTACGACGCGTTTCCCGGGGAGCCCGCGCCCAAGCTGGCGCTGGGCATCTGCGCGGAGGTCCTGGGCCAGCTGGACAACGCCGCCGAGTACTACCGGCTGGTGTGGGCGACCGACCCGAGCTTCGTGAGCGCCGCGTTCGGTCTGGCCCGGGTGCAGATCGCGGCCGGAGACCGGAGCGGGGCCGTCCGATCGCTGGAGTCCGTGCCGGAGGCGTCGATCCACTACACGGCGGCCCGGGTCGCCGCGGTACGGGCACGGCTGCGCGGACGGGCCACGGACGACCCGCTGATCGTCGACCTGATGGCGGCCTCGGCCCAGGTCTCGGGGCTGGCGGGTCTCGGTCTGGACGCGGTGCGCCGGGAGCAGTTGTCGACCGAGGTGCTGGGGACGGCCCTCGACTGGGTACTCTCCGGGAGTCCCGAGGCTCGTCCCCCGGCCCCGCAGTCGCCCGTGCACGGCGGGGCGCAGGGGCCGAGGACGCTGCTCGGCAGTGAGTTGGACGAGCGCGGCCTGCGTTTCGGGCTCGAGCGTGCGTACCGGATGCTCGCCCGGCTTGCGGAGCCCGGCGACGAGAGGATCGAACTGGTGGAGCGGGCCAACCGTTTCCGCCCCCGAACGTGGGTGTGAAGATGTCGCAGAACGACCAGGAGACTGCCTTGTCGAGGTGTCCCGGCTGCGAGGAGCCGCTGGAGCCGGGGGATCTGTTCTGCGGTGCGTGCGGGTACGACCTGTCGGCCGTACCCGAGCCGCCGCTGGACCACCCGACGATCGCCATCGCCACTGGGGCGGGCGAACCGGCGCAGGCCGGCCCCCAAGAGCCGGGAGCCTCCGGCGACTTCGAGCTGGCGGCGCCGGTTCCGGCCGCCGCCGGTGCGGCGCCCGATCCCCGTGCCTCCACCGGCCCCGTCCCGGCGCCGCCGGCCGGCACCAAGGTGTGCGTGGCCTGCCGGGCCGGCCATGTCGACAACGACGGCTACTGCGAGAACTGCGGCCATGCCCAGCCCCGCGAGCGCGATCACATGGAGCAGGAGCTCGGCTCGGTCGCCGCGGTCACCGACCGCGGACTGCGCCACCACCGCAACGAGGACTCGTTCGCGATCTCGACGACCGCGTTGCCGGACGGCACCCCGGCCGTCCTGGCGATCGTCTGCGACGGGGTGTCGTCGGCCAGCCGTCCCGACGAGGCGTCGGCCGCCGCCACGACCGCCGCCAACGAGTCGCTGCTGGAATCGCTGCCGCGCGGTACGCATCCGCAGCAGGCGATGCACGAGGCGATCGTGGCGGCCGCCGAGTCGGTCAACCGGCTGGCCCAGGAGCCCGGTCAGGGCGCGGAGCACGATCCGCACCGCCATCAGAACGCCCCGGCGTGCACCCTGGTCGGCGCGATCATGGCCAATGGCCTGCTGGTCGTGGGCTGGGTCGGCGACAGCCGGGTGTACTGGGTGCCCGAGGAGCGCAGCAGTCCACCGGCCCGGCTCACCGAGGACGACTCCTGGGCCGCGCAGATGGTCGCGGCCGGCCTGATGAACGAGGCGGAGGCGTACGCGGACGAGCGGGCCCACGCCATCACGGGCTGGCTGGGCGCCGACGCCTACGAACTGGAGCCGCACACCGCCTCGTTCAAACCGGACCGGCCCGGCGTCGTGGTGGTCTGCACGGACGGCTTGTGGAACTACGCGGAGTCCGCGGCCGAGATGTCCGCCGCGGTGCCCGTGGACGCGTACGAACGGCCGTTGCACGGAGCCCAGGTGCTGGTCGGCCACGCCCTCGACGGCGGGGGCCACGACAACGTAACAGTGGCTCTGCTGCCGTTCGCCGTACCGGTACAAGGGGCAGGATCCGCCTGCAGCGGCGGTTGAGTCCCGTTCCGCCCGCCCCTTGCACCTCCGATGCCTTTGTCCGCAAATCTGTCTTCATCTGACACGTGGAGCCTCAAGGAGCCGATCAGATGGCCAACTTCTCCAAGTCGAACGTGCCGCAGTTCTCCGTCGAGGTGTACCAGAACGAATATCTGCCCGAGGGCGGCCGTGAGGTCAACGGCATCATCACCGTCACCTCGACCGGCGGCGGCACCACCGGTGGGGTTCCGCTGACGAGTGCCGCTCATTCGGCCTCGCACGGACCGGGCCGGGCACCGAGCGCCGCCGTGGTGATCATGGTGGACTGCTCGGGCTCGATGGACTATCCGCCCACGAAGATGCGCAACGCCCGCGATGCGACGGCGGCGGCCATCGACACCCTGCGCGACGGCACCTCCTTCGCCGTGATCGGCGGTACGCACGTCGCCAAGGAGGTCTACCCGGGCAACGGGCGGCTCGCCACGGCCGATCCGCAGACCAGGGCCCAGGCCAAGGGGGCCCTGCGGCGGCTCAGCGCGGGCGGCGGTACGGCGATCGGGACCTGGCTGCGGCTGGCCGACCGGCTGCTGGGCGCCGCCGAGGTGAGCATCCGGCACGGCATCCTGCTGACCGACGGGCGCAACGAGCACGAGTCACCGGAGGATCTGCGGGCCGCGCTCGACGCCTGTGCGGGCCGGTTCACCTGTGACGCCCGCGGTGTCGGCACCGACTGGGAAGTGAAAGAGGTCACAGCGATCGCCTCCGCGCTGCTCGGCACCGCCGACATCGTCGCCGATCCCACGGGGCTGGCCGCGGACTTCACGCAGATGATGGAGAACGCGATGGGCAAGGAGGTCGCGGACGTCGCGCTGCGGCTGTGGACACCGGTCGGCGTGGAGATCAAGTTCGTGAAGCAGGTCGCGCCGACGGTCGCCGAGCTGACCGACCGCCGCACCGAGGCGGGCCCGCGCGCCGGGGACTACCCCACCGGTTCCTGGGGCGACGAGTCCCGCGACTACCACGTGTGCGTGCAGGTGCCGCAGGCCGGCATCGGGCAGGAGATGCTCGCGGCCCGCGTCTCGCTGATCCTCCCCGACCCGTCGGGCGGGGCGCCCCAGACCCTTTCGCAGGGCCTGGTACGGGCGGTGTGGACGGACGACATGGTGGCGTCGACCTCGATCAATCCGCAGGTCGCGCACTACACGGGTCAGGCGGAACTGGCACAAGTCATCCAGCAGGGGCTCGATGCCCGCAAGTCGGGAGACTTCGACGGCGCGACGGCCAAACTCGGCCGTGCGGTGCAGTTGGCATCGGCGTCCGGGAACGAGGACACTGCGAAACTGCTTTCGAAGGTGGTAGACGTCGTCGACGCGGCGACAGGTACTGTGCGACTGAAGGCGAAGGTCGCGGAAGCGGACGAGATGACACTCGAAACGCGCTCCACGAAGACCGTCCGCGTGAAGAAGTAATCACATATCCGCACTGATGAGCCGCCCGGCCGGACAGGTCCGCCGGGCGGCGAAGCAAGAAGAAAATGACGGCCCCCGGGGCCGGACGAGGAGAGGGGGAAGCGCCGACATGCCGACCTGCCCGAACGGACACCAGTCGGGTTCCGAGGACTGGTGCGAGGTCTGCGGCCATCGCATGGCCGGGGCGGGCGCGCCTGCGGGCGC
>NZ_JAFMPZ010000444.1 GCF_017353455.1 Streptomyces laculatispora
GGCGCGGGCCCGCGCCCACGAGGGATGACACAAGAGCGGACTCCTTCTCATGCCGACGACTGCCGACGGCTGGTGATCGATGCCGATGGCTGTCGACGGGCGCCGATGGGTGCCGATGACGGGGCTGTTCAGCGGAGTTCCTGGATGCGGACCATGTTGCCCGCGGGGTCGCGGAAGGCGCAGTCGCGGATTCCGTACGGCTGCTCGGTCGGCTCCTGGACGACCTCGGTGTCGCCGGCCTGCACCTTCTCGAAGGTTCCGTCGAGGTCCCGGGTGGCCAGCAGGATCCATCCGTAGGTGCCCTTGGCCATCATCTCGGTGATGGTGCGGCGCTCGTCCTCGGTGACCCCGGGGTCGGCGGCCGGGGGCGCCAGGAGGATGGACGTGTCGGGCTGGCCCGCCGGGCCGACCGTGATCCAGCGCATCCTGCCCTGCCCGACGTCACTGCGGACCTCGAAGCCGAGGGTGTCGCGGTAGAAGGCCAGGGACGCGTCCGGGTCGTCGTGCGGGAGGGCGCTCGTGTGAATGGTGATGTCCATGGCGATCAGGTTAGGCGTGGTCCCGCGAACCGCGCTTCTCGAATCCTGACCGATCCGGCCATCCGTCGCACCGCCCGCGGTCCCGCCGCCGCGCGCCCCGTGGCCTGATCCTCCCGGACCGGTTACGGGCGCCGTCCCCAGGCGGAGATCATCGGGGCCGTCGCCAGATCGAGGCCTCCGGTGGCGACGTTCGACAGATGGAGGTCGATGTCCTCGTCGGTCGCGATCCCCGCGGCCACGAGCCGGCCACGGATCTGCCGGACGGTCGCAGCCTCAAGAACGGTGCAGGCGGGCGAGGTGATCGGGAAGTAGCCGTCCGCCCGCACGTCGAGCAGACCGGCCTCGCGCAGCCGCCGGGGCAGTGTCCGGCCGTACGAGAGATCGGCACCGCGCGCCGCCATGAGCTCACGGAACCCGGACCGCAGACGGTTGGCCAGCCGCTGCTCGAGGCCCGACTCGTCCGGGCACAGCAGAGGCTGCAGCCCCGGATCGGCGTCCTCCAGCAGCAGCACACCACCGGGTCGCAGCGCCTGGACCATGCGGCGCAGTGCCTCGGCGCGGTCGACGACGTGCACCAGGACCAGCCGGGCGTGCACCAGGTCGAAACCACCCGGCGGCGGCGGGTCGGCCGCGACGTCGTGGCGCAGGACTTCGACGACGTCGGAGGCGGCCTCCTGGGCCCAGGACACGTCGATGTCGGTGCAGACCACCTGCCCGGCGGCTCCGACCCGTTCGGCGAGACCCGCGGGAACGGAGGGGCCGCCGGCCCCGACCTCCCAGCACCGCATGCCCTCGGTGATGCCGATCCGGTCGATGTGCCGGAAGGTCACCGGATCGAACAGCTCGGCCAGCGCGCCGAACCGGATGCCCGCCTCCGACTGCTGGTTGTCGAGCAGATACCCGTGGTCCTTGCCGTGCTCGGTCATGCCCTGCCCCATCGTCTCTCTCCGTCCGCCGGATGCGTCCGCCGGACTCGAAGTCCACCATGCCGGGCACCGTCCGGCCCTGCCCGGTCCGGCCCTGCGCGACTGTGCCCGCCTCCGGGTCATGGGGGAGGCGGGCACTTCGTGGGGCGTCGGTCGCGTGTGATCAGACCTGCGTCGAGTCCTTCACGTACGGCTCCTTCACGTACGGCGACTCGGTCACGGACTCCGGCCCGGCCGGGGCCGCGGCTGCCGGTTCGGGCGCGGGGCCGCCCTCGCTCAGGCCGAACCGCCCGTGGAGCTTGCGCAGGAAGCCGGGCGCGTACCAGGCCGACCGGCCGAGCACCCGCATCGCGGCGGGCACCAGGATTCCGCGTACCGCCACGGCGTCGATGAGGATGGCGAGGCCGCTGCCCAGGCCGAACAGCTGCATGAAGCTGAGTTCGGCCGTCCCGAAGGCGAAGAAGCTCACCGCGAGGAGGCAGGCCGCCGCGCTGACGATGCGTCCCGTGTGCCCGAGGCCGTTGGTCACGGCGGACTCGTCGTCCTCGCCCAGGTCGTGGAGTTCCTTGATACGGCTGGTGACGAAGACCTCGTAGTCCATGGAGAGGCCGAAGGCGATGCAGAACATCAGCACGGTCATGGACACCTCCATCGGCTGCGCTGTGAAGCCGAGCAGGGAGGAGAGGTGGCCGTCCTGGAAGATCCAGGTCATGACGCCGAGGGTCGCTCCCAGGCTGATCAGGTTGAGCACCAGCGCACGCAGTGGCTGCACGACGCTGCCCGTGAACAGGAAGAGCAGAAGGAACGTGGTGAGGACGACCAGGGCCACCGCGATCGGGAGGCGATCAGCGATCGCGCCCTTGGCGTCGACCAGCACGGCGTCGGTTCCGCCCACCAGGGCGTGTGACCCGGCGGGCGGGGCGAGCGCCCGCACCTCGTCGACCAGGCTCTGGGACTCGTCCGACTTCGGTGACAGGCCGCTCACCACGTTGACCCGCTGCGCGTCGGGGCGTCCGAGAGCGGTGTTGCCCGGGCCGGCGGCGGTGGACCGTCCACCGGTGTAGGTGCCCGCACTGGTCTCGACCCGCACGACGCCCTTGAGCCCGGACAGTTCGACCGCGTACGACGTCAGAGGGGCCTTGCTCACGGATGTGTCGATGACGACGTGGAGTGCCGCGTCGTCATTGCCGTTGAACTTCTTCTGCAGGACCGACGAGACCTGGCGGCTTTCGGCGTCCGAGGGCAGCACACGTTCGTCCGGGGTGCCGAAGGTGATGCCGAGGAGCGGGCTCGCCGCCACCAGCAGGACCGCGAGCACGGGCAGCGCGGTGAGCGCGGGCCGCCGCATGACGGTCCCGGCCAGCCGTCCCCACATCGGTGTCCGGGTGGCGGAGCGGCCCGGGTTCGCCCACGGCAGCCGCCCGCTGTTGACCCGGTGACCCAGGACGACGAACAGGGCAGGCATGACGAACAGGGTGCTGAAGGCCGCGATGGCGACGACCCCGACCCCGGCATAGCCGAACGAGCGCAGGAAGTACTGCGGGAACACCAGGAGCGCCGCGAGCGCGGCCGCCACGGTCGCGGCGGAGAACGCGACCGTACGGCCCGCGGTGCTGACCGTCCGCCGGACGGCGTCGTCCACGCTCGCCCCGGTCGCGAGCTGTTCCCGGAACCGGCTGATCATCAGCAGGGCGTAGTCGATGCCGAGGCCGAGCCCCAGCGCCGTGGTCAGGTTGACCGCGAAGACGGAGACGTCGGTGACGCTGCCGAGGACGAAGAGCTCCGCGAACGCGCCCGCGATGGCGATGATTCCGATCACCAGCGGCAGCAGGGCGGCGACCAGGCCGCCGAAGACGATCAGGAGCAGCACGAGGGTCAGCGGTACGGCGATGCCCTCGGCCAGGAGCAGGTCCTCGCCCGACTGCTTCCCCATCTCGCTGGTCACGGCGGCGGCGCCGCCCGCCCGGATGGTGAGCGCGTCCTTGTAGGGCCCGGTGTAGGCGTCGATGACGCCCTTGGCGTTCTCGTCCCGCTCGGTGTCGTCCCCCTTCACATGGGCGAGCACCATGGCTTCGCGGCCGTCCTCGGAGCGGAGGGCGGGGCTGCCCGTGTCCCAGAACGAGACGACGTTCTCAAGGTCCTTCTCCTTCTTGAGGCCGGCCAGCAGGGCCCGGCCGCTCTGCTGGGCGGCCGGAGCGTCGACGCGGCCCTCGGAGGCGCGGACCAGCAGGACCAGGTTCGTCTCCCCGCCGAACTTCTCGTCGATGACCTTCCCGGCCCGGGTGGACTGGGAGGCCGGGTCGTCGTAGCCGCCCCCGAGCAACCTGCCGAACGCGCCGGAGCCCAGGACGCCCATGAGGGCAACAGCCACTACGGCGACGATGAGTATCAGCCTGGGCCGGCGAATCGCCAGTTCGGCTATGCGTTCAAACACGCACGATCTCCTTAGGTCTCATGGCGGTGAAATCGGCCTGAAGCAGCCTGAGTTGCAAGGGGGTGCGGCCGGCGCGGCGCTCCGCGAAGCTCTTCGCCCGTCCGAAGCAGGTGCGGTGTCGCACTCGTTGTCGCCGTGAGTGACGTTAGTGAGGAGATCGAAGATTTGGCAGTGTTAGATTTTCTTCACGGTCGGCAAGTTCTTCTTGCTCCGCATACGGCGGCCGCCGTACGGTCGCCGTATGCCTGCCGACGAATCCGCAACGGCCCCGCCCACCCTGCGCCAGCGCCGCCGGGCCGCCGCCACTCAGGAGATCCTGGACGCCGCCGAGCGCCACATCACCGAGAACGGCCCCGCGGCCCTGTCC
>NZ_JAFMPZ010000445.1 GCF_017353455.1 Streptomyces laculatispora
CCCTGGGCGGAGCACTCGCCCTGGCGCCGATTCCGTTCGCGGAGCGGGCGTCTGCCACAGAGTCGGGGGCGGGGTCGTCGGGTATGCGCGCAGGAACCGCGGCGGGGTCGCCGTCCGGGCAGAACCGGCCGACACTGCGGCGCGGGTCCGCCGCCCGTGCGGGGCTGCTTCAGGAGCCGCTGGACCAGTTGGTCGTTCAGGCGCGGAGATATCTCGCCGACTCCCCCAAACACCCTTGGTACGCGGGTGCGGTGCTGCTCGCCGGGCGGGGCGGGACGGTCGCGCTGCACGAGCCGATCGGCAAGGCGCTGCGCTACGCGGCGTACGACGAGAAGACCGACACCGGTGTGGAGTTCCCGCCGGAGCAGCAGATCGCCATGGCCGAGGACACCGTCTTCGACCTGGCGTCGGTGTCGAAGCTGTTCACCTCGATCCTGGCCGTGCAGCAGATCGAGCGCGGCAGGCTGGAGCTGGAGGCGACCGTCGCCTCGTACCTCCCCGACTTCGCCGGCGGCGGCAAGCAGGACATCACGATCCGTCAGCTGCTCACGCACACCTCGGGCTTCCGCGCCTGGATTCCGCTCTACTCGGCGCCGACCCGGGAGGGGAAGCTGGCGCTGATCTGGAACGAGGTACCGGCGAGCCCGCCCGGCACGGCATACCTCTACTCCGACCTCAATCTGATCTCGCTCCAGCTGGTGCTGGAGAAGATCACCGGCCGCACCGAGGATGTACTGCTCCGCGAGCAGATCACCGCTCCGCTCGGGATGCACCGCACCCGCTACAACCCGCCGGCTTCCTGGCGGCCGAAGATCGCCGCGACCGAGGACGCGCGGCTGCCGTGGTCCGGACTGGACCGCGGGCTGGTCTGGGGCGAGGTGCACGACGAGAACGCGTACAGCCTCGACGGCGTCGCCGGTCACGCAGGGGTCTTCTCGTGCGCCTGGGACCTGGCGATCCTCGCCCGCACGCTCCTCAACGGCGGGGTCTACGGGCGCGCGAGGATCCTCTCCGCCCACTCGGTGGACCTGCTGTTCACCGACTTCAACACGGCGTTCCCCGGTGACGCGCACGGCCTGGGCTTCGAGCTCTACCAGCACTGGTACATGGGGGCGATGGCCACCCCGCGCACCGCGGGCCACACCGGGTTCACCGGCACCAGCCTGGTCCTGGACCCGACGACCGACTCCTTCCTGATCGTGCTGGGCAACTCGGTGCACCCGGTGCGCAACTGGCGTTCCGGCAGTGCGCCGCGCGTCGCCACCGCCAACCAGATGGCGCGCGCCGTCGCGGTCCCGCCCGCCCGGGGCCGTACGGCATGGTTCTCCGGCCTCGCCAGTGCGTCCTCGGCCACGCTGACGCTCCCGTCGCTGGCTCTCGCGTCGTCGCGCGCCCGGCTGTGCTGCGCCCTGTGGTGGGACACCGAACCGGGCTCCGACTTCCTTCTCCTGGAGGGCTCGGCGGACGCCGGGACAAGCTGGCGGCCGGTGCCCTTCAGCACCGTACCGACGCCGCAGGACCAACGGCCGCAGCCCGAACCCCATCCGGCCGGCTCCGTCTCCGGCTGGTCGGGCCGGGTCTGGCACCGGCTCGATGCGGACCTGTCGGCCTGGCACGGCACCGAGGTACGGCTGCGATGGCGGTACGCCACGGACCAGCTGTACGTCGGCCGCGGGGCCTACGTCGACGCTATCCGCGTCGAGGACGGCGGCCGCACCGTCTTCGACGAGGGCAGACCGGGCGACGCCCGCCGCATCGAGGCGAACGGATGGTCCCCCTCGGCGAACTGAGCCGGGCCGGCGCCGCCGCGGCCCGGGGACGGTCCCCGGGGCGGGCCGGATCAGGCGGCGGAGCGCTCGTCGGGCAGGCGGCGGCGCAGTCCGGCCTGCCCGACGGCGGGCGGGTCGTAGGCCATGTCCAGCATCCCGACGTCGGTGCCGGGAGGCACGATGGCGTCGATCCGGTCGAAGACCTCGTCGCTCAGCACGGCCCCCGCGCCCGCGAGGAGGTCGTCGAGGTGCTCCATGGTGCGCGGGCCGATGATCGCCGAGGTGACGGCGGGGTGGGCGATGGCGAAGGCCATCGCCAGGTGGGTCAGCGACATCCCGGCGTCCTGGGCGACGGGGATGAGCTGTTCGACCGTGTCGAGCCGGCGCTCGTCGGTGAAATGCCTGAAGCCGCGGCCCACCCGGACGCTGTCGGTGGCCCTGCCCTTGCGGAAGCGGCCGGTGAGCAGACCCTGTGCCAGCGGGCTCCAGACCATGGCTCCCATGCCGTAGCGCTCGCAGACGGGCAGCACCTCGCGCTCGATCCCCCGGTTGAGGATCGAGTACGGCGGCTGTTCGGTGCGGAACCGCTCCAGACCGCGCCGCTCGGCGGCCCACTGCGCCTCGACGATGTCCGAGGCGGGGAAGGTGGAGGCGCCGATGGCCCGGACCTTCCCCGCACGCACCAGGTCGGTGAGGGCGGAGAGGGTCTCCTCCACGTCGGTGTCCGGCGCGGGCCGGTGGATCTGGAATAGATCGACGTGGTCGGTGCCCAGCCTGCGCAGGGAGTCGTCCAGCGCACGGACCAGCCAACGCCTCGAATTGCCCTGCTGGTTGGGGTCGTCCCCCATCGGGAGGTGGGCCTTGGTGGCCAGCACCACCGTGTCCCGGCGCCCCTTGAGCGGAATTGCGATCGATCTCCATCGCTTCAATCACATGAGCTTTCGGCGTACTTTCGTAACTCTCAGATGCGAATGTACGCATCCGTCCCCTCATCCAGTCAGCCACAAGATCAATGGGCACGGATACTGCCTGGTCAACGCGATCAGGCGGGGCACTTGAGCAGTTAACCTCATCGAAATATTTCGGAAATGTGGCGTTGGCGAGCCTTTGCGGCGCGCGCATACTCTCCCTCGCTCCCCGCACCATCCGATCGACCGGAAGAAGGTGTTGGAAAGTGACCGTCAATTCCCCACCGGGTGGAGAACCCGCACGCCGGACACTGCGCTCCCGGGCACGAAGGGCATTCGCCCTCGCCACGGCGGGAGTTCTCACCGCCGCCGGAGTCCTGTCGCTGGCGGGCACCGCCGACGCCGCGACCACGCTCGGCGCCTCGGCCGCCGCCAAGGGCCGGTACTTCGGCACCGCCGTCGCCGCGGGCCACCTGGGCGAGTCCGCGTACGCCTCGACGCTGGACACCGAGTTCAACATGGTGACGCCCGAGAACGAGATGAAGTGGGACGCCGTCGAGGGCACCCGCAACTCGTTCAGCTTCGGTTCGGCGGATCAGATCGTCAGCCACGCGCAGGGCAAGGGCATGAGGGTCCGCGGCCACACCCTGGTCTGGCACTCCCAGCTGCCCGGCTGGTTCGGCGGGCTCGGCGCCGACGATCTGCGCTCCGCGATGAACAACCACATCACCAAGGTGATGGACCACTACAAGGGGAAGATCTACGCCTGGGACGTCGTCAACGAGGCGTACCAGGACGGCGGCAGCGGAGCCCGGCGCAGCTCACCCTTCCAGGACAAGCTCGGCAGCGGCTACATCGAGGAGGCCTTCCGCACCGCCCGGACCGCCGACCCGGGCGCCAAGCTCTGTTACAACGACTACAACACCGACGGGCAGAACGCGAAGAGCAACGCGGTCTACGCCATGGTCAAGGACTTCAAGCAGCGCGGTGTGCCCATCGACTGCGTCGGCTTCCAGTCGCACTTCAACAGCAATTCGCCCGTTCCCGGCGACTACCAGGCCAATCTGCAGCGCTTCGCCGATCTCGGCGTGGACGTCCAGATCACGGAGCTGGACATCGAGGGATCGGGTTCGGCGCAGGCCGCCAGTTACACCAAGGTCGTGAACGCGTGCCTGGCCGTGTCGCGCTGCGCGGGAATGACCGTCTGGGGCGTCACCGACAAGTACTCGTGGCGCAGCAGCGGAACTCCCCTGCTGTTCGACGGCGACTACGGCAAGAAGCCGGCGTACACCGCGGTACTGGCGGCGCTGGGTGGTTCCGGCGGTGGCGACGGCGGCACCGGTGGCGCCACCTGCACGGCCACGTACGCCAGGACGGACACCTGGGGCGACCGGTTCAACGGGCAGGTGACGGTGAGGGCGGGGAGTTCCGCGATCAGCGGCTGGACGGTTCCGGTCACGGTGACGTCTCCGCAGAAGGTGTCCACCACCTGGAACGGCACCCCGTCCTGGGACAGCAGCGGCAATGTGATGACCATGAGGCCCAACGGCAACGGGAATCTCGCCGCCGGGGCCTCGGTGTCGTTCGGGTTCACCGTCATGACGAACGGCAATACCTCGGCACCCGCCATCGGTGCCTGCACCGCCTCCTGAACCGCGCGGGCGGGGCGCGGCGGCCACCGGGTGGCCGTGCCCCGACAGCCCGCCCGGTCACCGGCGCGAGGGCACGCCCCAGTGGCGGCGCCCTCGCGCTTGCCGTACCCCGGTCACCCGCGTGCCCCCGTCGGGGCCGCCTGCTCGGCGATGCGCGCACGGCTCACCGGCACCGTCGCCCCGGCGGGTGCGGGCGCGGTCGACTGCCGTACGACGAGCCTCGGCCTGATGAGGAGCGAGCGCCCCGCGACCGGGGCCGAGTCGATACGGGCGCGCAGCTGCTGAAACGTCTCGGCGGCCATCTCCGGCAGCGGCTGGCGGACCGTGGTGAGGGGGGGCTCGAAGAGGTCGGCGAGCAGGATGTCGTCGAACCCGACCACGGAGACATCCTGTCCGGCGCTGCGCCCGGCGTCCTTCGCGCCCCGGCAGATCCCGATCGCGCACATGTCGTTTATGGCGACGAACGCGGTGGGCGGGCGCGGCCGGCCGAGGAGTTCGCGGGCGGCGTTGCGCCCCAGCTCGGCGGCGTCCTTGTCGCCGAACTCGGCGGTGTCGGCGCCGGGCCAGACGATCGCGTCGGCCGGGTCGAGGCCTGCCGACTCCAGGGCGGCCCGGAAGCCGCGCAGCCGCTCGCGGCGGTTGACACTGTTGACCGAGCCCGAGACGAACGCCAGCCTGCGGTGACCCAGTTCAAGCAGGTGGCGGGTGGCGAGCTCGGCGCCCATCGCGTTGTCGACGCTGATGGAGGCCAGCGACGGCGGATCACCCGCCTGGGCGGTGCGGTCGAAGGCGACCATCTTCAGGCCGCGGCCGAGCAGCGGCGCGACATGGTCGAGCGAGGGCAGCGATGAACAGAGCACCACTCCGCTCACCCCGTCGGCCAGCAGCTCCTCGCCGTACTTGAGCTCGCGGGCCGGGTCGCGCTCACTGTTGCAGAGCAGCACGTGGTAGCCCTCGGCGAGCGCGATGGCCTCCAGCTCCCGGGCGAGCGCCCCCCAGAAAGGGTTGGCGACGGACGGCACGATCAGGCCGATGACCTTGATCCGGCCGGTGCGCAGCATCCGCGCCGCACGGTTGGGCCGGTAGCTGAGCTGCTCGATCACCCGCTCCACGCGGGCCAGGGTGGCCGCCTGCATACGGTCCGTACGCCCGTTGAGGACGTTCGACACGGTGCTCGCGGATACTCCCGCGGCCTCCGCGACCTGATGGATCGTTACCCCGCTCATGCCACCTCCGGTTCGGAACGTGTTCAGCCAGACTAGTGTACCGATTTACTGAACTCTCTTCACCGGTACACCCGTTAACTTTCCTGAAAATTGTTGTGCATCAGCTGTTGACGTGCCTCTCAGAGCGTTTCTAGTCTCAGTGCATCGATTTACCAGCGCTTCCCAGCCATGGCCGGGTTGCCATCGCTGGATCGATCCACTGCCTCCACCTCAAAAGGGGTGCCCATGGAACTCAATCGACGGTCGCTGCTCGCTGCCATCGGCGCCGGTACTGCCGCGGCCGCACTCTCCGGCTGCGGCACCGGCTCCTCGGCCGCCGGCTCCGCCGACGGTCCCGCCGAGGGCGAGATCACGCTGCTCACCCCGATCTACGAAAAGGCCAACGGCAAGACGCTGTTGGAGAAGCAGATCCTCGGCGGCTTCCGGAAGAAGTATCCGGACGTCAAGGTGAACGTGGACTACACCACGTACACGCAGCTCAACGAGAAGATCACCACGGGTCTCGCGGGTGGCCTGCTGCCCGACGTGCTGATGATCGGGGTCGGCTGGATCCCGCCGTTCGCGGCCAAGAAGGCGATCGCCCCGCTCCCGGAGAGGTTCGCCACCGCGCACGACTACGAGAAGCGGGTGCTGGAGCCGTCGCGCTACGACGGCAAGCTGTACGCGCTGCCGGTGGTCCTCGACACCCGCATCGTCGTCTACCGCAAGGACCACTTCGCCGAGGCGGGGATCAAGAAGACCCCCGCCAACTGGGCCGAGTTGCGTGCCGCGGCGAAGCAGCTGACGAGGGACGGGCGGGTCGGGTTCGACCCGTTCTCCATCGAACTGCGCCAGTGCTGGGAGACCTTCCTC
>NZ_JAFMPZ010000662.1 GCF_017353455.1 Streptomyces laculatispora
CTCGGCCTTCTTCTTGGCCTCGGCCTTGCGGACGGCCTCGGCCTTGGCCTTCTTGGCGGCCTTGGCGGCGGTCGTGGCTGCGGCGTCCTCGTGGGCCTGCGTCTCCAGGTCCAGTGCGACCTGCTGCGTGGCCTCGGCGGACGCCGCGACGGTGGTGGAGAGCCCGGCCGTGATGGTGGGCATCTCGATGGTCTGGGTCACCGGCTCGGCCTGGGCCGGAGCGGCAGCGCCTGCGACCGCGATGGTGCTGAGGACGCCACCGGCAACTCCGGCTCGCAGCGCCGTCTTCGAGGCGTTTCGGCGGGGCTTCCGGTGGCTGGGTATGAGAGCGGTGTGGGACATGGGTACTAGCGCTATCAGGGCCTCAGGGGTCCCATCAAGAAACGTGTGTTGCGACACAGTTACGTCCGGAATCTGTGAATCCGCTTCCTGGTGGCCTTTATTGACGCCGTAACGGGCAAATCGGGCGGACGTGATCACGGCTGTGATCACGGGTTTTCGGAAATACGCCCGAATTGCCCGTCACTTACCATCCGTTCACACTGATGGCCAAGCCCGCTTATATGACGAGGTCGGTCGAGTGACGCAGGTCACGGCATGGTCTCGACGTGACGGGCATACGAGCACCTCGCGCGAGAGGCGTGGGGCGCGTGCGGAACCGGCGGCGCTCGATGACCCATTCACCCGGAAGGGGGTGCATGTCCGGATGCATCCACTTCGTCCCCCGTGGCCCTCGTCCGGGCGCCCCGAGGTGACCCCGCGCTCGCCCCAGAGTGGGGCAGATCCCTATATCACCGCATCGCGTCCATCGCCAATTTGGCTGTAGCCGCCACGGCTTGATAGAGCGACACCCCTTTGACCAGCGGTAACGGGGCCGGATGTCACGTCTCGTGATCACTCGGCCGCTTCGTGTACGAAGATCACCGCTCATCCGACTTCATGATCGTTCGTCAGGTGGTGGAGATCACAAAGACGTTGTCGCACCCCGTGTCGCAGATCACAGGATGGCGGGCATAGGATGCGGGGCAGTCGGGCTTGTGAACTGCCTCACATGTGCACGATCTTGGTGAGGTGGCGAGCCAGATTGCCCGATGCGGTCCAACGGTCAAGGACGACTGGAAGGAGCGAGGAGCGTGAATGCCTACGCGCCCATCCTCGTGCTCGGCGCCCTCGGGGCAGGGTTTGCGATCTTCTCCGTGGTCAGCGCCACGCTTATCGGCCCCAAGCGGTACAACCGGGCAAAGCTCGAAGCGTACGAGTGCGGTATCGAACCCACCCCCACTCCAGCCGGAGGCGGCCGCTTCCCGATCAAGTACTACCTGACGGCGATGCTCTTCATCGTCTTCGACATCGAGATCGTCTTCCTCTATCCCTGGGCGGTCACCTTCGACGCCCTGGGGATCTTCGGGCTCGTCGAGATGCTGCTCTTCGTGCTCACCGTCTTCGTCGCCTATGCGTATGTATGGCGTCGCGGCGGCCTGGAATGGGACTGAGGGGCTGAGGGGCACACCATGGGACTCGAAGAGAAGCTGCCCAGCGGCTTCGTGCTGACCACTGTCGAGCAGGCCGCCGGCTGGGTACGGAAGTCGTCCGTATTCCCCGCCACCTTCGGCCTCGCCTGCTGCGCCATCGAGATGATGACGACCGGGGCCGGGCGCTACGACCTGGCCCGGTTCGGGATGGAGGTCTTCCGCGGATCGCCGCGGCAGGCGGACCTGATGATCGTGGCGGGGCGGGTCAGCCAGAAGATGGCGCCCGTCCTGCGGCAGGTCTATGACCAGATGCCGAACCCCAAGTGGGTCATCTCCATGGGGGTTTGCGCGTCATCGGGCGGTATGTTCAATAATTACGCCATTGTTCAGGGTGTTGATCACATTGTCCCGGTTGATATCTATTTGCCGGGCTGCCCACCGCGTCCCGAGATGCTGATCGACGCGATCCTCAAGCTCCACCAGAAGATCCAGGGCTCCAAGCTCGGGGTCAACGCGGAGGAGGCCGCCCGCGAGGCGGAGGAAGCGGCGCTCAACGCACTGCCCCTGATCGAGATGAAGGGGCTGCTCCGGTGAGCGAGAACGGCAACCAGGGCGAGCGGAACGCCAACGGCGTCCCCTCCCCGCGCGACGAGACCGGCGAGGTCATCGGCGTACGCAAGGGCATGTTCGGCGCCGACAACGGCGGCGACACCTCCGGCTACGGCGGGCTCATCCGCACGGTCACCCTGCCGGGCGCCACCTCGCGCCCGTACGGCGGCTGGTTCGACGAGGTGGCCGACGAGCTCGAAGGGGCCCTGGAGGAACAGGGTCTCCTTCCGGACAACGCCATCGAGAAGACCGTCGTGGACCGCGGCGAGCTCACCTTCCACATCGCCCGCGAGCACCTGCCCACCGTCGCCAGGACCCTGCGCGACGACCCGGCGCTGCGCTTCGAGCTCTGTACGGGGGTGAGCGGCGTCCACTTCCTCGGTGACAAGGGACGTGAGCTGCACGCCGTCTACCACCTGCGCTCCCTCACCCACGGCCGGCTCATCCGGCTGGAGGTGTCCGCACCGGACAGCGATCCGCACGTCCCGTCCCTCGTCGCGGTCTACCCGACCAACGACTGGCACGAGCGCGAGACCTACGACTTCTTCGGGCTCATCTTCGACGGGCATCCCGCCCTCACCCGGATCATGATGCCGGACGACTGGCAGGGCTTCCCGCAGCGCAAGGACTACCCGCTCGGCGGCATCGCCGTCGAGTACAAGGGCGCCCAGATCCCGGCTCCGGACCAGCGGAGGTCGTACTCCTGATGACCACTCCCCACGCGACACCTCGTGCGACGACCGAGGGGACTGTATATACAGTCACCGGCGGCGACTGGGACGAGGTCGTCCAGTCGGCGGCCGCCTCCGACGACGAGCGCATCATCGTCAACATGGGCCCCCAGCACCCGTCCACGCACGGCGTGCTCCGGCTGATCCTGGAGATCGACGGCGAGACCGTCACCGAGGCCCGCTGCGGCATCGGCTACCTCCACACCGGCATCGAGAAGAACCTCGAATTCCGGAACTGGACGCAGGGCACCACCTTCGTCACGCGCATGGACTACCTGACGCCGTTCTTCAACGAGACGGCGTACTGCCTGGGGGTGGAGAAGCTCCTCGGCATCGAGGACCAGATCCCCGACCGGGCCACCGTCCTGCGCGTGCTGCTGATGGAGCTCAACCGGATCTCCTCGCACCTGGTGTGCATCGCCACCGGCGGCATGGAGCTCGGCGCCACGACGATCATGATCTACGGCTTCCGTGACCGTGAACTCGTTCTCGATCTCTTCGAGCTGATCACCGGCCTGCGGATGAACCACGCGTTCGTCCGGCCCGGCGGACTCGCCCTGGACCTGCCCCCGGGCGCGGTCGACCAGCTGCGCGAGTTCGTGAAGACCATGAAGAAGAACCTGCCGGAGTACGACAAGCTCGCCACCGGCAACCCCATCTTCAAGGCCCGTATGCAGGACGTCGGCTACCTCGACCTGAGCGGCTGCATGGCGCTCGGCGCCACCGGTCCCGTCCTGCGCTCCGCCGGACTCCCGCACGACCTGCGCAAGACCGATCCCTACTGCGGGTACGAGGACTACGAGTTCGACGTCCCCACGGCGGACAGCTGCGACGCCTACGGCCGCTTCCTCATCCGTCTCGAGGAGATGCGCCAGTCGCTGCGGATCGTCGAGCAGTGCATCGACCGGCTGGCCCCCGGCCCGGTCATGGTCGCCGACAAGAAGATCGCCTGGCCCGCGCAGCTCGCGCTCGGACCGGACGGGCTCGGCAACTCGCTCGACCACATCAGGAAGATCATGGGCACCTCCATGGAGGCCCTGATCCACCACTTCAAGCTGGTGACCGAGGGCTTCCGGGTCCCGGCCGGGCAGGCGTACACCGCGGTCGAGTCACCAAAGGGCGAACTCGGCGTGCACGTCGTCTCGGACGGCGGCACCCGCCCCTACCGGGTCCACTTCCGTGACCCGTCCTTCACCAATCTCCAGGCCATGGCGGCGATGTGCGAGGGCGGCCAGGTGGCCGACGTCATCGTCGCCGTCGCATCCCTCGACCCCGTGATGGGAGGCGTCGACCGGTGACCGAAGCACGCAGCGAAGTCAGTCTGGGGATGCCGCAGCTCCCCGCCCCCGCCTACCCGGCCGAGGTGCGCGCCAGGCTCGAAGCGGATGCGAAGGAGGTGATCGCCCGCTACCCCGGCAGCCGTTCCGCGCTGCTGCCGCTGCTGCACCTCGTGCAGTCGGAGGAGGGGTACGTCTCCCGTACGGGCATGGCGTTCTGCGCCGAGCTGCTCGGCCTCACCACCGCCGAGGTCACCGCGGTCGCCACCTTCTACACGATGTACCGCCGCAGGCCGAGCGGCGACTACCAGGTCGGCGTCTGCACCAACACGCTCTGCGCGGTCATGGGCGGCGACGCGATCTTCGACCGGCTCAAGGACCACCTCGGCGTCGGCAACGACGAGACGACCGAGGACGGCAAGGTCACCCTCGAACACATCGAGTGCAACGCGGCCTGCGACTTCGCGCCCGTCGTGATGGTGAACTGGGAGTTCTTCGACAACCAGACGCCCGAGAGCGCGACACAGCTGGTCGACGACCTGATCGCCGGCCGCACCGTCGAGCCGACCCGCGGCGCCCCGCTGTGCTCGTACAAGGAGACCGCCCGGATACTGGCCGGTTTCCCCGACGAGCGCCCCGGCGCCGTCCAGGCCACCGGTGGTGCCGGACCCGCCTCGCTGATCGGCCTGAAGCTGGCCAAGGGCGAGGCCACCGGACAGCCGCGGGTGGTCTCCCCGCGTGTTGAGACCCCGCGTGACCAAGCCCCGCGCGACGAACCGCACAAGGGCGCCGAGCACCTCAGCTCCCACGACGCACCACAGCAGACCTCGGCATCCGACCCGGATCACCCGGCCGGTCCCGCCGCCGAGGAGGGGGAGTGATGACGTTGGCCGCCGAAATCGACAAGAACGGGACCAGTCCCGAGAAGCTTCTGGCACCGGTCCTGTCCGCCTTCTGGGACGAGCCCGAATCCTGGACCCTGGAGACCTACCGCCGCCACGAGGGGTACGAGGGACTGCGCAAGGCCCTCGCCATGACCCCGGACGACCTCATCGCCTACGTCAAGGACTCCGGTCTGCGCGGCCGCGGCGGCGCGGGCTTCCCCACCGGGATGAAGTGGCAGTTCATCCCGCAGGGCGACGGCAAACCGCACTACCTGGTGGTCAACGCCGACGAGTCGGAGCCCGGGACCTGCAAGGACATCCCGCTCCTCTTCGCCAACCCGCACAGCCTCATCGAAGGCATCGTGATCGCCTGCTACGCGATCCGCTCCTCGCACGCCTTCATCTACCTGCGCGGCGAAGTCGTCCCCGTACTGCGGCGGCTGCACGAGGCCGTGCGCGAGGCGTACGAGGCGGGCTACCTCGGTACGGACATCATGGGCTCCGGACTCGATCTGGAACTCACCGTGCACGCGGGCGCCGGCGCGTACATCTGCGGTGAGGAGACCGCGCTGCTCGACTCGCTCGAAGGACGGCGCGGCCAGCCCCGGCTCCGGCCGCCCTTCCCCGCGGTCGCCGGTCTGTACGCCTGCCCCACTGTGGTGAACAACGTCGAGTCCATCGCCTCGGTTCCCGCGATCCTGAACAAGGGCAAGGACTGGTTCAAGTCGATGGGCAGCGAGAAGTCCCCGGGCTTCACGCTCTACTCGCTCAGCGGACACGTCTCGGGACCCGGCCAGTACGAGGCCCCGCTCGGCGTGACACTGCGCCAGCTCCTCGACATCAGCGGCGGCATGCGCCCCGGCCACCGGCTCAAGTTCTGGACCCCGGGCGGCTCCTCCACCCCGATGTTCACCGAGGAGCACCTCGACGTGCCCCTCGACTACGAGGGCGTCGGCGCCGCCGGTTCCATGCTCGGCACCAAGGCGCTCCAGTGCTTCGACGAGACGACCTGCGTCGTGCGGGCCGTCACCCGGTGGACCGAGTTCTACGCCCACGAGTCCTGCGGCAAGTGCACGCCGTGCCGTGAGGGCACCTACTGGCTCGTCCAGCTGCTCCGCGACATCGAGGCCGGCAAGGGACAGATGTCCGACCTCGACAAGCTGAACGACATCGCCGACAACATCAACGGCAAGTCGTTCTGCGCCCTCGGCGACGGCGCCGCCTCGCCGATCTTCTCCTCGCTCAAGTACTTCCGCGAGGAGTATGAGCAGCACATCACGGGCAAGGGCTGCCCCTTCGATCCCGCCAAGTCGACCGTCTGGGCCGACGACAAGAACGCTCACCGGGGGGTGAACGCATGACAGTCACCACGAGTGCGCCCTCCGGGGGCGGCGAGGCGGCTCTCCCGCCCGAGGACCTCGTCACGCTGACCATCGACGGCATCGAGATCAGCGTGCCCAAGGGCACCCTGGTCATCCGGGCCGCCGAACTCCTCGGCATCGAGATCCCGCGCTTCTGCGACCACCCGCTCCTCGACCCCGCCGGCGCCTGCCGCCAGTGCATCGTCGAGGTCGAGGGCCAGCGCAAGCCGATGGCGTCCTGCACCATCACCTGCACCGACGGCATGGTCGTCAAGTCGCAGATCACCTCGCCCGTCGCCGAGAAGGCGCAGAAGGGCGTGATGGAGCTGCTGCTGATCAACCATCCGCTGGACTGCCCCGTCTGCGACAAGGGCGGCGAGTGCCCCCTGCAGAACCAGGCGATGTCGCACGGCGACACCGACTCACGCTTCGACGGCAAGAAGCGCACCTTCGAGAAGCCCGTCCCGATCTCCACCCAGGTGCTGCTGGACCGTGAGCGGTGCGTGCTCTGCGCCCGCTGCACCCGGTTCTCCAACCAGGTGGCGGGCGACCCGATGATCGAGCTGCTCGAGCGCGGCGCGCTCCAGCAGGTGGGCACCGGCGAGGGCGACCCGTTCGAGTCGTACTTCTCCGGCAACACCATCCAGATCTGCCCCGTCGGGGCGCTGACCTCGGCGGCGTACCGGTTCCGCTCCCGCCCCTTCGACCTGGTCTCCTCGCACTCGGTGTGCGAGCACTGCGCGGGCGGCTGCGCCACCCGCACCGACCACCGGCGCGGCAAGGTCATGCGGCGGCTCGCCTCCAACGACCCCGAGGTCAACGAGGAGTGGCTCTGCGACAAGGGCCGCTTCGGCTTCCGCTACGCGCAGCAGCGCGACCGGCTCACCACCCCGCTGGTACGCAACGAGGCCGGTGAGCTGGAACCGGCGAGCTGGCCCGAGGCACTGGCGGCGGCCGCCGCCGGACTCTTGGCCGCACGCGGCCGGGCCGGGGTCCTCACGGGTGGCCGGCTGACCGTCGAGGACGCCTACGCGTACAGCAAGTTCGCCCGGATCGCCCTGGGCACCAACGACATCGACTTCCGGGCCCGGGTGCACAGCAGCGAGGAGGGCGACTTCCTGGCCGCCCGCGTCGCCGGGCGCGGACGCGATCTGGACGGCGGCGGGGTCACGTACACCTCGCTGGAGAAGGCCCCGGCCGTGCTGCTGGTCGGCTTCGAGTCCGAGGAGGAGGCGCCCGGCGTCTTCCTGCGGCTGCGCAAGGCCCACCGCAACCACGGCCAGCGCACCTTCGCCGTCGCCTCGCACGCCACCCGCGGGCTCACGAAGGCGGGCGGCACGCTGCTGCCCGCCGCCCCCGGTACCGAGACGGAGTGGCTGGACGCGATCGCGGGCGGTGTCGGCCTGGACGGCGACGGCGCGGCCGCGGCCGAGGCGCTGCGTGGTGCGGGCGCCCTGATCGTGGTGGGGGAGCGACTGGCCGGCGTGCCGGGCGGTCCGACCGCCGCGGTACGGGCCGCGACCGCCACCGGCGCCACCCTGGTGTGGATTCCCCGGCGGGCCGGCGAACGCGGCGCGGTGGAGGCGGGCGCACTCCCGTCGCTGCTGCCCGGCGGCCGCCCGTCCACCGACCCGCGGGCCCGGGACGAGGTGGCGGCGCTCTGGGGCGTCGCCGAACTCCCGTCCCGGTTCGGCCGCGACACCGGCCAGATCATCGAGGCCGCGGCCACCGGCGAACTGGGCGCGCTGCTCGTCGCCGGGGTCGAGACCGCGGACCTGCCCGATCCGAACCGGGCCCTGGAGGCCCTGGACCGGGTCGGCTTCCTGGTCTCGCTGGAGCTCCGCCCCAGCGAGGTCACCGACCGCGCCGACGTGGTGTTCCCGGTGGCCGCGGTCGCCGAGAAGTCCGGCACCTTCCTCAACTGGGAGGGCAGGGCGCGGATGTTCGAGGCCGCGCTGAAGCCGGAGCAGATGACCCGGACCCTCGCGCCGGGCGACGCCCGGGTGCTGCACATGCTGGCCGACGCGCTCGATGTCCACTTCGCTCTGCCGGACCTGAAGTCCGTACGCCGTGAGCTGGACCGGCTGGGCGGCTGGCAGGGCACGCACGCGGACGACCCGCGCGAGCCGGCCCAGCCGCTGCCCCGGCCCGGCGACGGCGAGGCGGTCCTGGCGGGCCACCGGCTGCTGCTGGACCTGGGCCGGCTCCAGGAGGGCGATACGGCGCTGGCCGGGACCCGGCACGCCGCGGTCGCCCGGCTCTCCGCCGTCACCGCCGCCGAGACCGGCGTCAAGGACGGCGATCTGCTGGCCGTCAGCGGCCCGGCGGGCAGTGTCGAACTCCCGCTCCAGGTCACCGACATGCCGGACCGGGTGGTCTGGGTGCCGCTGAACTCCGTCGGACGGGGTGTGCCGGCCGGTACCGGCGCCCGGCCCGGCGGTCTGGTGCGGATCGGTCCCGCCGCACCGGGTACTCCCGACGTCACACCGGAGGTGCGAGCGTGACTGCCCTCGCTCAACTGGCCGCGGCCCCGCACGGCGCGGTGCTCGCCGCCGAGGACCTGTCGATGTTCGGCACCGACCCCTGGTGGCTCGTCGTCGTCAAGGCGGTCTTCTGCTTCGCGTTCCTGATGGTGACCGTGCTCTTCTCCATCGTGTGGGAGCGCAAGGTCGTCGCCTGGATGCAGCTGCGCATCGGTCCCAACCGGCACGGCCCCTGGGGCATGCTCCAGTCGCTCGCCGACGGCATCAAGCTGATGCTGAAGGAGGACCTGGTCGTCAAGCGGGCGGACAAGGTCGTCTACATCCTCGCCCCGATCGTCGCCGCCGTACCGGCGTTCATGGCGATCGCGGTGATCCCGTTCGGCCCGCCCGGCAACGAGGTCTCGATCTTCGGGCAGCGTACGGCGATGCAGCTCACCGACCTGCCGATCGCGATGCTCTACATCCTCGCGGTCGCCTCGGTCGGGATCTACGGCATCGTGCTGGCGGGCTGGTCCTCCGGATCGACGTACCCGCTGCTCGGCGGTCTGCGCTCGTGCGCGCAGATGATCAGCTACGAGATCGCGATGGGCGCCGCGTTCGCCTCGGTCTTCCTCTACTCCGGGTCGATGTCGACCTCGAAGATCGTGGAGGCCCAGCAGGACCGCTGGTTCATCCTGCTGCTGCCGGTCTCGTTCATCATCTACATCATCACGATGGTCGGTGAGACCAACCGCGCCCCGTTCGACATGCCCGAGTCCGAGGGCGACCTGGTCGGCGGCTTCAACACCGAGTACTCGTCCATCAAGTTCGCGATGTTCATGCTCGCCGAGTACGTCAACATGGTCACCGTCTCCGCGGTCTCCATCACCCTGTTCCTGGGCGGCTGGCGGGCCCCGTGGCCGATCAGCACCTTCTGGGAGGGCGCGAACCACGGCTGGTGGCCGATGCTCTGGTTCGTCATCAAGGTCCAGCTGCTGCTGTTCTTCTTCATCTGGCTGCGCGGCACGCTGCCCCGGGTCCGCTACGACCAGCTGATGAAGCTGGGCTGGAAGGTCCTGATCCCGGTCTCCGTGCTCTGGCTGATGCTCGTCGCCACGGTGCGGGCGCTGCGCAACGAGGGCTACGACTACTCGAAGATCCTGCTCTACGTGGCCGGGGCCGTGATCGCGATCCTGCTGATCTCCTTCGTCGTCGACATGTTCCGCGACAAGAAGGGCCGGGACGCCGAGGCGGACGCGGAGCCGGAGCAGCCGGCGTTCGACCCGATGGCGGGCGGATTCCCGGTGCCACCGCTGCCCGGACAGACCCTGCCGCCAGTGCCGCGGCGCGTGCCGCGCCGTGAGCGGGAGCTCGTTGTCAGTGGCGGGGCGGATACTCAGAGTGACGGAAATCCGAGTGACGGAAAGGAGGCCGACCATGTCTGAACTGCCTGAGTCGCGGGGGTCCGAGAAGCCGCCGAAGGCCACCGGGCCGACGGGGTCGAGCGTGGCTTCCGGGGGCTCGGGGGCCGGCGGGTCCGCCCAGTCCCCGCAGTCCTCGGACGACAAGTTCCAGAATCCGGTGGCCGGCTTCGGCGTGACCTTCAAGGCCATGTTCAAGAAGCGGCTGACCGAGCAGTATCCGGAGACGCCGAAGGTGACGGCGCCGCGCTTCCACGGCCGGCACCAGCTCAACCGCCACCCGGACGGCCTGGAGAAGTGCATCGGCTGCGAGCTGTGCGCCTGGGCCTGCCCGGCGGACGCGATCTACGTCGAGGGCGCTGACAACACCGACGAGGAGCGCTACTCCCCGGGGGAGCGCTACGGCCGCGTCTACCAGATCAACTACGCGCGCTGCATCCTGTGCGGACTGTGCATCGAGGCCTGCCCGACCCGGGCGCTCACGATGACCAATGATTTCGAGCTCGCCAACACCACCCGCGAGAGCCTCATCTACACCAAGGACGAGCTGCTCGCGGGCCTGGAGGAAGGCATGGTCGACAGTCCGCACGCGATCTTCCCCGGCATGGACGAACAGGACTACTACCGGGGCCTGGTGACCGAGGTCGCCCCCGGTACGGAACGCCAGGTCGCCGTCTCCAAGGGCGAGAAGCCGTCCGACCGCGACAGCGAGAGCAACGGCTCGGCGCAGGAGGTGGACGCATGACCGGCCTGGCCGCTGCGGCCTCCCAGACATCGACCGGCGAGGCCTTCCAGTTCTGGGTGCTCGGCACCGTCGCCGTGATCGGCGCGCTGTCCACCGTCCTGATGAGGAGGGCCGTGCACAGTGCGCTGAGCCTCGCCGGGACCATGATCGTCCTGGCGGTCTTCTACCTCGCCAACGGCGCCTACTTCCTGGGGATCGTCCAGATCGTCGTCTACACCGGCGCGATCATGATGCTGTTCCTCTTCGTGGTCATGCTCGTCGGTGTCACGGCGGCGGACTCGCTGAAGGAGACCCTCAAGGGCCAGCGCTGGCTGGCCGTCGGCTGCGGGCTCGGCTTCGGTGTCCTGCTGATCGCCGGCATCGGCAACGCCTCGCTGAGCAGCTTCAACGGGCTCGGCGCGGCCAACGCCGAGCACGGCGGGAACGTGGAGGGGCTCGCCAGCCTCATCTTCACCAAGTACGTCTTCGCCTTCGAGATCACCGGCGCCCTGCTGATCACCGCGACCGTCGGCGCGATGGTGCTCACCCACCGCGAGCGCACCGAACGGGCCAAGACCCAGCGGGAGATGTCCGAGGATCGCGTACGCAGCAGCCATCTGCCGCCGCTGCCCGCCCCCGGCGTCTACGCCCGGCACAACGCCGTGGACATCGCCGGACTGCTCCCCGACGGCACACCGTCCGAACTCACCGTGATGCAGACGCTGCGCAAGCGCGGCCAGATGCGCGACGTCTCCCACGAGTCGCTGGCCGAGCTCAAGGCGCTCGAACAGCGCTCCGGCGAACGGCTCGGCCGGGACAACGCCGAAGAAGAGGAGGTCGCCAAGTGAATCCGGTCAACTACCTCTATCTCGCCGCACTGTTGTTCACCATCGGCGCATCCGGGGTGCTGATCAGGCGGAACGCGATCGTGGTGTTCATGTGCGTGGAGCTGATGCTCAACGCCTGCAACCTCGCGTTCGTGACCTTCTCTCGCATGCACGGCAACCTCGACGGCCAGATCATCGCCTTCTTCACGATGGTCGTCGCCGCCGCGGAGGTCGTCGTCGGGCTCGCGATCATCGTGTCGCTGTTCCGTTCCCGCCACTCGGCCTCGGTCGACGACGCCAGCCTGATGAAGCTGTAAAGGGGCGCTGGACCCAATGAACGCAGAGAACCTGATTGCGCTGCTTGTCGCGGCGCCCCTGCTTGGAGCGGCGGTGCTGCTCTGCGGCGGCCGACGCCTTGACCGCGCGGGCCACTGGCTCGGCACCCTGTTCGCCGCCGCCTCCTTCGTCATCGGCGTGGTGCTCTTCCTCGACATGCTGGGGAAGAGCGCCGACGACCGGGCGATGCACCAGATGCTGTACAGCTGGATTCCGGTCGAGGGCTTCCAGGCCGATGTGGCCTTCCAGCTCGACCAGCTGTCGATGACGTTCGTCCTGCTGATCACCGGTGTGGGCACGCTGATCCACATCTACTCGATCGGCTACATGGAGCACGACGAGCGCCGTCGCCGCTTCTTCGGCTATCTGAACCTGTTCCTCGCGGCGATGCTGATCCTCGTCATCGCCGACAACTACCTGCTGCTGTACGTCGGGTGGGAGGGCGTCGGTCTGGCGTCGTACCTGCTCATCGGCTTCTGGCAGCACAAGCCCAGCGCGGCCACCGCCGCGAAGAAGGCCTTCCTGGTCAACCGGGTCGGCGACATGGGCCTGTCGATCGCGATCATGCTGATGTTCACCACCTTCGGCACCTTCGCCTTCGGCCCCGTCCTGGCGGCCACCGGCCAGGCCGGAGAGGGCAAGCTGACGGCCATCGGCCTGATGCTGCTGCTCGCCGCTTGTGGCAAGTCCGCCCAGGTGCCGCTGCAGTCCTGGCTGGGTGACGCGATGGAGGGCCCGACCCCGGTCTCGGCCCTGATCCACGCCGCCACCATGGTGACCGCGGGCGTCTACCTCATCGTCCGGTCCGGCGCGATCTTCAACGCCGCCCCGGACGCACAGCTGGTCGTCGTGGTCGTCGGTGCGGTCACCCTGATCTTCGGGGCGATCGTCGGTTGCGCGAAGGACGACATCAAGAAGGCCCTCGCCGGCTCGACGATGTCGCAGATCGGCTACATGATCCTGGCCGCCGGGCTCGGCCCGATCGGCTACGTCTTCGCGATCATGCACCTGGTGACGCACGGCTTCTTCAAGGCCGGGCTCTTCCTCGGCGCCGGTTCGGTCATGCACGGCATGAACGACGAGGTCGACATGAGGAAGTTCGGCGGCCTGCGCACGTACATGCCGGTCACCTTCATCACCTTCGGGCTCGGCTACCTCGCGATCATCGGCTTCCCCGGACTGTCCGGCTTCTTCTCCAAGGACAAGATCATCGAGGCGGCCTTCGCCAAGGGTGGCACCGAGGGCTGGATCCTCGGCGCGGTCACCCTCCTCGGCGCCGCGATCACCGCGTTCTACATGACGCGCGTCATGCTGCTGACGTTCTTCGGCGAGAAGCGCTGGGAGCCGGACGCGGAAGGCCATGAGCCGCATCCGCACGAGTCCCCGAAGTCCATGACCATCCCCATGATCGTCCTGGCGTTCGGCTCGGTCTTCGCCGGAGGCTTCTTCTCCATCGGCGACCGCTTCCTGCACTGGCTGGAGCCCGTCACCGGCCACGACCACGGCGACGCCCCGGTCAGCGCGACCACCGTCACCGCCGCCACCATGGTGGTGCTCGTCATGGGTGTCGGCATCGCCTGGATGATGTACGGGCGCAAGCCCGTGCCCGCGGTCGCCCCGCGCGGCTCGCTGCTCACCCGGGCCGCCCGCCGCGATCTCCTCCAGGACGACTTCAACCACGTGGTCCTGGTCCGCGGCGGCGAGCACCTCACCCGCTCCCTGGTCTATGTCGACCACACCCTGGTCGACGGGGTCGTCAACGGCACGGCCGCCTCGATGGGCGGGCTCTCCGGCCGGCTGCGAAAACTGCAGAACGGCTACGCCCGCTCCTACGCGGTCTCGATGTTCGGCGGTACGGCGGTTCTCATCGCCGCGACCCTGCTGATGAGGGCGGTCTGATCACATGTCCTTTCCCCTCCTGACAGCGACGGCGGTGCTCCCGGCGATCGGCGCGATCGCCACCGCCGCCGTCCCGGCCGCACGGCGCACCGCCGCCAAATGGCTGGCGCTGCTCTTCTCGCTGGGCACCCTGGTGCTCGCGGGCATCGTGCTCGCCCGCTTCGAACCCGGCGGCAGCCGCTTCCAGCTCACCGAATCGCACGCCTGGATCAAGGACTTCGGCGTCCGGTACGAGCTGGGGGTGGACGGCATCGGCGTGGCGCTCGTGGCGCTCACCGCCCTGCTCATGCCCTTCATCATCCTGGCGGGCTGGCACGACGCCGACCCGTCCCCAAGCTCTCAACTTCGTTCGAGCAGGGGAGGCCCCAACGAGAACAAGCCCTATCGATGGCGGCCGACCCAGGGCTTCTTCGCCCTGATGCTGATGACCGAAGCGATGGTGATCCTCTCCTTCGAGGCCACCGACGTCTTCGTCTTCTACATCCTGTTCGAAGCCATGCTCATCCCGATGTACTTCCTCATCGGCGGCTTCGGGGACCGGGCCACCTCCTCCGCGGCCGCTGCGGCGGCGGGCGGCGGCGAGAACGCCGCGGCCCAACGCTCGTACGCGGCAGTGAAGTTCCTCCTGTACAACCTGGTCGGCGGCCTCATCATGCTGGCCGCGGTGATCGGGCTCTACACCGTCGCGGGGACGTTCTCGCTCTCCGAGATCGCCGAGGCCCGCGCCAACGGCACGTTCTCCATGGCGACCAGCACCGAGCGCTGGCTCTTCCTCGGGTTCTTCTTCGCCTTCGCGGTGAAGGCCCCGCTGTGGCCGCTGCACACCTGGCTGCCCAACGCCATGGGGGAGGCGACCTCCCCGGTCGCCGTGCTGCTCACCGCGGTCGTCGACAAGGTCGGCACCTTCGCGATGATGCGCTTCTGCCTCCAGCTCTTCCCGGAGGCCAGCAAGTGGGCCACGCCGGTGATCCTGGTCCTGGCGCTGATCAGCATCGTGTACGGGGCGCTGCTCGCCGTCGGCCAGCGCGACATCAAGCGGCTGATCGCCTACGCGTCGATCTCGCACTTCGGCTTCATCGTCCTCGGCATCTTCGCCATGACGAGCCAGGGGCAGTCGGGCGCGACGCTCTACATGGTCAACCACGGCATCTCGACGGCCGCGCTGATGCTGGTGGCGGGCTTCCTGATCACCCGGCGCGGCTCGCGGCTCATCGCCGACTACGGCGGAGTGCAGAAGGTGGCGCCGATCCTGGCCGGCACCTTCCTGATCGGTGGTCTGGCCACCCTGTCGCTGCCGGGGCTCGCCCCGTTCGTCAGTGAGTTCCTGGTCCTGGTCGGGGTGTTCTCCGCGTATCCGGCGGTCGGCATCATCGCCACCACCGGGATCGTGCTCGCCGCGATCTACGTCCTCGTCCTCTACCAGCGGACGATGACGGGACCGGTCAAGGCCGAGGTCCAGGGCATGGCGGACCTCAAGGTCCGTGAACTGGTGGTGGTCGTCCCGCTGATCGCACTGCTGATCTTCCTGGGCGTCTACCCGAAGCCGCTGACGGAGATCGTCAACCCGGCGGTGCAGCACACCATGTCGGACGTACAGAAGAAGGACCCCCAGCCCGAGGTGGAGGCCGCCAAGTGAGCGCAACAGCTGTCCACAGCCTGTGGACAATGGCGGGCGGGGTGACATCGGCCGCCCCTGACGAGAAGTTCAAGGCGCCGGTCATCGAGTACGCCCAGCTGACCCCGGTCCTGATCGTGATCGGAGTCGCCGTCCTGGGCGTGCTCGTCGAGGCCTTCGTGCCGCGCCGGGCCCGCTACCACACGCAGGTCTTCCTGGCCGTCGTCGCCCTGGTCGCCGCGTTCGCCGCGGTGGTCGGCCTGGCGGCCGGCGGATACGGTACGACAAAGGCGCACATCGCCGCGATGGGGGCCGTCGCCATCGACGGGCCCGCCCTGTTCCTCCAGGGCACCATCCTGCTGACGTCGCTGGTCGCCGTCTTCACCTTCGCCGAGCGGCGGCTCGATCCCGCGTCGCACGGCAACCGCGTCGACTCGTTCGCCGCACAGGCCGCTTCGGTCCCCGGCAGCGACAGCGAGAAGGCCGCGGTCAAGGCCGGGTTCACCACCACCGAGGTCTTCCCGCTGATCCTCTTCTCGGTGGCGGGCATGCTGGTCTTCCCCGCGGCCAACGATCTGCTGACGCTCTTCGTGGCCCTGGAAGTCTTCTCGCTCCCGCTCTACCTCCTGTGCGCCGTCGCCCGCCGCAAGCGGCTGATGTCGCAGGAGGCCGCGGTGAAGTACTTCCTTCTCGGCGCCTTCTCCTCGGCGTTCCTGCTCTTCGGGATCGCCCTGATCTACGGTTACGCCGGCTCCGTCTCGTACGCCCGGATCGCCTCCGTCGTGGACGGCTCCATCCAGAAGATCGACCCGGCGCTCGCCGACACCATGGGCAACGACGCGCTGCTGCTCATCGGCGGCGCGATGATCCTGACCGGCCTGCTCTTCAAGGTCGGCGCGGTTCCCTTCCACATGTGGACCCCGGACGTCTACCAGGGCGCCCCGACCCCGGTCACCGGCTTCATGGCCGCGGCCACGAAGGTCGCCGCGTTCGGTGCGCTGCTGCGCCTGCTGTACGTGGTGCTGCCCGGTCTCAGCTGGGACCTGCGGCCGGTCATGTGGGGCGTCGCGATCGTCACGATGCTGGGCGGCGCGATCGTCGCCATCACCCAGACCGACATCAAGCGGCTGCTGGCCTACTCCTCGATCGCGCACGCCGGCTTCATCCTCGCCGGTGTCATCGCGGCCACGCCGGAGGGCATCTCCTCGGTCCTGTTCTACCTGGCCACGTACTCCTTCGTGACGGTCGGCGCCTTCGCCGTCGTCACCCTGGTGCGTGACGCGGGCGGCGAGGCCACGCATCTGTCGAAGTGGGCCGGGCTCGGCCGTCGCTCGCCGCTGGTCGCCGCGGTCTTCGCGGTGTTCCTGCTGGCCTTCGCCGGTATCCCGCTCACCTCGGGCTTCTCCGGGAAGTTCGCGGTGTTCAAGGCCGCGGCCGACGGCGGCGCCGGCGGACTGGTCGTCGTCGGTGTGATCTCCTCGGCGATCGCCGCGTTCTTCTACATCCGCGTCATCGTGCTGATGTTCTTCAGCGAGCCGAAGGCGGACGGCCCCACGGTCGCCGTCCCGTCCCCGCTGACGATGACCACGATCGCGGTCGGAGTCGCGGTCACGCTGGTCCTGGGCCTGGCCCCGCAGTACTTCCTGGACCTGGCGAGCCAGGCGGGAGTCTTCGTGCGGTAGGGGCGGACGCACCACCGCTGGAACAGCGCCGGACGGGCTTGGAAGTCAAGCCCGTCCGGCGCTGTCGTAGGCGGCGCCTATCGTGGCAGGGGAGTGCGGGGACAGAACGGGCCGGATGCCGGGGGACAGAGCGATGAGCGGGACGGGCGTGACAGGCGTGACAGGCGTGACCATGAGTGTGACCGAGAGTGATGCACGGCAGACGCTCCACCGGGTTTTCGGGTACGAGGCGTTCCGGGGCGAGCAGGAAGCGGTCGTCGACCATGTGGTGGCCGGCGGGGACGCCGTCGTGCTCATGCCGACCGGCGGCGGCAAGTCGCTCTGCTACCAGATCCCGTCCCTGGTCAGGTCCGGTACGGGCATCGTCATCTCGCCGCTGATCGCCCTGATGCAGGACCAGGTGGACGCCCTGCGGGCGCTGGGCGTGCGGGCCGGGTTCATCAACTCCACGCAGGACCTCGACGAGCGGCGCTCCATGGAGGCCCAGTACGTCGCGGGCGAGCTCGACCTGCTGTACCTGGCCCCGGAGCGGCTCCGGCTGGACTCCACCCTCGGTCTGCTCTCCCGCGGTGAGATCTCCGTCTTCGCCATCGACGAGGCGCACTGCGTCGCCCAGTGGGGCCACGACTTCCGGCCCGACTACCTGGCCCTGTCCGTGCTGGGCGAGCGCTGGCCCGACGTACCGCGTATCGCGCTCACGGCGACGGCGACCGCGGCCACGCACCAGGAGATCACCCAGCGCCTGGGCATGCCCGACGCCAAGCACTTCGTGGCGGGCTTCGACCGGCCCAACATCCAGTACCGCATCGTGCCCAAGGCCGACCCGAAGAAGCAGCTGCTGTCCTTCCTCAAGGAGGAGCACGCCGGGGACGCGGGCATCGTCTACTGCCTCTCGCGCAACTCCACCGAGAAGACCGCCGAGTACCTCTGCCGCAACGGCATCGAGGCCGTCCCGTACCACGCGGGTCTGGACGCCGGCACCCGAGCGCGCCACCAGTCCCGCTTCCTGCGCGAGGAGGGCCTGGTCGTCGTCGCGACGATCGCCTTCGGCATGGGCATCGACAAGCCGGACGTGCGCTTCGTCGCCCACCTCGACCTGCCGAAGTCCGTCGAGGGGTACTACCAGGAGACGGGCCGGGCCGGGCGGGACGGCGCCCCCTCCACGGCCTGGATGGCCTACGGACTCCAGGACGTCGTCCAGCAGCGCAAGCTCATCCAGGGCGGCGAGGGCGACGAGGCCTTCCGCCGCCGGGCCGCCTCGCACCTGGACTCCATGCTGGCCCTGTGCGAGACCGTGCGGTGCCGCAGGGCCCAGCTGCTGAAGTACTTCGGCCAGGAGCCCGCCACGGCCTCCTGCGGCAACTGCGACACCTGCCTGGCCCCGCCCGAGACCTGGGACGGCACCGTGGTCTCCCAGAAGCTGCTGTCCACGGTGGTACGGCTGAAGCGGGAGCGCGGGCAGAAGTTCGGCGCCGGCCAGATCATCGACATCCTGCTGGGCCGCAAGACGGCGAAGATCATCCAGTTCGACCACGACCAGCTCTCGGTGTTCGGCATCGGCGAGGAGCTGGCCGAGGCGGAGTGGCGGGGCGTGGTCCGGCAGCTGCTGGCCCAGGGCCTCCTCGCGGTCGAGGGCGAGTACGGCACGCTGGTGCTGACCGAGGAGAGCGGCTCGGTCCTCGGCCGGGAGCGCGAGGTGCTGCTGCGCAAGGAGGCCGCGAAGTCCGCGTCGCGCTCCTCGAAGGGCGACCGGAAGGCGAAGTCCTCGGCGGCGGCCGCCGAGCTGCCCGAGCAGGCCGTGCCGGTGTTCGAGGCGCTGCGCGCCTGGCGCGGCGCCCAGGCGAAGGAGCTGGGCCTCCCGGCGTACGTGATCTTCCACGACGCGACGCTGCGCGAGATCGCGACGCTGCGTCCGGGCTCGACCGCCGAGCTCGGCGGTGTCAGCGGCCTGGGGGAGAAGAAGCTGGCGACGTACGGGGACGGGGTGCTGGAGGTGCTCGCGTCGTTCGGCGAGGCGCCCGCGGAGACCCCGGCCCCGGCACAGCCCCCGGC
>NZ_JAFMPZ010000446.1 GCF_017353455.1 Streptomyces laculatispora
GAACGAGGACCACCCACATCGGGCGGTTTCAGCGGCGGGGGTCAGGAACGGGGCTCCTGCGCCTTGCCGCTGCGCTCCGCGTTCCGCTCCTTGATGCGCACCGTCTCCTTGCGGACCTCGGCCTGGGTGGCGCGCTCCTTGCGCAGCCACTCGGGGTCGTCCTGCTTCAGCGCGTCGATCTGCTCCGTGGTGAGGGCGTCCGTGACGCCGCCGCGCGCGAGGCCGGAGATGGAGATGCCGAGCTTGGCGGCGACCACCGGCCGGGGGTGCGGGCCGTTGCTTCGCAGCTTCTGCAGCCACTCGGGCGGATCGGACTGGAGTGCCGCCAGCTCGGTGCGCGAGACGACACCCTCCTGGAACTCGGTGGGGGTGGCCTCGAGGTACACACCCAGTTTCTTCGCCGCGGTCGCGGGCTTCATTGTCTGGGTGGTCTGGTGCGACGTCATGGGGTCAAGAGTATCGAGCGTGTGCGCCGCCGCTGACCACGACCGGTAACCTGGCGGGGTGACAGGCTCGGAAGCAACCCCTTCGTTCCGGCTCGCGTACGTCCCGGGGGTGACGCCCACCAAGTGGGTGCGGATCTGGAACGAGCGCCTGCCCGGCATCCCCCTCACCCTCGTCGCGGTGCCCGCCGCCGAGGCGTCGGACCTGCTGTTCGGTGGCGGCGCCGACGCGGGTTTCGTCCGGCTGCCGGTCGACCGGACGGACCTCAGCGCGATCCCCCTCTACACCGAGGCGACCGTGGTCGTGATCCCCAAGGACCACGTGGTGGCGGCGGTCGACGAGATCTCCGTCGAGGACCTGGCCGACGAGATCGTGCTGCATCCGCTGGACGACACCCTCGGCTGGGACGGCCTGCCCGGCCTGCCCGCGATCGAGCGCCCGGCCACGACGGCGGACGCCATCGAGCTGGTGGCGGCCGGGGTGGGCGTCCTCGCCGTCCCGCAGTCGCTCGCCCGCCTGCACCACCGCAAGGACCTGACATACCGGCCGCTCTCGGGCGCACCCGAGTCACGCATCGCGTTGTCGTGGCCGGAGGACCGGACCACCGATCTGGTGGAGGACTTCATCGGGATCGTCCGCGGGCGGACGGTGAACAGCACCCGGGGCCGCAGTACGGCGCCCGCGGCGCAGCCCAAGCGCAAGGCCCCGGAGACCGGCGGTGCCCGACGCAAGCCCGCCGCCGGCGCGGCCGCGGGAAAGGGGGCTCGGAGCGGCTCCGGAGGCGCGAAGGGGGCGAAGGGCTCCCGGGGGGCCAAGGGCGCCGCGGGAGCCAAGCGCGGAAAGCCCCGCCGACGGCCGTAACGGCGCGATTGTCAGACCCGGGTGACACGATCGGTGATCATGACGCACACCGAACGCCCGATGCCGCCCCTGAACGCCGACGAACGCACCAATCTGGAGAGCTGGCTCGACTTCTACCGGGCCACCGTGGGCGTGAAGTGCGAAGGCCTGGCCGATGAGCAGGTCCGTGACGCCTCCGTGCCGCCGTCGTCGCTGACGCTGCTGGGACTGGTCCAGCACCTGACAGAGGTCGAGCGGAACTGGTTCCGCCGGGTGCTCGCCGCCGAGGACGCCCCGCCCACCCACGTCGCGCCGGCCGGTTCCAACGGCCAGGACGGGGGTTTCGAGATCTCCGCCGACGCCTCCTTCGCACAGGCCCTCACGGCGTGGCAGGGCGAGATCGTCCTGTCCCGTGCCAACTGTGCCGCGCGGGCGCTGGAGGACACCGCTCCCTTCATGGGCGGCGAGGTGAGTCTGCGGTGGATCTACACACACATGATCGGTGAGTACGCCCGTCACAGCGGCCACGCCGACCTGCTCCGCGAGCGGATCGACGGGAGCACCGGAGCCTGACGGCAAGGGGCGGGTGGGGGAACGGGTGCGGGGCCGCTGTCGCGTGCCCGCCCGCTTCGACCACCTGCGCCCGGCCCGTCACCCGTGAGCGGCGTTTCGCCGCGCCCGCCCGTCGGGGCCGCACGGCCGGATGTCAGGATGGTTCCATGACGAGCAAGGTTTACTTCGACATCACCATCAACGACGAGCCCGCCGGGCGGATCGTCTTCAATCTGTACGACGACGTCGTTCCCAAGACCGCGGAGAACTTCCGCCAGCTGGCGACCGGCGAGCACGGCTTCGGCTACAAGGGTTCGTCCTTCCACCGGGTCATCCCCGAGTTCATGCTCCAGGGCGGCGACTTCACCCGCGGTGACGGCACCGGCGGCAAGAGCATCTACGGCGCGAAGTTCGACGACGAGAACTTCAAGCTGGCGCACACCAAGCCCGGACTGCTCTCCATGGCGAACAGCGGACCGAACTCCAACGGTTCGCAGTTCTTCATCACGACCATCGTGACGTCGTGGCTGGACGGCAAGCACGTGGTGTTCGGCGAGGTCGCCGACCAGGAGAGCCTGGACCTGGTCACCAAGATCGAGGGTCTCGGCTCGCAGAGCGGCCGGACCAAGGCGAAGGTCACCATCGCCGACTCCGGGGTGCTCTGATCCCGGCCCGCTGGCTGAACAGCTGACCGGACGCGCCGGCCGACGAACACCGTCGGCCGGCGCGTTCGTCGTATCGGGGGCTTTCGCGGCCGGCCGGGGCACTGCCGCCCTCGCTCCCACTCCACTGTCAACGGAAGGTTGACGACGAGGCGACTGTCAACCTAAGGTTGACACATGACGCAGCCAGTGGGTCCCACGCATCCGATCCGTCTCGACGACCTCATCGCAGCCATCAAGAAGGTCCACCCCGACGCCCTCGACCAGCTCCAGGACGCCGTCATCGCCGCCGACCACCTCGGCGAAGTGGCCGACCACCTGATCGGCCACTTCGTGGACCAGGCGCGGCGCTCCGGCGCCTCCTGGACGGAGATCGGCAAGAGCATGGGGGTGACCCGGCAGGCGGCACAGAAGCGGTTCGTCGCCAAGGGTCCCGGCGAGCCGACCGGCCTCGACCCCAGTCAGGGCTTCGGCCGCTTCACCCCGCGCGCGAAGAACGTCGTGATGACCGCGCAGAACGAGGCCTGCGCCGCGGGCAACAGCGAGATCGGCACCGAGCACCTCGTGCTCGGGCTGCTCAGTGAGCCGGAGGGGCTCGCGGCGGCGTTCATCAAGGCCCAGGGGGTGCCCCTGGACACCGTCCGCCAGGCCGCCACCGAGGCGCTGCCGGCCGCCTCCGAGGAGGAGCTGCCCGAGCTCATCCCCTACAACGCCGATGCCCGCAAGGCGCTGGAGCTCACCTTCCGCGAGGCGCTGCGGATGGGGCACAACTACATCGGTACGGAGCACATCCTGCTCGCCCTGCTGGAGCACGAGGACGGGACGGGACTGCTGACCGGCCTCGGCCTCGACAAGGCGACCGCGGAGACGGCCATCACCGAGGCGCTCACGCTCATCGCCGCGGCACACGAGAAGGACTGACCGGCCCCCGCACGCCCTGCGGCCCGACGACGCGGTGCCGGGGCCCGACGACGGGGCGGGCACCTCGTACCGGCCGTGCGACGGAACGGGCCGGTCCGCCGCACGTGTCGCGACCCCGGCTCCCGTAGCAACATCTACGTTCTCGAATTGGACACGAGGGACGCGGTGCGCCCCGGCTGAACGGCCCGTCCCTTGCTACGGGAGAACGCATGGCCCCGCCCAGCGGCAGCACCTGCGCAGCACTGGGGAAGCCGCGCGGGGGGTGGCTGCTGCGGCTGGGCGAGTGGTGTGCCCGCCACTTCGTCGTGGTCATCATTGCCTGGGTGATCGCCCTCGGCGGGCTGCACGCCCTCCAGAGTGCGTTCGGGGGGACGTACTCCGACAACTTCAGCCTGCCCGGCACCCAGTCGAACACCGGCGCCGAGCTGCTGAAGGCACACGACCCCGCCGCGGGCGGCATCGGCGCGCAGGTGGTTCTGCACGACGCGCACCAGCCCCTGACCGAGGTGCGGAGCCAGGTCGACCAGGCAGTGAGCAGCCTGCAGAAGCTGCCGCACGTGCTGTCCGCCCAGAACCCGCTGCCCTCCTCGTCCTCGCCGACGTCCACGGCACTGTCCAAGGACGGCACGATCGGGTACATCACCGTGCGGTTCGACGTGAACCCGCCCGCGCTGGACCGCGCCTATCTCCACCAGGTCGACACGGCGGTGAGACCGCTGCGCACCGCCGGGGTGGACGTCGAGTACGGCGGACCGCTGGGCGAGCTCGCCAGGCCCGAGACCAAGGACCGGACCAGCGAGGCCATCGGCTTCGTCGTCGCGGTGGTCGTACTGCTCATCGGATTCGGCAGCATCATCGCCGCCGCTGTCCCGCTGCTGACCGCGCTCATCAGCGTGGTCGTCGGGCTGAGCATCCTGTCGCTGGTGGCCGCGGCCACCGCGTTCGCGAGCGTATCCCCCACGCTCGCCACCATGATCGGGCTGGGAGTCGGGATCGACTACGCCCTGTTCCTGATCACCCGCCACCGTCAGACCGTCATGGACGGTGGCGATCCGGTCCGGGCCGCCGGCCGGGCCGTGGCCACCAGCGGGCGTGCCGTGCTGGTCTCCGGCTGCACCGTCATCGTCGCGCTCGCCGGGCTGTACGTCTCCCGGGTGAGCTTCATCGGCAAGCTGGGGGCCGCCGCCGCGGTCACCGTCATCACCGCGGTCATCGGCGCGGTCACCCTGGTCCCCGCACTGCTGGGGCTCATCGGCAGGCGCATCGACCGCTACCGGGTACGGCCGCCGGTCGCCGAGGGCGGGGCCGTGCCGGGCACCGCGTCGCAGGGCGGCTGGCACCGGTATGCCCAGCGGGTCGAGCGGCGGCCCTGGTGGTTCCTGCTCGCCGGGCTCGTCGTGGTGGGGGTCCTCGCGATCCCGCTGTTCTCCATCCGCCTCGGACACATCGACGACGGAGCGGATCCGACGAGCTTCACCGACCGGCGCGCGTTCGATCTGATCTCCACCGGCTTCGGGCCGGGCGCCAACGGCCCCTTCACCCTCGTCGTCGATCAGAGCGCGGTGCCCGGCGCGGACCGCTCGGCGCTGGCGAGCAGTCTCCAGAGGACGCTCGCCGATGTCCCCGGCGCGGCCGGCGTGAGCCCGCTCCGGGCGACGGACGACGGAGCCCTCCTCATCGGCAACGCCGTCTCCGCCGAGGCCCCGCAGGACGCGGGCACGACCACACTGTTCAACCACCTCAAGGACGACGTCCTGCCGAAAGGGGTGTCCGGCACCGAAGCGTCCGCCTATGTGACCGGAACGACCGCGGCCCAGGAGGACTTTCTCGGCATCATCGTCAGCCGCCTCCCGCTCATCATCGCCGTCGTGGTCGGCCTGGCCTTCGTCATCATCCTGATCGTGTTCCGCGGCGTCCTGGCCGCGGTGAAGGCCGCCGTCCTCAACCTGCTGTCGATCGCCGCCTCGTACGGGGTGGTGGTGG
>NZ_JAFMPZ010000447.1 GCF_017353455.1 Streptomyces laculatispora
GCGCGGCGTACGTCATCAGCCGCCTGATCCCGGCGGGGCCGGGGACCCCGACGCGCACCGGTGCGTCGATGCCCCGTTTCCGCAGCGACTCGACCCAGGCGAGGACCGGGTCAGCGTCGAAGCCGAACTGGGTGATGACATCGCCGGACAGCCCCTGCCCGGCGAGGGCAGTGGTCTTGTCCTCGATCGCCGACCAGAGCACCGGTCCGGCGATGGAAGGGTGCCCCTCGGGGTAGCCGCCGATGCCGACGTGCCGTACACCGTACGACTGTAGGAGCCCGGAGCGGATGAGCGCGAGGGAGTCGTCGTAGGGGCCGTGAGGTGTGGCGGGGTCACCGCCGATGACGAGGACGTTGTCGGCTGTGCCGTCGGCGCGGAACGCGGCGAGGAGTTCCTCCAGTTCCGACCGGGAGCGCAGACGGCGAGCCGATATGTGCGGGACCGGGGTGTATCCGAGCTGCCGGACGGCGCGGGCCGCGGCCAGCCGCACACCCAGGTCCTCGTTGCCGAGGAAGGTGACATTGATCCGGGTGCCGGCCGGGATGCGGTCGCGGGCCTCTTCGAGCCTGGGGACGTCCTTGCCCGTCATCTCCAGGGAGAAGTCCTCCAGCAGCGGGCCGACGGCTGGGGCAGAGGCCGTGGAGAGGGAATCCATGGTGCTCCTTGTTCGTGCGGTTCTCCCTTGGCTCCAGTCTGCCGGTAGGGGCGGGGACAGGACGCAGCGGTCCCGCGCACCGGCCGTGGGCCGGCGCGCGGGAGCTGCTTCCCGGCGCTGTGCCCAGTCGCGGGCAGCCGTCCGTCAGCCCGCGTGGGCCTGCGCGGCGGCGGGCTCACCGCTGGAGGAGGCGGTGACGGTGGAGGTGGACGTCCCGCGCGGGCGGCGCAGGAGTATCGCGGAGACCAGGGCGGCGAACAGCGTGAGAGCGGCGGCGACGATCAGGCAGAGGCGGAGGCCGTCGAGGAAGGCGTCGCCCACGGCGCCCAGGGCCTGACCCGTGCCGGCGCCCAGGTTCATCTGGGCGACCGCGCCGAGACCGCCCGCCCGCGCGGTCTCGGCCATGCTCTGTCCGGCCGCTCCCGTGATCCCGGCGTCGGCGAGGTGCGCGGGGAAGGTATCGAGGGCGCGGGCCGTGAGGAGGGCCCCCAGGACGGCCGGGCCGAGTGCCGCGCCGACCTGCCGGAAGGCGTTGTTGCCTGCCGCGGCCATACCCGCCAGATGGGGAGGCACGGCAGCGACCGCGGTGACTGTCATGGGTGTCAGGACGCCGCCCATCCCCAGGCCCAGCAGTGCCAGCCGCCAGGCGATGGAGGCGAACGAGGTGTCCGCGTCGACGGTGGTCAGCGAGAGCAGTGCGCCGGAGACGACGAGCAGTCCGGCGGTGATCAGGATACGGGCGGACACCCGGTGCATCAGCCGTCCGACGGGAGCGCCGACGATGATGGCGGCGCCGGTGACCACGAGAAGACGCCAGCCCGCCTGGAGGGTGTCGAGCTGCTGCACCAGGCCGAAGTAGAGGCTCAGGAGGAAGAAGAAGCCGATCAGCGCCAGGAAGGTGATCATCGCGACGAGCGTGGTGGCGGTGAACGCCGGGCTGCGGAACAGCGTCAGATCCAGCATCGGGCTGTCGCTGCGCCGCTCGGCCAGGACGAAGGCGACGGCGCCGGCCACGGCGATGAACAGCGCCACCAGGACCCGGGCGTCGGTGAACGAACCGGCACCGCCCTCGATCACGCCGTACACCAGCGCGGTGATCGCGGACGCGGCGGTGATCTGGCCCGGCCAGTCCAGCCGCCGCCCGTGCGGGGCGCGCGAGTCGGTCAGCAGCCGCGCGGCGACCACCATCGCGAGCAGCGAGACGGGAATGACCAGGAGGTAGATCCACCGCCAGGCGGCGTGCTCCAGGATGGCTCCGGCGATCAGCGGACCGACGGCCAGTGCCAGCAGGAGTGAGGTGGCCCAGAGGCCGATGAACTTGCCGCGCTCGCGGTGGTCGGGCACCGCGTGGCTGATCAGGGCCAGCGTCGTGGGCAGCAGCGCGGCCGCACCGAGTCCGGCGAGGGCCTGGCCGGCCCACAGCAGCTGGATCGACGGGGCGGTCAGGGCGACGGCGGCACCGACCGCGCAGGACAGCAGGCCCGCCTGGAACACCTTCTTGCGCCCGTGGACCTCACCGAACACTCCGGCGGTCAGGATGAACGCGGCCATGGGCAGGACGAACGCGTCCTGGACCCATGACAGCTGGGCCGTCGACGCGCCCAGTGCCGCCTGGATGGCAGGCAGGCTCACGGAGACGGTGGTCACCGGCAAGTAGGCGACGAATACGCCCAGGCAGGCCATGGCGAGCGTGGCCGCCCGCCGGTCGGCCGGCCCGCTCGCCGAGGGTGTGACGTTCACGGATGCACTCCTTTGCGGCGCGGTGCGCCGCGGTTGATGTCCAGCAGGGGTTGCGTCCGCGCGAGCGCCGGTTCACGGCCGCAGCGGCCTCCCGGACGGCGCCGGAGGCACCGAGCCGCAAGTGAGAGCCGGTTCCGGGGGAAGCCAGGCCTCATCGGACGGACCCGCACGCCAGCATCGGCGAAACCAGGCAGAATCAACAAAGAGCCTGCTTGAATTGATCACAAACCACTATGGACTCGGCGCTCCATGGCACACTTCCACCGTGATGGACGCTCTGGACATGCAAATCCTCCGCACGCTCCAGTGCGCGCCACGCGCCCCGTTCCGGCTC
>NZ_JAFMPZ010000663.1 GCF_017353455.1 Streptomyces laculatispora
ACCCGGGAGCGGGCGCCGCGGGCGTCGGTGCCGGTGCCTTTGGGGGCTCGGCGGCCACGACGGTCCCGGGGTGCCCGGCCCCGATCGCGGCGCGCAGCAGCGCCGCCACCTCCGCCGCGTCCGCCGGGCGCTCGTCCGGCTCCTTCGCCAGCAGCCGCAGGATCAGCGCGTCGAGCCCGGGGAAGCCCGCGAGCTCCGGCCGGCGGGCGCTCGGTGGCTCGGGGACGTCGCCGAGGTGCTGGGCCAGCACCGCCGTACCGGCCCCGTCGAACGGGGGCCCGCCGGTGAGCAGCGTATGGAGGAGGCAGCCCAGGGAGTACAGATCGCTGCGGCTGTCCAGCACCTCGGGTGCCCGGATCTGCTCCGGCGACATGTAGAGCGGGGTGCCGATCACGAACCCGACGGCGGTCAGGTCGGTACGCGTCATCGAGGCGGCCGGGGCCAGCATCCGGGCGATGCCGAAGTCGAGGATCTTTATCGTCCCGGCGGTGGTGAGCCAGATGTTGGCCGGCTTGATGTCCCGGTGCACGATCCCCGCCCGGTGCGCCGTCCCCAGACCCGTACAGATCTCGACGGCCCAGGCCGTCACCTCGGCGGGCGAGGGGAGTCCGGGGCGCCGGCTCTCCAGCACGGCGCCCAGATCGTGCCCCTGGAGGTGCTCCATGACGAGGTAGAGGACGCGTTCCCCCGCCACCCGCGCCTCGCCGAAGTCGTGCAGGGTGACGATGTGCGGGCTCGACAGGCCGCCCACGACCCGGGCCTCGCGCGCGAAACGGGTCGCGGAGGTCTCCTCGTCGACGCGGGGCAGGACCTTGACCGCGACCTTGCGTCCGATCCGTTCGTCCTCGGCCTGCCAGACCCGGCCCATACCCCCCGAGCCGATCGGTTCGGTCAGCCGGTATCTGCCGTCGAGAATCTCACCACGCATCAAAAGCCCCCCGCTCAACTCAACTGCGATGCCCGCTACATGATTGCCCAAGCGTCGATTCCCGGCCCCTTGTTCGGTGGTACCGGGCCGCCTCGGGCCGGTGGTGCCGGGCCCGCTATCGGTCCGCGAACCGGTCCAGCGCCGCCAGTACCGCCCGGCTCGTCGCCGCCCCGCCGAGATGGCCCGCGTCGTCGATCACGGTCAGTTCCGCGTCCGGCCACGCCTTCGCCAGCTCCCACGCGGTGCCCAGCGGGCCGCCCAGGTCGAAGCGCCCGTGCACCAGCACGCCCGGGATCCCCTCCAGCCGCCCGGCGTCCCGGATCAGCTGGCCCTCCTCCAGCCAGGCGCCGTGGGAGAAGTAGTGCGCGCAGATCCGCACCAGTGCCTGCTGCGCGCGTGCGGGCCGGCCGCTGTACGGCGGCGGTCCGGTGTACGCCTCCTGGGAGAGCACCGCGTCCTCCCAGGCGCACCAGTCGGCCGTCGCCCGCGCCCGCACCTCCGGGTCGGGGCTCTCCGTCCGCCGGGCGTACGCGGCGAGCACGTCGGGGGTCGCGTCGCTCGCGGCCTCCGGGACCCCGGCCCGGAACCGGTCCCATGCCTCGGGGAAGATCCGCCCCGCGACCCGGTACAGCCAGTCGATCTCGGAGCGGCGGGTCGTGGTCACGGCCGGGATCACGATCTCGCTGACCCGCTCCGGGTACTGCTCGGCGTACGCGAGGATCAGCGTCGAGCCCCAGGAACCCCCGTAGAGCAGCCACTTGTCGATGCCCAGCCGGACGCGCAGCCGCTCCATGTCGGCGATCAGCCGGTCCGTCGTGTTGAACCGCAGGTCGGCGGCCGGGTCGCTCGCGTGCGGGGTGGAGCGGCCGCAGCCCCGCTGGTCGAAGAGGATCACGCGGTAGCGCTCCGGGTCGAAGTACTGCCGGGGCCGCTCCGCGCACCCCGAGCCCGGTCCGCCATGCACGACGACGGCGGGTTTGCCGGCCGGGTTGCCGCACGCCTCCCAGTACACGAGGTTGCCTTCTCCGACATCGAGCATCCCCTGCTCGTACGGCTCGATCGGCGGGTACTTCTCGTCCGGGCGGCGTTCCACGGTGGTGTCTCCCTCGGCTCGGCGGCGCGCAAAGGGGAACAGCGTAAGGGGTGTTGCCGGAGGGGGGCCGGCCACGAGCGCGGTCCGCGGCTGGGCAACTCCCTGCCAGGCAGCTTCCTGGCCTCGCAGGATGCGGACAGCACGGCGGCGCCGGTGGTTATCTCATCTCAGCGGCCGGAAAGCGGAAATCGCGAACCGGTCCGGGGGAGCTGCCGAGCACCACTGGCTCCGAACGCACTGCCGATCCGGTCATCGTCACGCCTGGAATGGAGACCAGCCATGTCCCGAGCCACCCGTGTCACCCGCTGTACCGCAGTCGTCACCACCCTGGCCGCCGGAGTGCTGGGGGCCCTCGCCTGGGCCGCTCCCGCTCAGGCCGCAGGCGTGGACGTGGGCGTGGCGGCGACGCAGCACAGCACCCTGGACTTCGTGTGGCCGACGGCTCCGGGCGGCAACCCGCGTACGCCGGACGACTTCGTGTGGCCGGTCGCGCCGGGGGACGGGTCGGGCGGCCAGCGGATGCCGGGCGACTTCGTGTGGCCGGTCGCGCCGGGCCACGGCGGCGGTTCGCACACGCCGGACGACTTCGTCTGGCCCGCTCCGCCGGCCTCCTCGTGAAGCGGGCCGGTGGCACGGCGGGCGCCGCGCGTCAGATCCACTGCCGACGCGTCGCCTGCACCCCGGCCTCGAACCGGCTGGACGCGCCGAGCCGTTCCATCAGCTCGGCCATGATGCGCCGCTCGGTGCGGACCCCGATGCCCAGCGCACGGGCCACCGCGTCGTCGGTGAGACCGCTGGACAGGAGCTGGAGGAGCTTGCGTTCCTGCGGAGTGAGCCCGCAGGCCAGGGCCTCGCCCGGATGTCCGGGGCCGTGCAGGGGGGCCGCGTGTTCCCAGTACGCCTCGAACAGGGCCCGCATGGCGAGCACCACCGGCTGACTGCTGAACAGCAGTGCGGAGGGGCCCGCCTGACCGGGAAGGCCGGCGACGACGGCGGCGGTCGTGTCGACGATGAGCAGCCGCATCGGCAGGGTGGGTGAGGTACGGATCTCGCTGTCCCGTTCCGCCATCCACTGGGCGTGCGCCTTGGTCACCCGGTCGTTGGCGACGCTGTCGAGGTAGATCGAACGGAACCGGACCCCGCGGGCGAGTGCCCGCTCGTTCAGCGGCCGGCCCGCCTCGATCGACTCCTCGGTCAGCCCGCCCACGGGGTGGAAGGCCAGGGACTCGCGCTGGCAGGACTCGGCGAGGGCCTCCAGCCTGATCCGTATGTCGTCGACGTTGTCGAGCTGTTCGGTCCGGTCGGAGGAGGAGCGGCCGGAGGCCGTGTACTCGGCGGCGAGGGCGGCCAGTGCCGCGCGGTTCTGTTCGATGCGCTGCTGGCGCGCGGCCAGTTCGTCCTGTTCCCGCTGGAGCAGGACCTTCAGGCCGAGTGACGGGTTGACCGCGCGCAGGGTTCCGGGTGAGTCACGGGACGGTGCGAGCAGGGACAGCTGCGAGAGCCGTCCCAGGGCCTCCTCCACTCCACCGGTATCCATGTCGAGCAGTTGGGCGAGTTTGAGCGGATCGTGTTCCTTGTGGAAAAGGATCGCGCGGTAGACCGCGAGCGTCTCCTGATCGAGCGACGAAACCTCGTCCACGTGTGTCTCCCCCGGATCGCGGCCGAATCCTGCGCACGTGCCGAGTCAGGCACGTGGCAGTCGACGCAGGTCGCGTCGCGCACCACGCAACTCCCCTGGCTCACCAGTTCACACGTTCAACACATTAACTGCTCAGGAGCCGCGGTGTCCCATGCAGAGAGTTACGCGCCTGAAGCCCTCGAAGGCCGTGTCGTTCTCGTCGTCGACGCCACCACCGGAATTGGCCGGATCATCACCATCCGGCTCTGTGCCGCCGGCGCGAAGGTCGCGGTGGTCGGGGCGGAGCACCGGGGACGTGGCGACGACGCGGCCACCAACGCGGCCTTCCTCTGCAAGGAGTTGGCCGAGATCGGGATGGTTGCCCTGCCCTACCGGGCCGACATCGAACGGGCCGACACCTTCCGCACGCTGCCCGCCCAGATCGCCGCGGACCTGGGTTCCGTCGCCGTCTGCGTGGTGGTGATCCCCGCGGCCCCCTGCACCGGGGAGCGGACGGCGGCCTACCGCACCATGTCGGCGACGGTCGCCGCCGCGCTGCCGCCCGGCGCACGGCACATCGAGATCGACATGGCCGACCGCACCGAAGGCCATGAGGAGGCGGCCCACGGGCTCGTGGACCAGTTGCTGCACCGCAGACCGCAGTCCTGCTGAGGATTCGCCGCTCAGCGGATCCGTCAACCATACGGGGGTTGATCACATGTCCGTACGAATCGTCGTCGCCGGCGACCACCAACTCGTCCTGGAAGCCTTCGCCGAGACCCTGAACAGTGCCGACGGACTGGAGGTCGTGGGGCTCGCCACGTCCTACGAGTCGGTGCTTCCCGCCGTCGAACGGCACCGGCCGACCGTGCTGTTGCTCGGTGAGTCCACCATGGGCGGCAAGGCCCTGCGGGCCGCCGCCGATGTGCGCACCCAGCACCTCAGGTGCGGTGTCGTGCTGATGGTGGGCGCGGCGACGCAGTCGGTGGTGGACCGGGCGGTCGCGGCCGGGGCGCTGGGCGTCGTACCGAAGAACGCGCGGCTGCCGCAGCTGATCACGACGCTGATGGGGGTGGCGGGGGGCTGTCTGACGGTCGATCCCTCGCTGCTGCGGACGGTGGCCGTGGGTGATGCCTCGCTGAGTGTGCGCGAGGTGGACGTGCTGCGGCTCACCGCCGGCGGGGCGACCGTCAAGGAGATCGCGGGGGAGCTGTTCCTGGCGGGCGGGACCGTACGCAATCTGACCTCGGCCGCGATCAAGAAGCTGGGCGGCCGCAACCGGTTCGACGCGGCCCGTATCGCGATCGAGCACGGGCTGCTGTGAGCGGCCCCCTGGGCAGCGTCCGGACACCCGCGTCGGCCCCGGCACAAGAGGTGCCGGGGCGTGGCGAGGTGATGCGGATCGTGCGGATGGTGCTACGCGGGTGGGCCCGCGCCGGACTACTTCTCCAGGCAGAACTCGTCGATCGGGTAGCCGACATGGCGGTCCGCCGTCGGCAGGTGGCCGAGGATCGTGTCGCCCGGCTTCAGCTCGGTGGAGTTGAGGACCGCGGCGCCCGGACCCAGCACCCGCACGTGCCAGTCGTCCTGGAGGATCAGGTTGACCGGCTGGCCGCCCGGGGCCACCGCGTCGATGGAGATCAGCGGCCGGGTCTCTATCTTCACCCGGCCGACGCTGACCGGACGGGTCCGGCCCTTGACGTCGACGGCCAGGACCGTGCTGCCGGAGTGCAGTTCACTCAGGTAGTTGGTGCGGCCGTTCTCCGAGACGGTGTACGAGTGCAGGGCGCCGGCGTTGACCCGGAAGGGGCGGGTCGGCATGTACGGCAGCGGGTGGGTCTCGCTGACGCACAGGACCATGCCCTTGGAGTGGCTGCCGACGAGGATGCCCTCGTCCTTGCGGAAGTGTGTCGTCGTGTCGACGCAGGCCCGCTCGCCCATGCCGATGTGGGTGGCCTTGACGACGGTCAGCTCCACCAGCGGGATCTCACCGCTGCGGGAGGTGGCCGCGGTGCGCAGGGCGGTCGCGTTGCCGACGGTGTCGGCCCGCATCAGCACCCCGTCCGAGCCGAGTTCGAGCACGCCGTAGATGATCTCGGCCTCCTCGGTGTTGGACGCGGTCGTGATGATCGAGCCGGGCGAGCCGGTCGCCGCCGCGATCACGATCTCCAGCGGGATCTTGGTCGGGTCGCGGAAGTCGAGGATGCTCCACGGCTCCAGGCGGGCCGCCAGGCAGGCGTCCTCCAGGGTGTCGGCGTCCACGATCTCGACGTACCGGCCGAACTCCACGCCGGGGTGCGCGGCCATCAGCTCCGACCGGGCGTCCCGGCCGCCGGGGACGATGACCACGTCGGTGGCGCCGAGGTCGGCGGGGACGGCGTCGAGGCCGTCGGGGAAGAGCAGGATCTTGCGCACGGTGGGCGGCAGTCCGTTGAAGACGGCCGGGTCGGCGGCGACGATGCCGTCGATCCGCTGGTGCATCGCCTCCTCGAGTACGGCGGCGGTGGCGTTGCCGGTTCCGCGAACGTCAAGCCAGCACAGTTTTGCGTCCGTCATGATGCGGACCTCCTGTCAGATCGGAAAGGTGGTGGGTGTTCTCGTCGAAGGGCGCCGGGGCTCCGAGGTGATCCGGGGCGTGGTCGGGCGTCAGCCGCTCGTCCGTCCGGTCGGCGGCCGGGAACGGGTCCGGGCCGAAGTGCTGTTCGGGGAAGTGGTGGACCAGCCGGGCGACCTTCGCCGCGAGCCGCTGCGGGTTCTGCGCCTGGAAGATGTTGCGGCCCATCGCCACCCCGCCCGCGCCGCCGGCCAGCGCGTCGCGGACGTACCGCAGCACGTCCTCCTCGGCGGGCAGCGCGGGGCCGCCCGCGACCAGGACCGGCACCGGGCAGGCCGCGGTCAGGTCGAGCATCTCCGCGGTGGAGCCGAGGAAGACGGTCTTGACCAGGTCCGCGCCCAGATCGGACGCCACGGTGACGGCGTGCGCCACCATCTCCGGGTCACGCGGGTTGGTGATGCGCGGGCCGCGCGGGTACACCATGGCGAGCAGCGGCAGGTTCCAGCGGTCACAGGCGTCGGCGATCCGCCCGAGGTCGCCGATCTGCTGCCGTTCGTCGTCGGAGCCGAGGTTGACGTGGACGCTGACCGCGTCCGCGCCGAGCCGCAGCGCCTCCTCGACCTCGGTCACCACGTACTTGGCGTTCGGGTCGAGTGCCTGGTTGGTGGACGCGTTGAGATGGATGATCAGCGACATCGCGGCGAACCGCTCCGGGCTGATGTGGCGCACGCTGCCCTTGTGCACGACGACCGCGTCGCTGCCGCCGGCGGCCAGCCGGCCGGCGAGCTGGTCGAGCGTCGTGCCCTTGGGCACCACGGGTCCATCACTGATCGAGTGGTCGAGAGGGGTGATCATCAGGCCGGCCGTGCTGTGGCGGTAGAGCCGCCGCAGTCGCAGTGACCTGGCGAAGTGGCCGTATGCGGTCATGGAGCGCCCTTTCTGTTGCGCGTACCGGTACGCCGACTGGCGGCGTGGCCGGGCCCCGGCGGGCCCGTACCGCGCGCTTCCGCGTCCTCGCCGGGTGACGGGAGGGGTGCGGCGCGCGCGGGTCCTGGGGGTTGGGCCCGCACCGGTGCGGTCACGCT